>NZ_SMBP01000001.1 GCF_004341945.1 Longicatena caecimuris
TGCATTGATAATGGCCCAATCGAAGGGTTATGGGGAATTATCAAGGCCGAAATGTATTATCTGAATGAATTTCACACAATAGAAGGATTAAAATCGTCATTAGAAAAATACATCAAATTTTATAATAATGAGAGACCACAAGGAAGGTATTGTGATCAAACACCAATAGAAGTACGAACAGCAGCTTTAACAGCAGTGAATGAAGTTCGACAATATCCAATAGAAGTAAATAAACGCATTGAAAAGTATTATCAGTCGTTTAAGGCAGAACAAACTAATATCGCAACAGCATAGAAAAAGATGACCTATCTTACGACAAGTCATCAATTACTGGTTTTATTTATTTCACCTGTCTACTTGACAGGGAGCAGATCACAAGCAAAGAATCTCTTCTGTGTAATATGCTAATCACCAAATGTATTGCTAGTTGGCCTGCCATTTTCTTTATTGCCAGTTCCACTCGCAGTATCACCTTTATTGGTGTTATCATTTTTATCCGTATTAGCATTATTATTGGTATTATCGTTTGGCTTTTGATTGTTATTATTAGGCGGTGTTACTTCTTGTACTGGATGAGCTTTACAAGCTTCAATAGCAGCTTGGATATCTTGAACGGCTTGATTGATTTCTGCCTGTGTCACACCGCTTGATGTTAATAAAGCATTTGCTGCATTGATTCGACTATTTAATGCTTGCACATAAGCACTTTGATATTTTGTAGTGTCGGTATATGCAGCAGCATTTTGAATAGCAGATGTTAGGGAAGTTGTTGTTACGGCGACTTCTTTTTCTTTCAATCCACGTATTGCATTTTCTAAGGCTTGTTTTGCTCTATTTACTTCGTCTTCTGTGACGTCTTCTTTATTTAACAACGCATTTGCTTGTTTTAGAGCTTCTTGCAATGCAGCCCATGTTTCCGGTGTGTAATCGCTTTGTTTATATTTACTAGCATCACTGATAGGTGATTTTAATGCATCACTAGCTTTTTTCACATTGGCTACGGTTTCAGGATTGTTTTTTGCTGCATCCTTTAGGAACTCTGTTTTAATGAGACCTCCACCATAAGAGCTGATACCACCGGGATTTTGAATCCTTGTCGCATTGGAACTTAAGGAATCTAAAATATAACGATTGATCTTACCAGGTATATTCATATTTTGTACAGCTTCGGATAAGTAGGTGTAGCCGTTGACACGTGAATCAAAGCCGTTCCATGAAGCAATCGTATAATCACTTGTGTAATTGACCATCCAACCGTCATGGGCATTACCACCGACTTCATCGGCATAATCATCCCAGTCAGAAGTTCCGGTTTTTCCATAAACCGGATATCCAGCACCACTGAAGGCTTGGCTCATATAGTTATATCCACTATATTTGCCTGTGATAGCTTTGTTTAACAAATCACTTGTCATATAAGCAGCCTGTGGGGACATAGCCTGTGTCGTCTTAGCGTTGTTCTCATAAGTTTTACTGCCATCTTTATATACAACCTTTGTGATCATATGTGGTTCTATATATTTTCCACCGTTTGCTAAGGTAGCAAATGCGGCTGCCATTTGAGTAGGGGTTGCTTCAAAATTAGCACCACCAATGGCATACAGCAAATCGAATTTTTCGGCAACCTTATCATCAAAACCTAGTTTTTTCATATACTCTCGCATATAATCGTTGCCAACCGCATTTGTCACGGCTTGCATAGCTTCCAGAGCAGGGATGTTTAAGGATTGCGCTAACGCACGTTCTAATGAAACTTTTCCATGATATTTGTTATCGTAATTACTCTTTGTATCTCCATAAATTTGGATAGGTTTATCTTCTACGATTCGTGATGTTGCCCAGCCGATTTGATCAAAAGCCTGTGCGTATGCCAATAATGGTTTAGAAGTTGATCCTGGCTGATGCTTCTCTTTTGTCGCACGATCTTTATACGTACTGGAAGTAGGATCATCAAAGCCAGTACCAATAGCAATGATCGTACCTTTACGATTATCGATAACGCTTGCAGCTATTTGGAAATATTTATTTTCCGGCATACCGATAACTTTCTTTTCCTGAATATCATTGAGACGATCTTGGGTGGAAGTGTCCAGGGCAGTATAAATTTTCATTGGGGTTGTTGCTGGGTCTTCACCTGTCAGCTCTCTAGCCTCTGTAATCGCAGCTTGCGCGTATGCGAGGTAAGGATTATCCTTGGCCTTTGATTCTCCTTTTAATTGGAATGCCAGTTTTGTTGCTTTAGCTAATTTATATTCGCTTTCACTGATATAGCCATGACTCAACATTAAGGAAAGGGTTTCGTTGCGGCGTTTGGTAGCATAAGCATAATAGTTTTGTTTCGTTTTGGAATCATAGCCTTGATATGGGTTATACAATGCAGGTGCATTGACCACGCCGGCTAAAAAGGCACTTTCGCTCAGATTCAGCTGCTCTACGTTTTTGCCAAAATAATATTGCGCTCCTTTTTGAATACCGCGGGCGCTAGCACCAAAGTTAATTTTATTCAAATAGTTTGTTAAGATTTCTTCCTTGCTCATTTTAGAATCAAGGCGAAGACTTAAATAAATTTCCTGAATCTTCATTTCAATCTTATCTTTTTGTGTTAGCTTAATGCCTTCACTGTCTGCCTTTTCTTCCTTAGGCTTATTAATAAAGTTATCAATCGTCTGCATGGTCAAGGTAGAACCACCCTGTGCCAAGGATCCGGAACGTAAATTGTTGAACGCACTGGAAATAAAGCGAGGAAGATCAAAACCGTTATGTTTAAAATAACGGGAATCCTCAATAGCCAAAAAGGCATCAATGGTAACTTGTGGAATTTGTTCATATTCAACAATTTCACGGCTTTCTGCACCGAGCTCATAAATGACTTTGCCATCAGCACTGTATAATGTGCTTGGCTCTACATTAATGATTTTTTCTTCCAATTTTCGCTCATCTTCACTGACCTTACCAATGATTTGGCTTAGCAGGAAGAATCCGGTCACGCCTCCTAATAATACACAACATAAGAAGACGATGATGATACCATTCACGACGTTACGAACGGTAGCTTTCTTTTTCTTTCCTGTTGGATTGGAATTTTTTTTCGTAGTATCATTTGCCATACGAGTTTTCCTCCTTGAAATATAAGGCATCTACATTATCTAAATAACGCAGCCGTGGGGATAATCCTTCCTTGATATAAGAACCGAGCTGTTTTACTTGTTCATAAGGAATGGACTTACGTTCACTATTTTCATAGCGTTCGATTATTACGCCAGCGTCAATCAGATAAGTCTCATCATAAAAAGTGAATCGGATGATGAAGAATCCAATACCTCCATGAAATAAGACCTTTTTCAGATGATGAATCTGATGGGGATGTATGCTTTTAAAGGGAAAGGATGTTTTTGATTTGGTTTCTTTCGCTTCAAAGTCAATTGCTTTTCCCCGATACACGCCATTATAATCAGTCGTGCTAGGGGTCTTATAATAGGCCTCTGTTATTTTGGCGGCACAGCGGGCAGGATAATCAACCTTAACCACCTGAATCGGTGTTGGCTTCTTATGAATCAAGGCGCGATCACATGCACGATAATAGGCGTTGCTGTCATTGATGTCTTCCTCTAATGACATTCCACGACCCATATGATTATCCACAACTGTTTGACTCACCTTGTTTTTTTTATTGGGGTATCCTATCACATGTATCACCAGTTTATATTATATCATAAGGTTTTCATGATTGCGATAAACAACCGTAAGAATTCATGGTATTCTAATGATAAAAAGCATGAATTTGATGAATATTGTGCTGAGAATACACGATTCTGAAAGTTTTCTTAACATTTGAGTAGGTTTTTTATTAAGCAGAAAAGGTCGTCGATTTAAAGCTTTCTAATAAAAATTTATATATATTTTACTGCAATAACTTTAGAAGCACTACCAAAAAATCGATCATCTTACTCATAATATAATAAGGATATCTTATGAAAAAGATGCTGCAAAGAATAGGAAAGCAAAAAAATATCTTGCAATTTTAGTGGTTTTTTGAGAAACTATAACAGGAAGGTGAGTGCAATGGAAAAAAGGTTTAAACTGAGTGTGGAAGATGTATTAAACAAACAGTTCAATGTGGATTTTAAAGGATATTCTTCTCGTGAGGTCGATGAATTTTTAGATCTTGTGATTCATGACTATCAAGAATATGACCACATGATTGAAAATCTTGGCAATCATCTTCAAGAGTATGAACGTCATATCGCCACCCTAAAAGCGAAAATCGTAGAATTAGAAGGAAAACAGGAAGTGGAAGCTAAAAAAGCTGAACTGAGTGGAGATAACATCGATATTCTGAAACGATTAACACGTTTAGAAAATGCGGTATTTCGGAAAGAAAAAGAATAATCGGCAGCGTTGCGGCAGTCGCTGGTCATTTGACTAGAG
Organism: Longicatena caecimuris; assembly: GCF_004341945.1. Lineage (GTDB taxonomy): Bacteria > Bacillota_I > Bacilli_A > Erysipelotrichales > Erysipelotrichaceae > Longicatena > Longicatena caecimuris. The sequence goes on from NZ_SMBP01000001.1 coordinate 4,429, forward strand.
GAAAGTCCATGCTCGCACGATCTGTGATGATCGTAGTGTTTGTGCTGGATGAAACAATAAATCCAGGCAGTGTAATTACTGACGGCTGAAGGAAACCTAAGGGAAACTATGGTGTACTTCTTTAAAAGTGCCACAGAGACGAGCTTTTATGGAAACATAGAAGATGGAACGGGTAAACCCCGCAAGCGAGAAACCCAAATTTGGTAGGGGAACCTGCTGGAGGTGAAGTGAAATCATCCGGTGGGGCGTTTGAAAAAACGCAGATAAATGACTGCCACTCCATTGGAGTACAGAACATGGCTTATGCAATGAAACCGTAGAGCAGGAGTAATCCTGCTTTTTCAATGTAAAAATGACGCGAAATTGTGGAAATGCTGTGAGATTTTCAAAAATGTTCATAATAATTTTACAATTTAGTTTTTGCTTGTTATAATAATAAGGACTATAAAAACGGGACATACTGAAGATATCGAAGAATGTCGTTCAGGTACTATAAAAGAGGTGTGCAAATGGAAAAAATAGGAAACATGTTAAAGGAAAAACGTATCGAACTCGGTATGAGTGTCGAAGATATAAGTGAAAAAACCAGACTTACAACAAAGCACATCAAAGCCTTAGAAGAAGGAGATATTTCTTTTTTTCATGAGGACCTGAGTTATTTACGCTTTTTTGTGAAATCGTATTGTGATGCGGTCGGTATTGATTTTGAAGATATGAAAGATGAATTGCGTGAAAGCATTGACGATTATACCATGACATCTGTACAAAGCGCACAGCTTTCTCATGAAGAAATTGAACATAATATCGCTAAGAGTGAGAAGCTTACGAAAGTGCAGACCGCAGATGTGAAAATGCCACGCCAAAAGCGCAGAAGAGCGAAACCAGATGTTTCTTTAATTTCGCTTGTGGCAATTATTGGTGTTGTGGTCATCGTATTGATGTTTGCTTTTGTGATTTTCATGCAGACAGATAGTGGCAAGGATAACAAACCGACAAACAATATGCCAATTGCCGGTGAAAATGATAAAGAAGCCTATCCTAGCGATGACGAGAAACAAAAAGAAGAACAGAAAGAAGAAGTCAAAGAATTAGAAATCGTCAAAAATGATGTGACCGATTATACAATCAACAATGTCAAAGAAGGCGAGAAATTAAAAGTGGAAACGAAATTTAACGGCAGCAATTCTGGTTATAGTGTTACGGTTGATGAAAAAGATATTCGTGAAAATAAGATATTTAATGTGGGGCAGACAGCTACAAGTGAAATTGAAGTGAAAAAAGGCACGAAGATTTCTATCTATATCGGTTGTATGGTGCAAACTGATATAAAAATTAATGGAAAGGTCGTAAAGACGGATAGCAGTATAAATCCAAGCACATATCCTGGATATTGTCCTAGCAATACGTTGACGTTTACGGTAGGTGAAGTAAATGAATCTGCCAAATAAATTATCTTTGTTTCGTGTCGTTTTAGTACCAATCATCGCTATTCTATATTTGTTTTGTGATTTGGGTATGGCATTCCAAGTGAATGTACAGGATGCTATGGTGACAGTGCAATGGAGCGATATCGTGGTGCTGATTTTATTTGCGATTGCTTCTTTTACTGATTTTTTGGATGGAAATATTGCACGCAAACGAAATCTGGTTACCTCTTTTGGTAAATTTGTTGATCCGATTGCTGATAAGCTTTTAGTAAATACGATGCTGATTTTATTTGCTGTTGGCAATAGAGTGCCAATCATCGCGGTGATCATTATGATTTGGCGTGATACGATCGTGGATGGCTTGCGAATGTCAGCAAGTGCAAAAGGCAAAGTGGTGGCAGCGGGCATGCCAGGGAAAATTAAAACTGTACTGCAAATGTTTGCTATTATTTTTGTCATGCTGTATGATTTACCATTTGCTTATTTAGGTATTCCGATGGATCAAATTTTTATTTGGGGAGCAACAATAGCTTCCGTGTATAGTGGAATTGTTTATTTTATGAAGTTGAAAGATGTTGTCATGGAGACGATGTAGATGGAACAGGTAACAACAGCAGCATCTTTCGTGGCTTTGCTGAAAGAAAAAAAACTGACAATTGGCAGCTGTGAAAGTTTTACAGCGGGTGCCTTTTGTGCAGCAATAGCAGATGTTGCAGGAGCAAGTGCCGTTTTAAAAGGTGGATTAGTCACATATGCCACACAAGAAAAAATAGCATTGGCACATGTTGATGCAAAAATCATCGAAACATATGGTGTTGTCAGTGAAGAATGTGCAATTGCAATGGCGCGAAGCGCACGTGCTGTATTGGATGTTGATCTATGTATCTCCTTTACGGGAAATGCCGGACTGGATGCCTGGGAAGGCAAACCGGCAGGTTTAGTGTATTGTGCAATAGCAGATATCCAACATGTACAAGTATTTGCATTACATTCTAAATTGACACGCAATGAATTGCGGGCGTATGCTGTACAATTTATGATGGAAAAAGCAGTCGCATTCCTCAGTGAATGAGAAAGGGAAAAGTAGCATGAGTGAAAAGAAAGATAAGAAAACAGAGACAAAAGCAGAAGATAAAAAAGATACCTTATTAAGTGATGCAATTAAGGCCATAGAAAAGCAATATGGAAAAGGCAGCATCATGAAATTAGGAGATCGTGCTGCGGTAGAAATTGATGCTATCAGCAGTGGTTCCATCAAAATTGATGAGGCTTTAGGTATTGGTGGATATCCCAAAGGTCGTATCATTGAAATCTACGGTCCGGAATCAAGTGGTAAAACGACATTGGCATTGCACGCGATTGCTGAAGTACAGAAAAAAGGCGGGCGTGCTGCCTTTATTGATGCAGAAAATGCGATTGATCCTGTATATGCGCAAAAACTTGGGGTCAATATTGATGAGTTGATCTTATCACAGCCAGATAGTGGAGAACAGGCGCTGGATATTACCGAAATGTTAGTAAAAAGCGGTGCTATTGATTTGGTTGTCGTGGATTCGGTTGCCGCCTTGGTACCACAGGCTGAATTGGATGGTGAGATGGGTGATTCACAAGTAGGATTACAGGCTCGTTTGATGTCAAAAGCGATGCGTAAATTAAGTGGTGTCATGAATCGCAGCGAATGTACGGCAATTTTCATTAATCAGCTGCGCGAAAAAGTTGGAGTTGTTTATGGCAATCCTGAAACCACACCTGGTGGTCGAGCTTTAAAATTTTATTCCAGTGTGCGTTTGGATATTCGACGCAGTGAGGCAATTAAAAATGGAACTGAAATTATTGGGAATAAAGTAAATGTAAAAATTGTGAAAAATAAGGTAGCGCCACCTTTTAAAACGGCTGCTATTGAAATCATGTATGGCGAAGGCATCTCTTATATCGCGGAGTTATTAGATTTATGTGTGGATCATGATATTGTTATGAAAAGTGGTGCTTGGTTTTCTTACAATGGTGAGAAAATCGGCCAGGGGAAAGAAGCTGCAAAAAATACGATCAAGTCTAATCCAGAACTGTTAGAAGAGTTAAAAACGAAGCTCATGGAGAAAACAGCAGCTGAAAAAGCTTAAAAAGCTTTAAGGATCGTTTAGTTTACCTATCAAAAAAGAAGGACAGGATTGCCCTTCTTTTACTTTTTGATGGAACGGCTTTCAATTTTTGATTCTAATTTTCCAAAAACTGCGGTTTTTAGTTGAGAAAAATGTGAAATTTATGTACAATATATGTTAGAGAATAAAATTCTCATTACATGACGAATGGAGGAATAGTGTTATGGAAAATAATGCACTGCTCATCTTTTTGTCTGCGTTGATAGGTCTTGCCGTTGGAATTATCGTTATGATAGTGGTATCAAAGGCAGGTTTAAATAAAGATCAGCAAAAGGCCAACCTGCTGCTGAAGGAAGCGGAAGCAAAAGCCGACGCAACCGTCAAGCAGGCAGTATTGGATGGTCGTACACAAGCGCATGAATTGAAACTTGCGGCAGAAAAAGAGATAAAAGAACGCAAGCAGGAGGTTACCGATATGGAAAATAAACTCCTGCGCAGAGAAGACAATCTGAATTTCCGTGATGAAACATTGACAAGCAAAGAAAAACAGATTGATCTGAAGAGTGCTCAATTAGCTGACAAAATGGCAATGCTAGATAAAAAAGACAAAGAGTTACAGGCAAAGATTGATGTACAGGTAGAGGAATTGGAACGTGTAGCGGCCATGTCTACCAGTGAGGCAAAAGAAGAATTATTTGCAATCACCGAAAAACGTATGGAAAAAGAGTTGGTTGCCTACATCAAAGAAAAAGAAGAAGAGGCAAAAGCAACTGCAGATGAAAAGGCGCGCAACATCGTCGCACAAAGCATTCAGCGCTTATCGCAGGATGAGGCTGTTGATCGCACTGTTTCCGTTGTTGCTTTACCAAGTGAAGAAATGAAAGGTAGAATCATCGGACGTGAAGGGCGTAATATCAAAGCCATTGAACAGGCGACTGGTGTTGATTTGATTATTGATGATACGCCTGAAACGATTACTGTTTCTTGTTTTGATCCAATTCGCCGCGAAGTTGCAAGATTGGCATTGGAACATTTAATCAAAGATGGCCGTATTCAGCCGGGTCGTATTGAAGAAGTTGTCAATAAAATCAAGAAAGAAATGGATACCAACATCATGAAGACTGGTGAAGATACCGTCTTTAAATTGGGAATCGGTCGTATTGACCGTGAAATCATTAAGATGATTGGTCGTTTAAAGTACCGTTATTCTTATGGACAAAATGCATTACAACATAGTATGGAAGTTGCTCATCTGGCCGGTATGATGGCAGCTGAACTTGGTTTAAATCAGCAGCTGGCTAAACGTGCAGGCTTACTTCATGATATAGGAAAGGCTATGGATTTTGAGGTTGAGGGCAGTCATATTGAATTAGGCTACAAATTCTGTAAGAAACATGGTGAACGCGATGTGGTGTTGAATGCGATTCAGTCACATCATGGAGAAGTTGAACCGAAATTTCTCATAAGCAATTTGGTTATTGCTGCTGATACGATTAGTGCAGCGCGTCCAGGTGCTCGCTATGAAGCGTTACAGAATTATATCAACCGTCTGGAAGAGCTTGAAAAGATTACAAAATCATTTGATGGTGTGGATAGTTCTTATGCGATCCAGGCAGGACGTGAAGTTCGTGTCATGGTCGTACCGGATAAAGTAGATGATTTGGCTTGTCATAAACTTGCCCGTGACATCAAGGACAAGATTGAGGCGGAACTGACATATCCAGGACAGATCAAGGTTACGGTCATTCGTGAAACAAGATCTTGTGAGCTGGCTAAATAAAGAATATGAAAGTCTTATTTATAGGAGATATCGTAGGAGCTGTCGGAAGGGAAACTGTGAGCCGGCAGCTTCCTCTTTTGAAACAGCAGTATGCCATTGACTTGGTAATTGCAAATGGTGAAAATGCTGCTCATGGGAAAGGTATTACCCGCCGCATTTATAACCAATTGCTGGCCTGTGGGATTGATGTCATCACCATGGGAAACCATACATTTTCTAAAAATGATATTTATCAGTTTATCGATGAAGCTGAGCGTATGGTACGCCCTGCCAACATGGAACCTTTAGAATATGGGGAACATACCGTTGTGATAAAGGTGCAGGGAAAACGTGTTGCCATCACGAATTTAAGTGGTGAAGTTTGGATGAACAATGTAATAGATTCGCCGTTTTATTGCATGGAAGATATTCTTCAAGAAGTGGAAGCGGATATTTATCTGGTTGATCTTCATGCTGAGGCAACGAGCGAAAAAATCGCTTTTACGTATTGTTTTGCGGATCGCTTAAGTGCTGTGGTTGGCACACATACGCACGTACAAACAGCAGATGAACGAATCGTGTATGGATGTGCGGCTATTACGGATTTGGGGATGTGCGGTGCATATACCAGTGTTTTAGGACGTGATGTGAATGAAATAGTAACGCGTTTTACAACACAAGAGAAGACCAAATTCAAAATTGCTGAAGGTGAAGGAATTTTCTGTGGCGCTTTGGTGGATATCGATGATGCAACGAATCGCGCAATAGGTATCAAACGCATTCAGATACGTCCAGAACATGTTGAATGTTAATTGCTTAAAATAGGAAGAAAGACAATGGAAAACCATTGAATGTTCTTCCTTTTTTTGAGTTTGATTGCTTTCATCTTTCTAACAGGTAAATGTTTAAAGCCTTATTTAGGGGAAACTTTATGATGATCGGATATGTACAAGAAAAGATTTCTCAAAGGGTTGTTCATAGTTTTGTGAAAGACGTAACAAGTGCGTCTTCACAAAAGTATTTTTGGCTTTAAATGCTTGCATGTCCTTGGAGATATTGGTATAATAGGAATGGTTGTAAAGGAGGAATAAAGAATGCCAGTAAATGTAAATGCTGATACTTGCATCGGTTGTGGTGCTTGTGTAGGAGTTTGCCCAGTTGGAGCTTTATCCATGAACGCTGATTCTAAATCAGAATGCGATGAAGGAACTTGTATTGACTGCGGATCTTGTATTTCCGCTTGTCCAGTAGAAGCAATCTCTCAGTAAACCAAGTAGAAATGCTTGGTTTTTTTAAGTCAAGATCATCCACTTAGGATGTTTATTATATTAGAAAAAAGAAAGCAGGGAAGTAAATGAAAACACAGCCAGGATGGGCGTTGCCTAATTTGCATGAGGCCCAAAAACGTACACAGAAAGAAGTCACGATTGAAAAAAGCTTGTTTCAAATACCTAGTGAAGTTAGAACACTGGGACAGGGAAAGAAATACTATCTAAGAACTTATGGATGTCAGGCGAATGAACGCGATTCTGAAACCTTGGCAGGTATTTTAGAAGAATTGATGTTTACACCGGTAGAACACCCTGAACAGGCTGATTTGATTTTGTTAAACACATGTGCTATTCGTAAAAATGCTGAGGATAAGGTGTTGGGCGAGATCGGTTCTTTAAAGCGTTTGAAACGAAGCAATCCAGATTTGATTTTTGGTTTGTGTGGTTGTATGGCACAAGAAGAAGATGTCGTACAAGTGTTATTAGAAAAATATCGCCATGTCAATCTTATTTTTGGAACACATAACCTTCATCGTTTACCAGAACTTTTGTATGAGGTGATGGTTGGGCATAAGCGTAGTGTCGAGGTGTTGTCAAAAGAAGGCGATGTCATTGAAAATCTTCCGGTAAGACGTTTTGGCAAACATAAGGCTTGGGTCAATATTATGTATGGATGTGATAAATTTTGTACATATTGCATCGTCCCTTATACTAGAGGAAAAGAACGTTCCCGAGCTATGGCAGATGTATTGCAAGAAATACGTCAGTTAAAACAAGATGGCTATAAAGAAATTACATTGCTGGGGCAGAATGTTAATTCTTATGGAAAAGATTTGCATATCGAAGGTGGTTTTGCGAAATTGTTGGAGGAAACGGCGAAAATTGGCATAGAACGTATTCGTTTTACAACAAGCCATCCATGGGATTTTAGTGATGAGATGATTGATGTGATTGCACGTTATGACAATATTATGCCATTTATACATCTGCCGGTACAAAGTGGTGATGATGAAATTCTGAAGATTATGGGGCGTCGTTATACAAACGCACAATATCTCACCTTATTCCATAAGATCAAAGAACGTATGCCAGAGTGTGCAATCTCTACAGATATCATTGTGGGTTTTCCTAATGAAAGCGAAGGACAGTTCCAACATACGTTAGATCTAGTGAAAGAATGTCAGTTCGATAATGCTTTTACCTTTATTTATTCTCCACGAGAAGGAACACCGGCTGCACGTATGGCGGATAGTGTATCTTTGGAAGTCAAACAGCGTCGCTTGGCGGAACTTAATGCTTGTTGGAATCAGTATGCTCACGTTAAAAATGAGGCATATCTCGGTAAAGTAGTCAAGGTATTGGTGGATGGCGCCAGCAAGAAAAAGGCGAATGTATGGAGTGGCTATACAGAAACCAATAAGCTCGTAAATTTTACTGGTGAGCATGTGACTGCTGGAGATATCGTAAAAGTGAAAATCACAGCATGCAAGACATTTTCTTTAGATGGTGAACAAATTCTATAAAAAGTGAGCAATCACTTTTTTTATGGTTTCGTTTATGGTTTTTGCGATAAAAAGCAATTCCCTTGTCTTTTTTTTGATGTTTAGTGGTATAATATCATTAGTTTATCATGGAATTTCGAGTTCATTCAGAATGAAACAATAAGAAAACATAATAACAATATGAAAACGGAGGTAACGATTTATGGATCAAGTACGCATTTTTGCGCTTGGTGGACTTGATGAAGATGGCAAGAATATGCTTGTCGTTGAAGTCAATGAAGCTATATTTATTATTGAAGCCGGATTAAAATATCCGGATACAGGACAGTTAGGAGTGGAATTCATCATTCCGGATTTCTCTTATCTGATCGAAAACAAAGAACGTATTCAAGGGATCTTCATCACCCATGCCCATGATGATGTAGTGGCAGCCTTGCCATATTTATTAAAACAGGTGAATGCGCCAGTGTATACAGGTGCTTTAACTGCGAATATCATTCATGAGATGCTAAAAAAAGAAGGCATAAAGAATGCAAAGATTCATCGTTTAAAACGCTGCAGTAAGCAGACAATTGGAGGTGTCAAAATACGTACATTCCCAATGACACATGCATTTCCTGACAATTTTGGATTGGCGATCAGTACCGATCAGGGATATATCGTCTATACAGGAGAATTTATCGTAGATTATGATATGCTTCAAAAAGAATATTTATGTGATTTAAACGAATTAAGTGATATAGGAAAAAAAGGTGTTTTGTGTCTATTGTGTGAATCTCAGGGCGCTGATAAGAGTGGACACACGGCTCCTAAACATCGCATTACATCTTTGATTGAACCGATTTTTGAAGCTAGTGAAGGAACACGAATTTTGATTTCCTGTTATTCCCAAAGTTTATTTCGCATCATAGAAATTATTGAATTGGCGAAAAAGTTTAATCGCAAGATCTTTTTTCATGATAAAGGAATTCGTGAACTGTTAAAGCATTTAGAAACGATGAAATACTATCGCGTTCCAAAAGAGATGGAAATCAATGAAAAGAACTTTAGTGATGACATGGAAGATGTTGTCGTTTTGATTAGTGGCAATGGTAAAAATCTGTTCCGTACGATGACAAATATCGCTAATCATGAAGATGCGCATGTAAGTTTCCGTACGAGTGATACGATTATTGTAGCCAGTCCAATTGTCAGTGGTACAGAATTAGATGCCAGCAATATGGAAAACGAAATTTATAAAGAGGGCGGCAAGATTTATACGCTGGATTCTAAAACCGTATTATCTATGCATCCATCCAGTGAAGATCTGAAAATGATGCTGTATCTCTTCCAACCTAAATATTATATACCGATCAAAGGCGAGTATCGTCATTTATATGTAAATGCAAATTTAGCAACGAAAATGGGGTATTCACCCGATCGTATTCTGATTTTGGAAAACGGACAGATTGCCTTATTTGAAAATAAAATCTTAAAGAGTGTCGCACAGCGTCTGGAATTAGAAGATACGATGATTGACGGTAAGGAAAATTGGGATGTGACAGGTGTTGTCTTGAAGGATCGTGAGGTTCTATCGACAGATGGGGTGATGATCATCGGTGTTGGTGTTAATCATAAGACGAAGGAAATATCCAATGGTCCGGATGTGCAGACTAGAGGGCTGATTTATTTAAAGGATGCAGAATATATCATTAAAGAAGTCGGTAATATCATGGAAAACTGTATCGAAAAAGCAGTAAAAGAAAAACGTTATGATAATTTGACAGTACGTGCAGAAGCGCGCGATAAGATCAGTAAATATTTAATGAAGGAAACCGGGAAACGCCCGATGGTCTTACCGGTCATTATGGAAATTAATTCATAAGTATTTTGTAGAGAAGGGAGGACAGTATGGCAGCAAAAAAGAAAACAAAGAAAGCGCAAAAGAAAAAACAGGCAGCTGAAAATGAAATTCTGGTTTATATTTATGCCTTGGTCCTCATTACCTTATCCATTATCGGATGTCTGGAAATTGGCTTTTTAGGCAATCTGATCACAGGTGTTATCCAATATGTGACTGGAAATCTATATGGTGTCGTTTACGGTCTTATCATTGTTTTTTCCTTCATGTGGATGCTTAAGAAAAATATTAGCGATGTACCTCTGAAATATACAACAGGGGTCATCGTTTTACTGAGCGCATGGCTAATTGCGGCAAGTCTGCCTAATGATGAAAAACTAACGGGGATGGACATACTATCCCATTTTCTTGGCAACAGTGCGCAAGTTTTTCATGGTGAACAGATTGGTGGTGGACTGATTGGTGCTTTTCTTGTGTCCATCACGACTTTTTTGGTGGATTATACGGGTACTAAGATCATTATCATCGCTTTAGTGGTCTTAGGCTGTATTTTGCTTATATCAGGGCCTTTATTTGCGTATTTACGGCAAGGGGCATCCGCATTCCAAAAGCCTTTTTCCTCAATGAAAGAAAATGCTCAAGCCAAACGTGAACAGCGACGAAATAAGAAAGCGTTGAAAAAGGAACAAAAGGTCGAAAAGACGAGTGAACAAGCAAATACCACACCTGCTAAGGAAAGCATGTTTGGTAAGATCAACTTGGAAGAACGCGTTCGTCCAGGACAGGTGTCTTTCTTAGATGTGGATGATGAGTTTGATATTATTACGGATGGTCGCAATGATGCTTTTGAACCGCTTGTGTCAAGCCAGGATGCTCATGAGGAAGAGGATGAGGTTGTCATAGGTTTTGGTACAGCTTCAAAAGCCGTGCAACAGCAAAAGGAAGATAAACGAATCATTGAAGAAACGATAGGAAAAAGTGATACATTCGTAAGTAGTTTTAAAGAGGATTGGTCAAAATATAAGTTGCCTAAGCTGACCTTGTTAAATGATATAGGAAAAAAAGCCCGCAGTACTGCGAATATCAAGGCAGCAAATGAAAGTGGCCAGCGGTTGATTGAAATCTTAGATGAATTTGGTGTACGTGCTACTTTAATGGCTACGCACATTGGACCATCTGTCACTAAATTTGAAGTAAAGCCGGATCTTGGCGTGCGTGTCAATAAAATCAGCAATTTGCAATATGATATTAAAATGGCACTAGCAGCAAAAGATATCCGAATTGAAGCACCGATACCTGGCAAAAGTGCTGTTGGCATCGAGATTCCCAATGTGGAAAAAACTAGTGTTAGCATGAAAGAATTGATGAAATCAGTTCCGGAAAAGTACCAGGATAAAAAAATGTTGTTTGCCTTAGGAAAAGATCTCATGGGCAGCTGTGTATATGGAGAACTCAACAAGATGCCCCATTTGTTAATTGCTGGAGCAACCGGAAGCGGGAAAAGTGTATGTGTGAATTCTATCATTACCTCTATATTAATGCGTGCAAGACCAGATGAGGTCAAGTTGCTATTAGTAGATCCCAAAAAGGTGGAGTTTACACCTTATAAGCAAATTCCCCATCTGTTAGGTCCGGTCATTACCGATGGAGAGGAAGCAAATCGCGCCTTAAAGGTAATTGTGGCCATGATGGATAAACGCTATGAACTATTTGCTATGGCGGGTGTACGTAACATTGCCGGCTATAATACATATATTGAAAATCATCCTGAGGATGGTTTAGAAAAACTACCGTGGATCGTTGTCATCATAGATGAATTAGCTGATTTAATGTTAGTTGCAGCGAAAGAGGTTGAAGCAAGTATTCAACGTATTACGCAGTTGGCACGCGCAGCCGGGATTCATTTGATCGTAGCCACACAACGCCCTAGTGTCGATGTTATCACTGGTGTCATTAAGGCCAATATTCCATCGCGTATCGCTTTTGCGGTATCTAGCGCTGTGGATTCACGAACGATACTGGACCAGATGGGTGCAGAAAAGCTCTTAGGTTATGGAGATATGTTATATATCCCGGTGGGAGAGACCAATCCTACCCGTGTACAAGGTGTGTTTGTAAGTGATGCGGAGGTACAGAGCATTTGTGACTTTGTCAGTGCCCAAGGAAAACCCAAATATGAGGATGCTTTTTTACGTTTAGAGGCTGTAGATAGTGAATATGCTGCTACGCAGGAAAGTGCAGATCCCTTGTATGAAGAGGTAAAATCTTTTATAATAAGTACTAGGAAGGCTAGTACATCATTGATACAGCGTAAGTTCAGTATTGGCTATGCCAGAGCTGCGCGGTTGATCGACGTATTGGAGGAACAAGGCGTTATCGGACCTAGTCGTGGTTCTAAGCCGCGTGAGGTGCTTGTACGCTATGAGGAGGATGATTTTGATGAGTAGAGTAAAAGATATTATCAGTGACCCTACACTAACTTATCAGCAACAATTATTGGCATTAGCCAGATTGGCTGAAAACGATGATGATTCATTACCTTTAAAACCGGAGATGAAAAAGGCATTGGAGGAAGAAACTTTATGTGATTTAGGAGAAGGAAGAGCACCTTATCGCCCTCGCTATATCTTGCCGGATTATCAAAAGTTGATGAAAGAAGGTTGCGCATTTTTAGGCTTGCAGCCACCGACAGATATCTGGGAAGCTACCAATGCTTTATTAATTATGTACAAACATGTTCCAAGCATTACTTCTTTTCCTGTCTATCTGGGTAACTTTGCTGATTTATTCACTCCATTTGATAAGGACGAAGAAGAAACGCGTAAAGCGTTGCGTCTGTTTTTGCTGCATATCGATAAAACGTTGACGGATTCTTTTGTACATGCCAACATCGGACCAGAAGATTGTCGTGTGGCAAGAATCATCTTAGATCTAACAAAAGAAATGCAGTTAGCAATACCAAATGTTACTTTATTGTATGATCCAGAACGGACAAGCGATGAGTTTGCGAAAGCCTGCATTGATTGTATGCTGGCAACAGCTAAACCAAGCTTTGCTAATGATGTCATGTATCGACAAGATGGTATCGGAGAATATGGCATCGCCAGTTGCTACAATGCGTTAAAGATCGGTGGAGGCGGTTATACGCTGCCAAGAATACGCTTATATAATGTAGCTAGCAAGGCAAAAGATAAAGCTGATTTCATGGAGCATATCTTACCATATTATGTAAACATGATGTTAGAATTTATGGACGATCGTATTCGCTATATCGTAGAGGAAAGTAACTTTTTCAAGGCTAATTTCTTGGTAAAAGAAGGCTTTGTTAAACGTGAAAACTTCACAGGTATGTTTGGTGTTGTAGGCTTGGCAGAATGCTGCAACCATCTTTTAGGTATAAAAGATCCTAAGGAAGGTTATGGACATAATGAAAAAGCACATCAACTTGGTGTCGAAATCATGAATGCGATTGAAACGATGGTAAAAAACCATCATGGTCTGTATTGTGAAGGCTGTCATAACCAATATGTGCTGCATGCACAGGTTGGTATCGACAGTGATGGCCGCGAAAATTCACCAGGTGCTCGTATCCCGATTGGCTGTGAACCGGATTTATGTGATCATATCGCTGTAGAGTGCAATTTCCATAAGTATTTTGTATCCGGAATCGGTGATATCTTTAAATTTGATGATACATGGAACAATACACCGGATGCATTATTGGATATCATCAAGGGAGCCTTTGCTCAAGGTATGCGCTATTTTACCGGCTATAATGCGGATAATGATGTAGTACGCGTGACCGGATATCTGGTAAAGAAAAGTGAAATTGAAAAATTGGACCGCCAAGAAGCAAGTTTGAATAATGTGACCGTGTTTGGACAGGGAGCACGTAACACAGCAAACGCTCTGGATCGTCGTGTATATGATGAAAGCGCCCGTAAATAAGATCATTCCTTTTTCCAATGTAGATGGCCCAGGTAATCGCTGCGCCATCTTTTTTCAAAGCTGTCCCTTCTCCTGTTTGTATTGCCATAATCCCGAAACAATCCATATGTGCATGCATTGCGGGGACTGCGTTACAACTTGTCCAACAAACGCTTTGACATTGGAAGCGGGAAAGGTCTTGTGGAATTCTGAGAAATGCGTAGATTGTGATACATGTATTCATACGTGTACGCATTTAGCATCACCTAAGATACGCTATATGAGCGTAGAAGAATTAGTTGAGCAAATCAAAGCTAAAAAAGCTTTTCTGCGAGGAATCACGGTGAGTGGAGGAGAGTGTATGAATCATGCGGCTTTCCTATTGGACCTATTTAAAAAAGTAAAAAAGCTTGGGTTAACATGTTTGATTGACAGTAATGGGTATTACGACTTTTCACAATATCCTCAGCTGATGGCAGTTTGTGATGGGGTCATGTTGGATGTCAAAGCAGTTGATGCAAAATTTCATCAATATCTTACCGGCTGTGACAATACTATGGTATTAAAAAATCTAGCGTATTTGTTACATACACAGAAGTTGGAAGAAGTACGTACGGTGATTTTACCTAATCAAGATTTACAAAATGAGAAAACAGTACGCTATGTCAGTGAGCTTTTGAAACAGCAAAGTCGATATAAACTGATACGGTACCGCCAATATGGAGTGCGTGAAGAAGGTTTGAAAGCGCTGGGAAATACAACGGTTTCGCAAATGTATGTGGCTCAGTATAAGCAAATCTGTGAGGAAAATGGTAATACGACTTCGATCATAATCTAGGGCTTTGTAAGGGCTTAATTTCTTGACAAAAGATAAGATTAATTGTAAACTTTTGATAGGACCATTAGGAAGGTCGAATAAATGGAGGAGAACCTTATGAACAAATTTGCAAAACTGAGTTTGGTCGCGATGATGGCTGCGACAACTCTTGCCGGTTGCGGCAGCAAAGACGATGGTGACAGCAAGAAGAAAGACTGTCCGGTAAAAATCGGCTTTGTTACGGATACCGGTGGTATTGATGACCACTCATTCAATGAGGGTTCATGGAAAGGTATTGAAAAGTTCGCAAAAGACAATAATATCAGTACGGACTGCATCAAGTATCTACAATCAAAAGGTGATGCTGACTATGAACCAAACCTAAATCAGTTATCAGAAGATGGTTATGATTTAGTTGTTGCAGCTGGTTATAAATTTAATGATGCAATGGCAAATGTATCAAAAGCAAATCCAGATACAAAATTCTTGGTAATCGATACGGTGATTGATTCTGAAAACGTACAGAGTGCTACCTTTAAAGCAGAAGAATCTTCTTATTTAGCTGGTGTGGCTGCAGCTATGCAGGCAAAGGCTGAAGGCGGAAATGCTGTTGGCTTTATCGGTGGTGAAGATGTTGATTTGATTCGTGCTTTCCAGGCTGGTTTTGAACAAGGTGTTAAATCAGTAGATAAAAACATCAAAATTTATGTAGATTATGCTGGTGGTTATGATAAAACGGAAAAAGGTACATCTTTAGCTGAAAAACATTACTCTGCAGGCGCTAAGGTTATTTATCACGCAGCAGGTGGTACTGGAAACGGTGTCTTCGCTGCAGCCAAAGACCGCGCTAAAAAAGGTGAAAAAGTTTGGGTTATCGGTGTTGATTCCGATCAGTTCAGCACAGGTATCTATGATAAGAAAGAAAATAAATCTGTAACTTTAACTTCTGCTTTGAAACGTGTAGATGCTGTTACAGAGGCTGTTTCTAAATCTGTATTGGACAACAAGTTTAAAGCTGGTTTACAGACTTATGACAGTTCAAATGATGGTGTAGGTTTACCTGATGAAAATCCTAACCTGTCTGATGACATCAAGAAAGCTGTTGAAGATGCATCTGCTAAAATTAAATCTGGTGAAATCAAAGTTTCTGCAGAACGTACGATTGCTCCAGGAAGCAACGGTTAATTATTTCTACATATGTGATAAAGTCTCTCTTGTGAGAGACTTTTTTTGCATGAAAGAGAGTAACGTAAAGATAAAAAAGTTATTCTTTTCCTGTCTGTTTTTGTATATTTCCTAATAAAAAATATGATATAATAAATCAGTAATGAGCAATCATTTGCGTAACTCGCCTACTACATGGAGTGTGTGAATCCTTTGTAAGATATGAGTACGCATGATTTGCTATAACGAAAACATTATTTTCGTATATTGTTTTCATGAATCTAAAGGAGGAAACCTATGACTTATGCAGTTGAACTGCTGAATATCACAAAAGATTTTCCTGGTATTCGTGCAAATGACAATGTGACTGTACGCCTAAAGCAAGGGAGCATTCATGCTTTGCTTGGTGAAAATGGTGCGGGAAAATCTACACTGATGTCCATTTTGTTTGGCTTATATCAGCCAACCAGTGGAACGATCAAGGTAAATGGCAAAGAAGTCAAGATCAATGATCCAAATGATGCAACCCAGCTAGGCATTGGTATGGTGCACCAGCATTTTAAACTGGTGGAATGCTTTACAGTTACTGAAAATATCATCCTTGGTATGGAACCTACCAAATTTGGTATGGTAGATATTAAATCAGCGGCGAAGAAAATCGAAGAATTTTCTAAGATGTATGGTTTAAATGTTGATCCATATGCCAAAATTTCCGATATTACGGTTGGCATGCAACAGCGTGTAGAAATATTAAAAATGCTCTACCGCAATGCAAACATTTTGATTTTTGATGAACCTACTGCTGTATTAACACCACAGGAAATTGAAGATTTGATGGAAATCATGCAAAAGCTGATTAAAGAAGGAAAAAGTATTTTGCTTATCACACATAAGCTGAATGAAATCAAGCAAGTTGCTGATGAGTGCAGTGTATTGCGTCGTGGAAAATATATCGGTACGGTCAATGTTGCAGAAACATCGACACAGCAAATGGCCGAAATGATGGTCGGTCGTGAAGTGAATTTTAAGGTAGAAAAAGGACCCCATGCTCCTGGTGAGGTGGTTTTGGAAACAAGACATCTGAATGTAAAAAATAGTAAAGGCGTCTTAGGACTTAAGGATTTTAATTTAAGCGTACGGGCAGGGGAAATCGTTGGTATTGCTGGTATTGATGGAAATGGACAGGAAGAACTTGTGCATGCATTAAGCGGTTTGACCTCTGTAGAGAGCGGTGAAATTCTTTTGAAGGGTGAAAATATTACCCATACAAGCATTCGTGATCGTTTTGATAAAGGAATGGGACATATACCAGAAGATCGTCATAAGCATGGACTCATACTTGATTTCCATTTAAAAGAAAACTTTATTATTCATGAATATGATCGTAAGCCATATTGTAAAAACATGATCATGCAACAAGATGTTATGGATGCGTATGCTGATAAACTGATTGAAGAATTTGATGTGCGAAGCGGTGAAGGTAAGGATTCCCTTACACGCAGTATGTCCGGTGGTAATCAGCAAAAAGCAATTATTGCCCGTGAGATTGAGCGCAGTCCCGATTTGTTGTTAGTCGTACAACCAACGCGTGGTTTAGATGTTGGGGCAATTGAATACATACATAAAAGAATCATCGCTGAGCGTGATGCAGGAAAAGCCGTTCTTCTAGTATCTTTTGAGTTAGATGAAGTTTTGGATCTTTCCGATCGTATCGTTGTTCTATTTGATGGACATAAAAATGGGGAAATGCTGGCAAAAGATACGGATGACAAGGAATTGGGTCTTTATATGTCAGGTTCAAAGAAGGGAAGTGAAGATGAATGAAAAATAAAGATGCTTTAAAAATATCACTTCTGGCAATTCTGTTTGGTGTTTTGTTAGGAGTTGTTATCCTTCTCTTAACAGGACGTGATCCTTTCTATTTGTTTTATGGTTTAGTGCGTGGTGCCAGTGGTCTAGATTTAATCAAAGGTGGCTCTATCAATCCGCGTTATATCGGTGAATTTATTGTTGCTAGTATGCCAATTATTTTAACAGGACTATCGGTTGCCTTTGCTTATCGTACCGGTTTGTTTAATATCGGTGCAGAAGGGCAGCTAATGGTGGGAGCTTGTGCATCTATTGCAACTGCCGTCTTATTCCCACAGATTCCTGTTGTTCATATGCTAGTTTCTGTATTGGCAGGCATACTTGCGGGGGCTGCATGGGGCTTTTTGCCGGGAATCTTAAAGAGTAAGTTTAATCTTCATGAAGTTGTTATTTGTATCATGATGAATTATATCGGTATGTACTTAGCTAATTATGTATATGTACAACTTCCGGGTTCGGATACGTCACGAACAGCTTTGATACCGGAATCGGCAAGCTTAAGCAATTCTTTCTTTGAATCTTTGACGAACCATTCACGTTTAAATCTAGGTATTTTCTTTGTCATCCTAGCTGTTTTGGCATATTGGTTTATCATTGAGAAAACAAGCTTTGGGTATGGCTTGCGTGCTACGGGTTTTAATAAAGAAGGTGCTCGTTATGCCGGCATGAAGGTAGAACGTAACATCGTCTATTCTATGATGATTGCTGGTGCAATGGCTGGCTTAGCCGGTGCGATCATTTCCCTTGGAACTTTTAACTATGGACGTGTATTATCTTCTTTTGAAAATTATGGTTTTGATGGTATTGCCGTTGCCTTAACGGGTGCCTGCAATGCTATTGGTGTTGTATTAGCTGGCTTACTGTTCGGTTTGTTAAAGGTGGCACAGCCAATCTTACAATCCGTAGGTATTCCTAAGGAAATCGGAGAGATTATATCAGCTGCTATCGTATTATTTGTGGCAATGCAGTATGGCATTCGCATTATATTAAATAAGTTATCGAAATTGCGTCATAAAAAGGACGCAAAAGAGCCGAAGGGAGAGAAGAGTGTATGACCTTATTATTTCAGATGTTTCCTTTGGCACTTGGTGTCGCTACTCCAATTGTTATATGTGCACTAGGTGGATTATTTTCTGAACGAAGCGGTATAGTAAATATTGCATTGGAAGGCATTATGCTTGTTGGAGCTTTCTTTGGTGCTACCGTTTCTTTATTGTTGGAAAGCTCTTTTGGTAGTTTAGCACCTTGGATCGGTATTTTAGCCGGTTTGTTGGCAGGTTGTCTGTATTCTTTAATACATGCTTTTGTATCTGTAAGTTTAAAAGCAGATCAAACCATTTCTGGTACAGCATTAAATATGCTATCAACAGGACTTACTGTCTATCTATGTCAGATTATCTTTAATGCACAGCGTTCTGAACAATTCATTGAAAGCTTTTCAAGAATATCAGTGCCCGTTTTAAAGGATATACCAGTACTTGGACCATTATTCTTCACAAATGTATTTCCAACCTTTTATTTAGCGATTGCTTTGGCAATCATTACCTGGTTTGTTGTATTTAAGACAAAGTTTGGTCTGCATCTGCGCTCTTGTGGTGAGTATCCGCAAGCCAGTGCTTCCATGGGAATCCATGTGGAAAAAATGCGCTATATCGGTGTCTTGATTTCCGGTTGCTTAGGTGGTTTAGCAGGTGCTATTATGGTACTGTCATTGGATGTTCAGTTTACAGTATTCTCTATTCATGGAATTGGTTTTATATCCATGGCTTGTTTGATTTTTGGTAAGTGGAAACCATTTGGCTGTTTAGGGGCCGGTATCTTCTTTGGTTTCTCGCAGGTGTTGAGTGATTATTCTGGACAGATTCCCTTCTTAAAATCACTGCCTAGTGAAGTATTCTTTGCTTTGCCATATCTGTTGACAATTATCGCCTTATTGCTATTTGCCCGCAGTTCCGTAGGACCTAAGGCATCTGGTGAGATATATGATTCAGGTAAACGTTAAAAAAGAATGTCAAAATGATCAGATAGAATCGTCGTGTGCTATTGCCGACGGTTCTTTTTTTGTATTGTATATGGTATAATATGCCAATAATGATATAAAAATAATTTGATTGTTCATACTAATAACTACGGAGGTAGAAGATATGCAAATAACAAATGGCATTCAGGTACAATTTATTCCAACCACAAAGTTTAAAGATATCGGCATCAGTGTACGCTTTCGCAATACCTTACAAGATGGTAAATCGGCAAAGCGCTCTTTACTGGCACTCATGTTGGTAGACCGCTGTCAGAAATATGATACAAAATTAAAGATGAGTGAGATGCAGGATGAGCTTTATGGTGCGACTTTAACAGCTCAAACAGCCGGTTTTGGGGCAAGTCAGATCATTGAACTACGTTCAAAAATCATTAATCCATCTTTTCTAAATGAAGAAAACACCTTGTTAGAAGATACCTTTGCATTTCTCCATGAGGTTATTTTCTCACCATTGCTTAAAGAAGAGGTGTTTCATGAAAACAAAGAAATCTTGTTGGCAAAAATCAAACGAATGCAAGATGATCCATCACAATATGCTATTACATGCGGTTTACGCGAGGCAGGCAAAGGAACACCTTTAGGAATCTCGGCGCTTGGTACTTATGAGCAAGTTGAACAATTGACACTATCCGATATACAACAGATTTATCAAGAGATGATGAAAGAAGATTTAATCGATATTCTTGTTTGTGGTGACATAGAAGAAGATAGCATTTTAAAGCTGGTAAAAGAAACGCTGCGTTTCACACCGCGTAATACGCAAATGCAAAGCTGGTATTGTGTTGAAAATGAGCGAAAGAGTGAGACGAAACGATTAACCAAGCATATTTCACAAAGCTACATCATGATGACCTGGTTTACCCATACCCCGATTACTGATGAAAAATATTATGCATTACGTGTGGCAAATGCTGTGTTTGGACAATATTCAACATCCTTACTTTTTCAAGAAGTTCGTGAAAAACGCAGCTTGTGTTATTCCATTTTTTCGAACTTAATTAGCTATGACGGTGCTATGGGAGTAACTACAGGGATTGAGAAAGAACATATTGATAAAACAATGGAATTAATTCAAACACAATTCCACCGTGTTTGTGAGGGAGATTTTAGCGAAGATTTGTTAAATACCAGTAAACGTATGGTCATTAATTCTTTAAAAGCAAGTGAGGATAGCATGTATTCTTTGATGGCATTCGCTTATCAAAATGCTTTATTACAAAGGGATTATAGTGTATCAGATTTGATGGATATGGTAGAGAAGGTAACGCGTGAGGAAGTTATGGAAGTCATGAAGCGTTGTGAGTATAAGATGGGAGTCGTAGTGACAAAGGAGGATGACGATGAAGAAAATTGTGAATGAGCGTTATCAAGAGACGCGCTTTGAAGAAACTTTAGAAAATGGTCTGCATGTTATCCTTTGGCAAAAAAAAGATTATGTGAAATCCATGTTTATGATGGTAACCCCTTTAGGTGCCATGGATATGAAACAGGTTGATGAAAATGGTAAAGAATATCATTTCCCTGCAGGTATTGCTCATTTTCTTGAACATAAGATGTTCGAAATGAAAGATGGGGATGTCATGGATGCTTTTTCAACAATGGGGGCAAATGTCAATGCTTTTACCTCCTATACAGAAACGGCATATTATTTCACCACAAGTAATGCAATCGAGGAACCATTGAAACTATTACTTGATTTTGTGCAAGAACTTGCCATTGATGAAGAAAGTGTAGAGAAAGAGAAGGGCATCATCATACAAGAACTCCATATGTATAAACAAATGAGCGATTCGCGTTTGCTGATGGAAACATATGCATCCTTGTATAAAAATCATCCACTACGCTATGATATTGGCGGCGATGATGACAGTGTGCAATCCATTACTTTAGAACAGTTAGAAGAATGTTATCGTATTAATTATCATCCTAGCAATATGGTGTTGGTGGGTGTTTGCAGCGAAGATCCTGAGAATATAATGAAAATTATCCGCGAAAATCAGAGTGGGAAAAAATTCCCTAAAATGGCAGGTATCAAGCGGTTAGAATTTGATGAAAGTGAAAAGCCAGCACGTGAGACTTATACATTTTCAATGGATGTTACGTTGCCAAAGGTATCCATCGCCTATAAGTTAGATGGTGTAGAGGATGTATCCCAACGCATGAAGGAAGAATGGTGTATTCGTATATTACTCGATGCCTATTTCAGTTCGTTGTATCCAGATTTTCAAACATGGTTAGATGATAAGATTTTTAATGACTATGTCGGTTGTGAAGTAGACTTAGGAAAAGATTATGGAATGATAATGTTTTACGCCGAAACATTAAAACAAGAAAAATTTAAAGAAATTGTGCAGGATACATTAAAGCGTATGGAATCTGGCGATATTGATAAAAAAGTGTTACAGCAATTGAAACGACGTTATTTTGGACAAGCGATACGAAGCTTAAACAGTTTTGATGATATTGTCATTACATCGGCTCGTTGCTACTTTGACAAGACAGATTTCTTTTCTTCAATGGATATTCTAGATGCTATTGATGAAAAAGATATTAAAGATGCAGCAAATAAGCTAAAGCAGGGACATTGCAGTATCGTTACGTTATTGCCAGAAAAAAGCAAGTAACTTTAACCAAATTTGTAAAATAGAGATGAAATAGGTTGGAAAGAGTATAAATAATCAGCCTGATTTCATCTTTTTTCTTTATTTCATACAAATACGTGAAATTGCACAAAGGAGCATCCTTTGACATAATGTAAGCCATAAAGAGACAACAAATGTTGTGAAAGGAGATTATTTATATGAATCTAGTGGCTTTTGTGGGAAATATTGTCGAACCTCCAAAGCTTCGTGAATCAGCGATGGGAAATAAATTCGCCGTGATGGAGATTAATGTACGAAGAGCATTTCCTAACAGTGAAGGGGTGTATGAAGTTGACACTTTGGCAGTTACGTTATGGAAAGGAATTGCCCAAACAACTTCCGAGGTTGCTCAAAAGGGTGACACGGTAGCAGTGAAGGGAAGAATACAATCGCATACGTTTGAAGGTAATGATGGGCAGCAACATCGATCTTATGATATTATTGCTGAATATGTATCATTGATACAAAGAGAGGGGCAAAGCTAAACAGCTTTTGTCCCGTTTTTTAAGTATTATTATAGTATTGCTCTTTTTTAAATTCATAAGAATGTATATCAAACTATGAGCGCATTTTGGCTTGCTATATCAAAAAAGAGTAAAATCCATTTGCATGTCATTGACTTTTACAAGAGATGGAGCATAATAGAAGTAAGAGATGACTTATGTAAAAAGGAGGTATGGAAAATGAAAAAAGATTTGTTTTATAAAATAACAGATTCGCACGAAATACTCTTTACAAAGTCAGAAAATCATCATTCCTTGCCGGCTAAGGCTAAAGTTGAAGTTATTATATCACCTGTCTTAAAGTCTGGCGGTGTTGAAGTTGCTAACGCGATTGCAAATGCGGCTAGTAGCAGTTTAGGAAATGGCAATGAAAAAGTCAATGTGGCAGTACAAGTATGTTTTGAAGATGAGACAAGAGAATTGTTGTTAATGAATGAAACACCATTAATCCGCAATAATCTTGATTATCACGAAGCTGTACGTCATGCCCGCAATCTGCAAGAGGCATTAAAAAAAGATTTGGTGTGTTAACTACCAATACATGAATTGATGTTAGGAAAAGTGTAGCATTGATGGCTGCACTTTTCTTTTTAATTGACAACATTAATATCATAACATTCTGACAATTATTGACAATTTCTATTACTCTATATAAAATATTGATAGATATAGACAATAAGGAGGATTCTATCGTGGCAAAAATCTTAATCAGTCCTAGTAAATATGTGCAAGGACCTAAGGAACTGAAAAAACTGGGAAGCTATACGCAAGGGTATGGGAAAAAGGCTTTGATTCTTATTAGTGATGGCGGCTATAAACGTATTGGTAAAATGATCGAAGATAGCTTTGCAAAGAGTACTTGTGAATATCATTTTGACTTTTTTCATGGGGAGTGCAGCAAAAATGAAATCACTCGTTTATGCAATATCATGAAAGAAACAAAATGTGATTGCATCATTGGAGTAGGTGGAGGAAAAATATTTGATACGGCAAAAGCTGTGGCATATTATGAGAAAACGCCTGTGCTTATTTGTCCTACCATTGCTTCTACAGATGCACCTTGCAGCGCCTTATCTGTTATTTATACGGATGATGGTGTTTTTGAAGAATATCTGTTTTTACCAGCAAATCCAAACATGGTTTTAATGGATACAGATATTATTGTACAATCTCCTGTACGTTTAACGATGGCAGGAATCGGAGATGCCTTAGCAACTTATTTTGAGGCACGTGCTTGTGAGCAAAGTGATGCAATGAGTTGTGCAGGAGGTAAGACAACACAGGCAGCGATGGCCTTAGCAAGATTGTGCTTTGATACACTGATGGAAGAGGGTGTTAAGGCAAAAATAGCACTAGAGGCAAAAGCGTGTACACCAGCAGTTGAAAAAATTATCGAAGCAAATACATTATTATCTGGAATCGGCTTTGAAAGTGCTGGTTTGGCTGGTGCCCATGCTATTCATAATGGCTTAACAGTATTAGAAGAATGTCATGCAATGTATCATGGGGAAAAAGTGGCATTTGGTACCATCACACAACTTGTGTTGGAAAATGTTGATGCGCAGGAATTGCAGGAAATCATTGAATTCTGCATCGCATTAGGCTTGCCAGTCACTTTACAGCAGTTAGGTGTTCACGAAGTCACGAAAGAAAAAATTATGGCCGTGGCAGAAGCTGCTTGTGCTGAAAATGACACATTACACAATATGCCATTTGAGGTTACACCAGCAACCGTTTGTGATGCTATTCTGGCAGCGGATGCTTATGGACATTATTTCTTAGGCATTTAAAAAGAGAAGAAAGTTAAAACATCTGCAATATCTAATAAGATAATAGCAGATGTTTTTTTTGATAGGCTTCATATATAACATAAGACTATTAATAAATAAAAAAACCGGATTGCTCCGGTTTTTATGAACATTATCTGTTGTAGAATTCTACTACCAGCAGTTCGTTTACTTCCTGGTTCAGTTCGCTACGTTCAGGTAAGCGCAGGTAAGTACCTTTTTTAGCATCTTTATCAACGTCTACGAATGCTACTGTATTTAAGCAAGCTTCCAATGCTTCGTTGATGGCTGCTAAGTTCTTAGATTTTTCTTTAACTTCGATCGTTGTTCCTGGTTTTACGATAAAGCTAGGAATATCAACTTTCTTACCGTTTACTAAAATGTGTCCGTGGTTAACCAGCTGACGAGCAGCGCGACGTGTACGGGCAAATCCTAAACGATATACTAAGTTATCTAATCTAGATTCTAACAGGTTTAAGAAGTTTTCACCTGTTACACCTTTCATTTTACTAGCTTTAACAAACAGATTATGGAACTGACGTTCATTTAATCCATACATGTAGCGGATTTTCTGTTTTTCACGCAACTGTAAACCATAGTTCGTTAATTTTACACGTTTCGTAGGTCCGTGCTGACCTGGTGCGTATGCACGTTTCTGAAGTTCTTCTCCAGTTTCCAGAATTGAGAAACCCAAACGACGGGATGTTTTCCAAACTGGTCCTTTTACTCTTGACATTTCATGTCCTCCTTATTGTTTTATGGCTATAAAACAATAACAGTACAAATCATCATTACCTGGTGTCTTCGCTTACGATATCTTCGCTCTTAGGCAGCCGAGTTACGTGATATCCCGTATATGTATTACGTCAAAGACGCGCTTGTGTAAGACTTTGCATGCTGCTATCAATTTTACGCCATTATAGTGTATCAGAAAGTGGAAATGTTGTCAAATGGTTCCTTGCATTATTTACCATAAGAATTCTAGATCTCGATGAATTTTGTTTTCTCATTTTTACAGAATTATGATACAATATAAGCAATGAATGTGGATGAAAGAGGTGCCTTATGGAGAATTTTATAAATAATATAAAAAATGTCGTATCACTAGATATATTGATTTGGATCGTTGCTGCTATCATCGCTATCATCATTTTGACGATTATCATGATGGTCATTCGCCAAAAGAAAGCTAAGAAGCAATTGGATGATTGTGAGATTCGTTACAACAACTTAAAAGGCATACCTTTGGCATTTAAATTAAATAAAGCAGTTGCATTATCAAGAGTCAATGAATTGATGGCGGAAGGGGTAGATAGTTGCCGTAATGACTTTGATGAAATTCAGGATAAACTGAAAGAAAGCAGTGTGCAGCTGGCCGAAATAGATGATTTGATCTATGTGCATAAGGTAAAGACAGCCTTAAATCGCATGGAGGCTTTAGATAAAGAATTGACGCTTTTGGAATCACGTGTAGCGAATGTGAATAAAGCATTGGATGAGGTATTAGAACAGGAAAACGAGCAGCGTGTACATATTAATAGATTAAAAGATGAATTCCGTTTGATCAAACGAAAGATTTCAGAAAACCGAGCATCTTATGCACAGTCGTATGAATATCTGGAGATGGAAATTGCTAACATAGAAAAGATGTTTTCATCGTTTGAAGAATGGATGTTTGCTTCAGAATTCAACAAAGCTGCTGATGAACAAAAAGAAATTCGCGAGCACATTGCTCATCTAAATGATTTGGTAGACATACTTCCAGGTATGTATGAACGTGCAAAAGGTGTGTTACCTAGAGCAATCGATGAAGTCGGTTATGCATATGCACAAGCAAAGAATAAAGGGGTTTATCTGGAACATTTAGAAGTTCATAAAAATCTTGACTTCGTCAGCGATATGCTGAAAGAAAGTTTAAATCGTCTACGTAATGGGAAACCAGATGGAGTTAATGAAGATCTAAATGATTGTGAAAAACGTATTATTCAATTGCAAGAGCAGATTACCAAAGAAGAAAAAGCATTTGATGAGGTAGATGAAAACCTGGACATTCTTTTTGATAGTGTAAAAACCATGAATGCAGATGTTGAGGGAATTGAGGAACTCTATAATCGTGTATATGAACGATTTGGCTTTGAGAACTGGACCGATCGTTTAAAAGAGGTCAATGCAAAGCTAGCTGTATTAAACGATATGCAAAGAAAACTACAGCTAGTTATCCAGGAACAGAAAGAGCCATATACCTCTATTCTGATCGCTTATAAAGAATTGGAACAAAGCAGTGCTGTTTTTCATAATGAAGTAAGCGAAATGAAACAAAAATTAGATACAGCTTGCAGTGATGAAGAACGAGCGAAGAAACAAATGGTAAAACTACAGTTGATTTTGAATGAGATCCGGGTGAAAATGAGCAAACATCGCTTACCAAGTGTATCGAAAAAATATGAGGATGATTTGCATCGCGGGGAAGTGATGATCAAGGACATTCATGTGATTTTGGATAATTCGCCGTTAGATGTAAAACATTTGAATGCAGAGTTGCGTAAAGCCATTGATTATATTTATACTTTATATAATAGTGTGAATAATTTAGTTGGCATGGCAGTGATGGTAGAAAATGCCATTGTCTTTGGTAATCGTTATCGATCGACATATCCCGATATTGATTCAGAACTGACACGTGCCGATCTGTGTTTCCGTAATGGACAATACACCAAAGCTTTAAAAATTAGTATTCAATGTATTGAAAAGATGCATCCGGGTGCTTATGAAAAATTAATTGCTAAAAAAGATCCGCATCTATTGAAAGAGGAGGCATAAGATGATCTATTTAGATTATGCATCCACAACGCCAATTCGCAAAGAAGTACGTGAAACATATCAAATGTTATTAGAAAACTATTATGGAAATAGTGATTCATTACATGATGTAGGAAGGGCTACAGCAAAATTAATGGAACAAAGCCGTGCAGCAATTGCACAGCTTTTCCATGTGCAAAAGGATGAAATTCTTTTTACTTCCTGTGCGAGTGAATCTAACAACTATGCAATGAAAGGGTTTGCTTGGAAAAATGCCCACAGAGGGAAGCATATCATCTCAACCTGTGTAGAACATTCCAGTATCCATAATGCATTAGAACAGTTAAAAGAAACGTTTGGCTTTGAAGTGACGTATCTTCCTGTTTATGCCGATGGAACGATACATTTGGAAGATCTAAAAAAGGCATTGCGCAAGGACACCATACTTGTATCGATGATGCTTGTGAACAATGAAACGGGGGCTATCAATCCTATTAAAGAATGTGCAGCATATGTACATGCCTATTCGCGTGCCGTTTTTCATATGGATGGTGTACAAGGATTAGGAAAGATACCCATTTCTTTACACGATGTAGATATGGCAACCTTCTCAGCTCATAAAATTTATGGTTTGAAAGGAAGTGCCATTCTATATAAGAAACGCAATATTGAATTATTGCCGTTACTTAGTGGCGGTCAGCAAGAGCAAGGATTGCGCGCTGGAACAAGTAATGCGCCAACAAATATCGTATTTGCCAAAACACTGCGTTTGGCATTAGAGGAACAGGAAAAAGCTTATCAGTATGTACAAGAATTAAACATATATTTACGAAGGGAAATTGAAAATATGGAAGATATGATCATCAATAGCCCGGCGGATGCCTCTTGTTTCATATTGAATTTTTCTGATTTGAAGATTGGCAGTGAGGTAATGTTAAACGCATTAAATGCAAAGGGTTTTTGTGTTTCTGCCCAAAGTACTTGTTCAAGTAAAAGTAAGGCGATTTCCCATGTGCTACTGGCAATGGGGTTAGGGGAAGTACGTGCGACGCATGCGATTCGTGTTTCCTTATCACATATGACAACAAAAGATGAAGTGGAAAAGTTTATAAAAGCACTAAAGGAGATCCATCATGACTATCGAACAAAATAAATTGACATATGACCATATTTTGGTCCGCTTTGGTGAGTTATCCACCAAAGGAAAAAATCGCAAAGATTTCATTAAGCGATTACTGACGAATGTAAAAAATGCATTACGAGATTTTAATGAATTGACATACGAACGTACGCATGATCGTATGTATATCATGCTAAATGGTGAAGATCATGAAGCAGTAGCAAAACATTTGCAACAGGTGTTTGGCATTTCATCCTTTTCCTTTGCGGTGAAGGTGGCAAGTGATATTGAAGTCATCAAACAAACATGCCTAGTGTTGGCAAAACAAAGTGATGCGCAAACCTTTAAGATTGAGGCTAGGAGAAGTTTTAAACAATTTCCTATGGTATCGGATGAAATAAATCGAGAAGTAGCTGGGGAAATTTTACGCAATACAGATATAAAGGTAAATGTAAGAGAACCACAGTTACGCATACAGATTGAATTGCATCAAGAGGCAACCTATATCATGACAGGAAAAATCAAAGGTAATGGTGGTTATCCGGTAGGAGTAGGCGGAAAAGCCTTGGTAATGTTAAGTGGTGGTATAGATTCACCAGTGGCTTGCTACATGACGATGAAACGTGGGGTCGCAATTGAATGTATTCACTATACATCTCCACCGTATACTTCACAGGCTGCACAGGATAAAGTGCTAGAATTAGCAAGAGCAATAGCTCCATATCAGGGACATATCCGCTTGCATATTATTCCTTTTACGGATTTACAGTTGGCCATTTATAAAAATTGTGATGAATCTTATGCAATCACGATCATGCGCAGGATGATGTATCGTATTGCAGAACGTGTGGCCCAAAAGCAAAATTGCCTCGCAATCGTGAATGGAGAGAGCATTGGACAGGTGGCCAGTCAGACGTTGGAAAGCATGCAAACGATCAATTGTGTTACAGATATGCCGGTGATTCGTCCAGTTGCTTGTTTGGATAAATTAGAAATTATTGATATTTCACAAAAAATCGGAACATATGATATATCGATACAGCCATTTGAAGATTGCTGTACGATATTTACACCAAAAAATCCGGTTACCAAACCAACGAAGCATCGTGCAGAACGTTTAGAAGGACGATTTGATTTTACGTCTCTTATAGAAGATTGTATTGCTCGCATGGAAAGTGTGGATATATATCCAGGCCGTGACATGATAGAAGAAAACGAAAATATTTTTTAGTATAAGATGTTTATCCTCACCCATACTATTTGTGTGAGGTGATAAAAATGGAAAGAAGAAAACAGTTTCAGAATGAGAAACAGGATCAAGATTTGTACCAGTACGAAATGGGTATTGAATTAGGTGCAGATGTTGAAGCTGAAAAACGTAATCATCGTAATGAATACGATCGTGAACATTCTTCTTCTGATTTCAAAAATGATTTCAACAACAACAATCAGCAGAGAAATCGTAACCAGAATCAGCAGAACAATCGTTTCAACAACAGCAATTCCAACAACAACCAGCGTTAAGTAAACGCGTCATTAAAAAAGTCATTAGACTTCTGAATCATCAGAAAGCTCTGGTGGCTTTTTTTCTTTTGTTAACAGAAACGCTATTTGAAGAGTAGTATCCTTTACTGTTTCAATGAAATCTCATTGAAGAAGATTGCTTTATCGAATGATTTAGCATAATAGAAAGGATGACATAGGGGAATTCTTTTTGTGCCTTTTCCATGCGGATTGGTAAGAAATATGCTATGATATACCACGGTGATATTAATGAAGATAAATAAGCTATCGACACAACGAATGGAAGATATACAGTGTACTTTTGGTTTGCCTTCCTTATGCGCAAAGGTCTTAGCAGCGAAAGATTTAGCCAATGATGAAATAGCAGCATTATTACAGGAGCCTAAACTTTCTGATCCGTTTTGTGCAAATGGCGTAAAAGAGGTGGCTGATCGTCTGTATCAAGCAAAGCAAAAGAAAGAAAAAGTATTAGTTTGTGGAGACTATGATGCAGATGGTATTTGCGCTACCGCTATTATGGTGGATGCTTTACGCTCTTATGGGATTGATTGTGGGTTTTATATTCCAAATCGATTTAGTGAAGGATATGGCTTGCATGAGAATACCGTGGGGTTGGCTAAGCAAAAGGGTTATACACTTTTGATAACCGTAGATAACGGTGTGAAAGCGAAAACGGCATTATCATTTGCACACACGATGGGAATTGATGTGATCGTTACAGATCATCACAGTATGGATGAAGAAGTCACATGTTTGCAACTGGTGCACCCAACATTGATGGGAGAATCATTTACGACATTAAGTGGTGCAGGTGTGGCTTTGATGCTTTCCAGGGCATTGATTGGTGAAAAAAAAGAACATGTCGTTTTGGCATGTGTGGCGGCAATTGCGGATGTCATGCCTTTGCATAAGGAAACAAGAGCGATTGTGAAATTAGGTATTTCTTATTTAAAACAGGGTATCTGTCCACCAATCCGTTTTCTGGCTAAAGAGCGTTATCCTAAGTGGGATGAGATGCTGATAGCTTATCAAATCGTGCCAAAATTAAATGTGACAGGTCGATTGGCGGATATGGTCAATGTAAATAATACGGTAAAATATTTATTGTCAACATCTATGGAAGAAATTCAACATGTGGCAAAACAAATTAATGACTTGAATGAAAAAAGAAAAGTCATGAGTGATGATATGCTTTTAAAAGCCAAAACCTTAGTGCATGAGGAATATCGATTTCAATTACTGTTTGATGATTCTTTTCATGAAGGGATGGCTGGACTTGTGGCCGGAAAATTGGCTGAAGAATTGCAAATGCCAGTTATGGTGGCAGCCCGCAATCAGGATCACTTTAAAGGAAGTATTCGTTCACAAGGTTTGTTGGATCTGACAACTTTTTTTGATGAATGTAAACCTTCTTTAGTTAGCTATGGGGGACATAAAGCAGCGGCAGGCATAGGCTTTTCTTATGATAAAAAACAAGTGATTCAAGATTATGTTAACAGCCGTATGGAACAGGTTGTATTTGATAATGATAGTAGCTATGATGTCATTGCTGTGGAACGAAGCGAAATTACCATTGCAGAAGTTGAGAGTCTGCAATTATTAGCACCATTTGGAGAAGGTTTTGAAGAACCGTTGTTCTTGTTGGAAAAGCAGAAGGTGCAGGATTGCCGAAGCTTAAGCAAGGGAGCACATACTAAATGGATCTTAACTGATGATTTAGAAGCAATGCAGTTTCAAAGTCGCGATTGGGAATTCTATAACCCAGGAGCGACCCTGAATTTTATAGGAAATTTACGTATAAATTCTTTCATGGGACGAAAAAAAGTAAATATTTACGTCTCCAAGGCATATTAGCTGATGCAATTTATAAGAGAGTTTGCTATAATAAAAGAAACGTGTTAGGAGGCTTACACATGAATTATAAAGACTATATTGCCGATATTCCTGATTTTCCTCAGGAAGGCATCCTGTTTCGTGATATCACACCTTTAATGGCAGATGGTGAAGCATTTCATCAGGCTTGTGATGAAATGATCGCTTTTGCAAGAAAAGTAGGGGCTGAGGTTATTGTTGGACCAGAATCACGAGGATTTATCTTTGGCTGCCCGGTTGCTTATGAGCTAGGTATTGGTTTTATTCCTGTTCGCAAGCCGGGGAAACTGCCTAGAGAAACGGTAAGTGTTTCTTATGATTTGGAATATGGCAGTAATGAATTGCATGTACATAAAGATAGTATCAAAAAAGGTCAAAAAGTCTTGATCATCGATGATTTATTGGCGACCGGAGGAACGGTAGATGCAACAATTCAGATCGTTCAGGAATTGGGCGGTGAAGTTGTGGGCTGTGGTTTTCTAATTGAATTAGAAGGCTTACAGGGCAGAGAACATCTAAAAGATTATGAAGTGTTCTCCTTAATATCTTATAAATAAAAAAGGGGAAGTTCCCCTTTTCTTGAATGCGGGTGATTAGTATGGTAAGGAAGAATGTTGTTACATTTGATGAGATGATGCAAGAAGTTCGTCAATACATCAAAAAAGAAGAAAATATTGATTTAATTACACGCGCTTATTTGTGTGCAGAGAAAAATCATGCAGGGCAGTATCGTAAAAGCGGGGAACCGTATATCATACATGCCATTCAGGTAGGTTATATATTAGCAATGTTGCGGACTGGTCCTAAGACGATAGCCGCAGGCCTTTTGCATGATGTGGTGGAAGATTGTGATGTCTGCTTAGAACAAATTAGCAAGATGTTTGGTGAAGAAGTTGCTTCTTTGGTGGAATCGGTCACAAAGATCGGTGCATTGAAGTTTAAAGATGAGAAAGAATATCTTGCCAGCAATCATCGTAAGATTTTTATCGCGATGGCCAAAGATGTGCGTGTTATTTTGATTAAGCTTTCTGATCGACTACATAATATGCGTACTTTACAATATATGACGCCGCAGAAACAGCAAAAAATTGCGAGTGAGACATTGGAGGTCTATGCGCCGATTGCCCATCGTTTAGGTATTAGTGATATTAAAAATGAACTCGAAGATCTGTGCTTTCAGTATTTAAATAAAGAAAAATATTATGAAATAGCCAAATTGGTGGAAAAACGTAAAACGGAACGAGATGCACAGGTACAAAGCATGATTAGAGAAATCAGTTCTTTACTGGATGAGCATCAGATAAAATATCGCATATTCGGACGCAGTAAGCATTTATATAGTATTTATAAAAAGATGATAACGAAAAATAAGCGTTTTGAAGAAATTCTTGATTTATTGGCGATTCGTATCATTACAGATACCGATACGGCTTGTTATGAAATCTTAGGATATATTCATGCGAAATACCGTCCGATTCCAGGACGCTTTAAAGACTATATCGCTATGCCGAAGGTTAATATGTACCAATCCTTGCATACGACCATCGTGGCTGAGGATGGTAATATATTTGAGGTGCAAATTCGAACAGAATCTATGGATGAGGTTGCAGAACAGGGGATTGCGGCTCATTGGCGTTATAAAGAAAATTTAAATGGCGGACGTGAGGTGCACCAAAAAGAAATTGAAGAGCAATTGCATTGGTTTAAAGATTTCAGCGTCATGAGTGATGATGTCAATGATGATGCTATGGAATACATGAATCTATTACAGAAGGATATCTTTGAGGCTAATGTTTATGTGATGACACCAAAAGGTAAAGTGATCGCTTTGCCAAATGGTTCTACACCAATTGATTTTGCCTATCGTGTTCATACCGAGGTTGGTCATCATACGGTTGGAGCTACGATAAATGGTGTGTTAATGCCATTGAATACAAAATTAAAAACAGGAGATGTTGTCAGTATCCGTACAAGTAAACAATCTCCTGGTCCTAGTGAAGACTGGATCAAAATTGTAAAAAGTGCTCATGCACGTAATAAAATACGCTCATTCTTCCAGAAACAGGAAAACGAACGCCGTTCGCTTGATATAAAAAAAGGCGAAGAGATGCTGATGGAAGAATTGAAAAAACGCAACTTAGATGTTGCGACATATACAGAACAAAAGAAGATTGAAAATATTGCCGGCTCTCTAAGTTTTAATTCTTATAACGATTTGATGTATGCGATTGGTGTTAAACAAGTATCCCTGCCTGCTGTCATTGACCGTTTGGTGAAACATAAGACAAGCGTACCATTAGATAATGAAGAATTAGCGAAAATGTTCAATCGTCAGGAACGAAAGCGAAAAGTTTCTTCAACCGGTATCCGGGTAGCGGGTATTGATTCCATGAAAATATCACTGGCTGCCTGCTGTTCTCCTGTTCCTGGTGATGATATCGTAGGATATATAACAAAAGGACAAGGAGTAAAGGTACATCGTACAGATTGTCCCAATATCGTGCATGAGAAACAACGCTTGATTGATGTGGAATGGGATGAAAACATTGAACAGAAAACATATGAAGTCAAGCTGATCGTGAAGTCAAGTGATCGTAATTTCTTGCTATCCGATATTGTGACGGTAGTATCACAATGCAAGGCGGGTTTGCAGCATGTTGATTCTTCAGTTGATGAGGATAAGGTTTCAGCAACGACAAAAATGACGGTTGTTGTGGAAAATGCTATTCATTTACAGACATTGATGGTGAATCTAAGAAAGGTCAATAGTGTAAAAAGTGTCGAAAGAGTTATTCAATAAGGTGAGGTGACACTCACCTTTTCCAATGGAGGTTTTATGAAACAAGAAACATTTTTAATAACGAAAGCAACAACAGAGGATATTCCCGCAATCTTAGAAATGTATCGTCGTCGGGTCTTGTATAATAATGCTCATGGTATTCCACAATGGCGCTTAGCAGATGTCACATGGGAAGCCTTTTCGCAATTATATACGATTGATGATTATTATGTTGGTAAATGTAATGGAGAAGTCGTTTGCGGGTTATTCATTGTTGATGTCGATGAATTATATTGGCCGGATGTAGACAAAGGAAAGTATTTATATCTGCATAAGATCTGTGTTGATCCTGCTCATGCCAAAAAAGGCTATAGCGATGCTATGATTACCTATTTCAAGGATAAGGGACGTAAAGAAGGCTATCCGGAAGTGCGTTTAGATGTGCGTGAGAAGAAGGTGAAACTAAGAGAGATGTATGAACGCAATGGGTTTCGCCTTGTCACAATTGGACAGTTTGTCCCTGAATTTACAACAGCTTTGTATCATTATGTATATGCATGGGAACAAGAAAAACAGCTAAGCAACTATGATATAGAAGAGTAAATGGTTCCTCTTTTTAAAGGGACTATCTGCTCTTTTTTTATTGGTGTGGGGTATGCGATAAGGCAGAATATAAAGGCTTTAAATAAAAGTCATGTATATCACAAAAGACGAAGAAAAAGCTTAAAAAGGATGTGTTAGTTCTTTCTAAGCTTTCTTTCATAATATAATGTATTCCACATGCGAAAGTATTCATCCATTCTAACTCTAATGCTACTATGCTCACGATAGGTGTCCATGACATAGTTACGAAAAAACTTATGTACAAAAAAGGCAGCTCTTCGCATATGGGAAGGACTAGTGATAACAATAATGTTTTCCCATTGATTTTCATCACAAATGCATTTCGCGTATTTTAAGTTTTCATACGTGTTACGTGCCTTGGTTTCTAAGACAAGGGCTTGTTTTGGTATCTTTTGTGTCAAAGCATAAGCGGCCATCATTTCTGCCTCGACATAAGTATTCTGCACGCAGGAACCACTGATTAATAAGTGGTGAACGCAATGTTTGTGATATAAATTTATAGCAGTCTCCATACGCTTTTTTTGGACTGTTGATAAACTGCCATCTGCATTACAAGGATAACCCAATACAATTGCGACATCATAAGAAATGTCTTGTAAGGGATGTTTGGGTTTTGGAAAATGATGATATAGATAAAGATTTGCAAGCAACACAAAGAGGATGATACAGATGAGTAATATCATTTGATATAAACCAAAGACTGCCATTCTTTGGCAATCGCTTCCTTTCTGTTTTTTGGTGTTAACGGATATGTATATGCCTGTGTCGCACGTAACTCAATCTTTCTCCAGTCTTGTGGAATCTGGTTAAATCGAGAAGCTATGATCAGATCATCTTGTTTGCGTAATTGTGACAAATAGGCTCGGCCAACATCATTCATTGCAAGAATGCGTAGGTGCTGTAAAGGACTGAGTTTCTGTATTTCCGTTTTCTTGGTCTGGGTTAATATATGAAGTAAGGTCCGTTGAATGCGACTGCGGGTATAACGCTTACTGATGCAAGCATTTACAAAGCTATCCATATCGCTATAGAGAGCGGCATTTTTCTGTAATAGCTGCTCCATTCCTTCCTCTACCATCAACATTGCTTTAATATCTTCTCGATCCATGCTCATAAGTAATGTCTGTAAATAAGGGTAATAATGTGTGAAAGCATATGTTGTATCTAATTTATTTGCCATTACTGTGGCATGATGAACATCCTGATGAAGCATGATACCATGACGGATGGCACTGGCACTGGCGATTGTCTTCGTATAGGTTAATTCATGATATGAATTTGTTCTTTGTATCGTATAAGGCTGTATAGCACTGCCTTGCAATGCTTTTAAATAACTGATGCCTAAAAGATCATTACTAGCGATTTGGGTACACGAATCAGCAAAGCTTTTTACCATGGCTTGCTTTTTCTGTACTGGTAAAGCAGCAGCTCGTTCACTTAAATGTTTTAATTTCTCAATGTCATTACATTCACTGCCAAACACCATATGGTTGACATTAGCCAGCGTAAGCAATCGGATGGCTCCTTGAGCAAAGATATCGGCACTTTGTGTTGCATAAGGATAGGGGAGTTCAATGACAATATCGACACCATGAGCAACAGCACAAGCAGCACGTTCCCACTTATCAATGATGGCGGGTTCTCCACGTTGCACGAAATTACCAGACATGATGGCAATCAGACAATCGCAATTGCGAATGCTACGCGCCTGTGTAATGTGATATTGATGCCCGTTATGAAAGGGATTGTATTCTGTGACAATACCGCATACCTGCATAAGCAAACTCCTTTCTTTTCTATATGGTATTTATTCTATCATATTTTTTACGTATTGACATTGTCAATTCTAGGAGATAGTACTCTCTTAGACAATGTGAATACTTTGTCAGCATATTTTTAAGCGATTCTATGGTACAATGAAAACAGATAAGGCAAGAAAACGGAGGCATTTATGAAACTAACAAAATTCAGTTTTATCAGTCAATGTGATGGTCTTTGTATTCATGGTATGTGCATGGTGCCGGATAGAGAAGTTGTTGGTGTGATTCAGCTGGTACATGGTATGGCAGAACATAAGGAACGTTATGAAAATCTCATGCATTATTTGGCACAATCGGGCTATTTATGTGTCATTCATGATCATCGCGGTCATGGGGAAAGTGTAAAGTCACAAGCAGATTTGGGATATTTCTATGGTGTTGATGCCACCTATTTAATAGAAGATATTCATGAAATCAGTATGCGTATAAAAGAGCATTTTCCACATGTGCCATTGTTTTTATTCGGTCACAGTATGGGCTCTTTAGCCGTTCGTGCATACTGTAAACGTTATGATAGGGATATTGATGGATTGATTGTTTGTGGTTCGCCAAGTGAAAATAAAGCAGCAGCTTTTGGTAAGATACTTTGTCAGATCATGGAGAAAGTGAAACAAGATCATTATCGTAGTTCTTTCTTACAACGTTTGGCATTTGGGCATCATAATGATGGAATTCAAGATGCTAAAAGTGAGAACAGCTGGATTTGCAGTGATGCAGATGTGGTAAAGGAATATGATGAAGATCCTTTATGTGGCTTTACGTTTACTTTAAACGGTTTTGAAAATCTTTTCGCTTTAATGATGACTGTATATGATAAAAAAGGCTGGCAATGCCACCATGCATCAATGCCTATCTATTTCATTGCCGGAAAACAAGATCCTTGTATCATTTCTGAAAAGGCATTCCATACAGCTGTAATGTTGATGCGTAAGGTTGGATATGCGAATGTATCTTGGAAATTGTATGAAGGAATGCGTCATGAAATCTTGAACGAAAGAGATAAAGGAGAAGTGTATCGGGATCTTTTGAAATGGTTGAATAAACATACTACAAACACATAAGCTGTTCATTTGATAAGCACTTTTTAATGAAAACAAAGATGAAGTGAGAATAGCATCTATAACATGTTTTTCACTTTAAGGGGATACTGCTGTGAAGGATATAAGAAAATGCAAAACTTTATAAAAAGCAGATAGAATTAGTAAAAATTAGGTACAAAAAATAAAAATTAAAGAAAAAGTCTTTCTTTCATTTCGTTTTTGTGGTTTAATATATTAGCCTAATCATGGGAAAGTGAGAAATATATTGACTTTATTGTCCAGTTTCCTTATAATAGGATAGGTCAGACAACGAGGTGATTCTTTTGAAATGGTCTAGAGCTGAGCTGTTACAGGCGGATAAACAAACAATCGATTTTACGGATACGATTGCTTTCGATCCTGCGGCGTTCGCCAAGATGCACCAAATCAGAGGATTGCAGGATGTTACGGTATCAGGAAATATTCATTACGATACAGCCAGTGAACGCGTATTTGCGGATCTGGATATTGAAGGCGTGATGATCGTGCCGTGTTCTATAACCCTTGAGGATGTAGAATATGATTTCCACACAAAATCTTTGGAAGTGTTCTCTTTTGACAAGACAGAGGATGAAGATGTACACGAAGTAAAAGGTGATGTCGTAGAACTATTGCCGGTGATCTTTCAATTGATACTTATGGAAGTTCCTTTGAAGGTCGTAAAAGAAGGAATCAAAGAGTATCCTAAAGGTGACGGTTGGGAAGTTGTCAAAGAGGAAGACTATACGAAATCTAAAAAGGATGATATAGATCCTCGTTTAGCAAAGTTGAAAGAATTCAAATTGGAAGATTAAGTAGGAGGTGCTAACATGGCTGTTCAGCAGAGACGTAATTCAAAAACTAGAAAAGCAAAACGTAGAACTCACTACAAATTGGCTGCGCCAACTTTGGTGAAATGTCCAGCATGCGGTGAATACAAAATGCCTCACAAAATGTGTTCATGCGGTGAGTACAACGGTAAAACAATCGTAGAAAAATAAGAAAACAGACCGGGCAACCGGTTTTTTCTTTTCTGAAACATATACTGCTTTATCACAGATATAGCAGTAACAATATCCCCTCTTAAAATTATGCTTTTTCAGAATTTCAAAATAAAAAGGGGAAAAGCGTTGAATAATTTCATAGAACGTGGTATATTAACTATAGAACTTCAAACGGAGTGGGTCATGCCCACTCCTTCATTATGTTGTAAAGGAGAATGTTATGGACGGATTGTCAAAAATCAAAGAATTGATCAAACCTCTTCTCGCACAAGAAGATATTGAATTGTACGATGTCTCATGGCAGCAAGAAGGTAAAAATCGCATTTTACAGGTTGCAATCATGCGCAAAGATGGCAGTATGGATATTGATACATGTGCAACTATGTCAGAAAAAATATCAGAAAAGCTGGATGAAGTAGATATGATTGCCAGTGAATATTTTCTAGAAGTATGTTCTCCGGGTGCTGAACGTGAATTAAAGGATGAAACACAGATTCAAGATGCTCTGGATGAATATGTTTATGTGAAATTGAAAAATCCCAAAGCAGGCATGGATGCCGTAAAAGGATATTTGCGTGCTTATGAAAATGGTGATATCACGATGGAATATATGGATAAAGCAGTAAAGAAAAAGATAACAATTGATGGCGATAATATCGCATTAATTCGCTTAAGTGTGAAAATTTAAGAGAAAGGAAAAAGAAGAACATGAAGTTAAAAGATTTTATGGCTGCGATGCAGGCAATCGAAAGTGATCGTAAATTACCTCAGGAAGTTGTCGTAGAAGCGCTACAAGAAGCGTTGGCTAAGGCATTCCGTAAACACATTGAAATTCCTGATGCATTAGTACGTGTAGATGTTAATGAAAAAACGGGAAACATCAAGGTATATCAACAGCGTACGATTGTTGAAACGGTAGAAGATGATGAATTGGAAATTTCATTAGAAGATGCAAAGAAAATCAATCAAGAGCTAGAACTGGATGGTGTTGTCGAGGAAGAAGTAGACATTACACAGTTAGGCCGAGCAGCGGTTATCTTAGCTAAAAACGTTATGAAACAGAAAATCCGTGAAGCTGAGAAACTGATTGTGTATGAAGAATATTGTGATAAAGTTGATGAGATGGTTGTTGGAACGATTGAGTCTGTCGAGGAAAAATTCTGTATCGTAAATATCGGAAAGACATTGGCATTAATGCCTAAAAATCAGCAGATTCCTAACGAACGTTATCATGAAGGTGATCGTATTCGCGTGGTGATCATTGAAGTAAATAAAGAAACCAAAGGTGCACAGGTGTTAGTATCTCGCGGTGATGCAACTTTAGTAAAACGTCTGTTTGAAAAAGAAGTACCAGAAATTTTCCAGGGTGTGATTGAAATTAAGGCAATCGCGCGTGAGGCAGGAGAACGCACAAAGATGGCTGTTTATTCTCACAATGAAAACATTGATCCAATTGGTGCTTGTATCGGGCCGCGTGGACAGCGTGTTCAGGTTATCATCAATGAACTTGGCGGTGAGAAAATTGATATCTTTGAATGGAGTGAAGATGTTACAGAATTAATTAAAAATGCTCTTTCACCTGCGGAAGTATTAGCCGTAATCCCAAGCGAAGAACGTAAAGGTGGCTTATTGGTTGTCGTACCAGATAATCAGTTATCTTTAGCTATTGGTAAACGTGGTAAAAATGCACGTTTGGCAGTGAAATTGACTGGCAATAAGATTGATATTAAAGCAGAGAGCGATGTGGATGCAGCTGGTATTGATTGGAAAGGCATCGCTATGAAACAGCGTGAAGAATTCTTAGCTGCGCAGGCTGCTGCCAAAGCATTGGCACAGCAAGAACGCTTTGAAGAGGCAGCGAGTGAAGAAGCTATATCACTTGCCGATGCAGGAGTATCCTTCCAGGAAGAAATATTAGAAGAGCCAGAAGAAATGGTAGATGATGTAGTAGTAGAAGCGAAAGCAAGTATCATCGCACCTGAAGTGGAAAAAGTGGCTGAAAAAGAAGTGGAAGAAGAAGTGGTTGAAGAAGAAAAAGAAGAGAGCGATCTGGAAAGAGCGGCTCGTATTGCTAAGGAAAAACAGCGTCAAGAAGGCTTAAATATCAAAGAAAAACAAGAATATAAATCAAAATTTGAAACATTGGCAGATGTTAGCGCAAAACAGGAAGAAAAACCGGTTAGCAAACCACGTTGGAAAAAGAGTGAAGAAAAGGAAGAACGCCGTAAACCAACCTTTGATTTGAGTAAAAAGGATTATGAAATGAAGCCTATTTACTCAGAAGAAGAACTAGAAGAAATCGAACGTGCTCAACGTGAAGAAGAAGAAAATGATTGGATTCATGATGAGATTGACTTCGATGAATATGATAAATATTACGAAGAATAAAGAAAAAGGAGGGAGCTTTTATGAGAAAAATACCTATGCGCAAGTGTGTGGCAACTGGTGAAAGTCTTCCAAAAAAAGAATTGATTCGTATCGTTCGTACCCCTGATGGTAATGTTGAAATTGATGAAACAGGGAAAAAGAATGGTCGAGGTGCCTATCTAAAGCGCAGTATTGAGGCACTGGAAGTGGCAAAGAAGAAAAAAGCTTTGGCGCGTTCATTAGAATGTGAGATTCCTCAAGAACTTTATGAGGAATTACAAAAGTTATTTGGTGAATGAAGAAAGCAATTGGAACACTGGGATTGGCTATGCGTGCCCATAAGATAGCTACCGGTGAAACGATCTTTAAAAAACTGCGCAGCAATCAGGTTTCGCTGCTTATTATGGCAGATGATATGGGAGAAAACGGTAAGAAAAAGCTGACAGATAAATGTGCCTATTATCATGTGCCCTATGTCTTTATGAATGGGGAAGAATTAAACATGGCTATTGGTGATAAGAATCGCAAATCTGTTGCAATATTAGATGAAGGTTTTGCACAAAAACTTCATGCTTGCTTGAAAGGCTAGGTGATTATATGGCAAGACAACAACACAAAAAAGGGAATGGAAACCGTAAGAACAATGGAAATCGCAAAAAAGAGTTTACACCACGGAAAGAACGTGTGGAAGTAAAAGAGATTACGTACAGTTCTGCACTGACGGTTCAGGAATTAGCAGAAAAATTAAATCGCAATGCAAGTGAAATCATCAAGCTTCTCTTTATGATGGGAACGATGGTAACCATCAACTCGACTTTGGATGATGAAACGATTGAACTTGTCTGCATGGAATTTAATGTAGAATGTCACAAGGAAATCATCATCGAAGAGAGTGATTTTGAAGAGATGATGAATGTTGAAGAAGAGGATGAAGAAAACTTAGTATCCCGTCCTCCTGTTGTTACGATCATGGGACATGTTGACCATGGAAAAACAACCTTGTTGGATACGATTCGTAAAACACACGTAACAGAAGGTGAATTTGGTGGCATCACGCAGCACATTGGTGCATACCAAGTATCAGTGAAAGGTAAAAAAGTTACTTTCTTAGATACACCGGGCCATGAAGCTTTCACGGCCATGCGTGCACGTGGTGCGAAAGTAACCGATTTGGTTATCATCGTCGTTGCTGCTGATGATGGCGTTATGCCACAGACCAAAGAAGCGGT
Source organism: Longicatena caecimuris (assembly GCF_004341945.1). Classification (GTDB taxonomy): domain Bacteria; phylum Bacillota_I; class Bacilli_A; order Erysipelotrichales; family Erysipelotrichaceae; genus Longicatena; species Longicatena caecimuris. The sequence continues at coordinate 47,273 of NZ_SMBP01000001.1, forward strand.
GGATCATGCCAAAGCGGCTGGTGTTCCGGTTATTGTGGCTGTGAATAAGATTGATAAACCAAATGCTAATAAAGATCGTATCATGAATGAAATGAGTGACTTAGGATTACTTCCTGAAGCATGGGGCGGAGATACCATTTTTGCGGAAGTATCAGCAAAATTTGGCGATGGTGTTTCTGATTTGTTGGAGACCATTCTTGTTGTATCAGAAGTAGAAAATTTCCGCGCGAATCCAAATAAGATGGCAACCGGAACTGTTATCGAGGCGAAGTTGGATAAAGGACGCGGACCGGTAACAACCTTGCTTGTACAAAATGGTACATTGCATACCGGTGATGCTGTCGTTGTTGGTACTGCTTTTGGACGCGTACGTAAGATGACAGATGATCGTGGCCGCGAAATTAAAGAAGCATTGCCATCTACACCAGTTGAGATTATTGGTTTAAATGATGTGCCAATTGCAGGGGATATCTTTAAAGCATTTGATTCAGAAAAGAAAGCACGTCAAATTGCGGAAACACGTTTAACAAAACGTATTGATCAAGAACGTAACTCTTCAAGTGCGATGTCATTAGATGATCTAGCACGTCAGATTGAAGAAGGTGAAGTACAGGATATTAATGTCATCGTTAAAGCGGATGTACAGGGTTCTGCCGAAGCAGTAAAGGCAAGTATGGAAAAAATTGAAGTTTCCGGTGTGAAGGTGAATGTCATCCGTAGCACGGCAGGTGCCATTACTGAAAGTGATATCATGTTGGCAAGTGCATCAAATGCGGTGATTTATGGATTTAATGTACGCCCTAATGCAATGGTGCGTAAAAAAGCTGAAGAAGAAGGCGTAGATATCCGTTTGCATAACATTATTTATAAGGCTTTAGAAGAAATGGAAAGTGCAATGAAAGGAATGTTGGCACCGGTTTATGAAGAAGTTGTCATTGGTCAGGCAGAAGTTCGTCAGACTTACAAGGTTAGTAAGGTGGGAACGATTGCCGGATGTATGGTGACGGATGGACATATCACGAAAGATTGCAGTGTGCGTTTGATTCGTGAAGGTGTTGTAATTTATACCGGTAAGTTAGGTTCTCTGCGTCGGTTCCAGAATGATGTGAAAGAAGTTCAAAATGGTTTTGAATGTGGTATGACTATTGAAAACTTTAATGACATCAAAGAAGGAGATTTGATTGAGGCGTATGAAGACCAACAGGTTGAGCCAGAATAACATCAGGTGATAGAATGAAAGTAAAAGCAGAAAAAATTGCCGGAATCATTCAGAAAGAAGTCAGTGAGATCATTCAGTTTGAGCTAAAAGATCCTAAGATTGGCTTTATTACGATTACAGATGTCACGGTAACAAATGACCTCTCAATTGCTAAAATCTATGTATCCTTTCTAGGTCAAAAGGCCAGAGAAGAAGCAGGGATGAAGGCGTTAAATCGCAGTAAAGGATTTATTCGCAGTGCTTTAGCAAAACGTTTAACGATGCGTAAAGTACCAGAGCTTCATTTTCTAATCGATGATGCATTAGAAAGAGGCAATAAGATTGAGAAAATTATTAGTAAGATTAATGAACATTCATAAGCAAGATGCAGTCAATTGTGGCTGCATCTTTTTGTGCGTCAGGCAGTCGCTTAATTCAACCATGTGCAGTCATGGTTGAATTTTCTTTCTTATTAAGGGATTGTATTTATCAACAGGAAAAGAATAAAACCAGATGAGAAAAATATATCGAGAAATTGAAAGAAGAAGGTATCAAATACTATACACAAAAGAGAATAAAGAAAATCGCAAATTCAGGAGTGAATTTACGATATAGTGGATAACCTAAATAGGCATATTGGTAAGCCATATGCCTTCGTAGGGCACGTACGGTTTGATAAGGGGCGATAGTTTAATGACTATCGCCTACTTGCTTTTACAAAAGGCATGCAAGAAGAGACTGTAGGAGAAAACTAGTTCACTATCAGAAGTTACCATGATACAATAGGCTAAAGAAAGGTTTAATTTTATAGGGGAATGGAAATGAGACGTAAAGATAGAGAAGTTACTGACGAGAAAAAAATTATGGAGATCATCTCTCAGTGTTATTGTTGTAGATTAGGTTTTATAGATAAGGGTGCCGTCTACATCGTGCCATTAAATTTTGGATTTGAAAAGAAAGCAACAGATTATGTTTTTTATTTTCATAGTGCTATGGAAGGCAGAAAGATTGAGTGTATGAAAACAGGAAATCCTGTTGGATTTGAACTTGATACAAATTATCAGTTACAAGAAGCAAAAAATCCTTGTGCATATTCAGCAGCTTTTCAAAGTATTATTGGGACAGGAAAGATTGTTATCTTAACAGATGCAAAAGAGAAAGCATATGCTTTATCGCAAATCATGTATCACAATACTGGCAAAATAGATTGGCAGTTCTCACCTAAGATGCTTGCTAAGCTGGCCGTATTTAAATTGCTGGTAACAGAGTTGAGTTGTAAAGAACACAAAGCGATTTCTATGCATAACGATAATTTGAATGAAGATAAAAGGATATTGCTCGATCATATTGATGAGATTCATACGACAGAGAAGGGAAGCAAGCGTATCAAAACCAACTTAAAATTAGACGTATCAAATGTTGTAGCGTATTGCAAAGATAAACTCTTGGATAAAAACTGTCAGATTTATCGCATAGGAAAAAACTGGTATGGTGAGATTGATGGGATCAAAATAACAATTAATGCCTATCGTTATACGATTATTACCGCACATGCTATCAAATGATTTAAAAAATTCGAACACTAATTGAAGATATCATACTCAAATAGCGTGTAAAATTGCTATTCTACCATATTTATAACTTGTTGATGTTCATTATCATGATCATCCTTGCTTATTCGTATATGAAAGGATAGTTATCATATGTTATAAACTTATATAAGTGATTAAAAAAGGAATGTGTAACATAAGCTGTTCACATTCCAAAAGTTTTTATATTACATGCCTTGAAAATTAAAAGTGAAATCATCACCGTCTTTAATCTTTAAGGCACTGGCAGCATCGCATTGGCCGGAAGCTTGGCAAGATTCATTATTGCTCGATTCATATAGCCACCATGGACCTTTTTGCCAATCCTTCGTTTTAACACCTAGGATGGAAACAATCTTTTTCCCATACGCACTGTCTTCCATTTCTACCTTTAGCTCATTGGCTTTTTCTAAAAAGTCAGCTAAGGTAGTTACGTGATCTTTGACACTAACTTTTTTATTAAATATTTCTTCGCCTTCTTTATTTACAACGATGTGTAAAGTAATTGTTTCTTGTGAAGCTGATTTCGCTGTTTCGCTTGTTTCTTTATTCGTACATCCGCTGATAAACAGGATACAGCAGATGGCGAGTAGTTTACATAATTTTCCCATAAGAAGTACTCCTTGTAATTTTTTTTAAAATGGTATATATAGGCTGATAACAGATCATGCAACAAAAAGCGGATAGACATCCTTGAATACATGATATTTTCAGCCCTGCTAAGATATAAAGGATTGTGATTTTTTTGGATATAAGAAGAAATGGTATCTGGACAAGCTGACCGGTTAGAAAAGATAAACAACCGCATAAGAAACATAGTAACCAAAAGTGTTTTTGTAAAAAAGGTTTACTTATGCCAATAAACAGACTGTAAAGAGGATAGATCAGACAATACATCATGCTCCAAGGGGTAACGCCTTGGATAGATAAATTCACGATGCTAAATACGATGGCACCTAACACAGCTTGTTTCGTTTCAAAACACATTGCAAAAAGGACAATGGTAAAGGTGATGCATTCCAGATACAGAACAAATGAAAATGATGTAAATACAACCGATTCTATTGCGGCCATAACCGCAATGTAGCATAATTCTTTAGCTTTCATAGGACTTGCTGATAAAGACTTGTTCCGCAATGCCTTCTGCTTTGTTTTCATACAGACACATCATAAAAAAGGTATTTGCCAATAAATTCATAAAGTCAAGCAAATGGTGATTTATGGTATGCCCTTCTTTTTGCAATTTCGTCAGGATACGTATAATGGCTTTCGTTTTTGCACGCAAAACATGTAAATATGTTGTACCAAGGCTGCCTACTGGTAAAACAAAATGTTCTATCCTGACAAAGTAAAACTCATACATTGCATGAAGACGCATGACCTCCTGCTTTTGTATGGCACATTTACCTCGGATAGAACCATTGGCATGATAGATGAGTGTAACAAGTTCTTGTATATCTTTTCTCTTGATGTGTTTGACATGATGCGCACATACGGCCGTCATACTGGCAAGCTCATCTGTTGCAATTTCATAATCACATAAGCTGCCATCTTCACTTAAAAAGCTATATGCACAATATTCCATACGCATTCTTTTTCACCCTCTCTTTCTTGTGGAGTGTGAAACAGAAAAAAGGAAAAATGATTTGCTTTTTTCTGATCACCCAGCAGATGCATTCATTACAGGCAAGTCTTTCGGCTTAACTTCTTCCTACTTTCCACCTTCTCATGCATAAGCACAATGGTATCTTGGATTTCGTCCATATCACGACTGCTGGGGCAGCGAAAGATTTTCACTTTCTTCCTTATTGAGTATGTCTACACCTGTAATATTCATTTTCAATTGTTCTATCTAATTATAGCTTTTTTTTCTATATTATGTCTAGCCAGAAGTGTGATATAATGTATAAATAAATTAAAAAACACTATGAGGTGATGCAATGAAAATGGATTGGAAGAAGGATAATCTTGTACATATAGCAAATTCGCTACGTGCCTATTATCATTTGCCGCTGTTTCATAAAAGCGATGAGCAATTAGATCAATGGTTACAGGAAAGAAAACCCGAGCAAATCATTGTATTATTGATCGATGGCTTAGGAAAGTATCAGATAGAGCAACTTGCTAAAGCAAAAGGTTTTCTTAAACAACATTGTAAACGATATGTAGAAACTGTGTTTCCACCGACAACTGCGGCGGCGACAACTTCTTTTTTAAGTGGAAAATACCCATGTGAACATGGATGGCTTGGTTGGCAACAGTATTTTGAAGAAATTGATGAGCATTTGGTCATGTTTTTGAATCGTTCTTATTATCAGAAAAAGCCTTATTGGCAGCCTCATTATACATATGAGCATGTAGCGGTGAATTCGCTTGTGCAAGACTGCTTAGCAAATGAGATTTGGGCAACAGAAATCTATCCGGCTTTTCGCAAAGGAGGAGTACACAGTTTCAAGGAGATGTGTCAGCGTATCGTCAAAGAGAGTCAATCACAGCGTGCTTCGTGTGTCTATGCGTATTGGGATGAATTTGACGATTGCATGCATCACTATGGGGTACATGCAGCCGAAAGCAAAGCGATGCTAGAAAACTATGATGAGCTCATGGCACACTATTTCCCATCATTATCCGCTAAAAGTGCTCTTTTGATTATCGCTGATCATGGACAGATAGACGTTACATGTCGTTGTATGGTTCAAGACGAGCAATTGATGAGATGTTTACGACGATTACCGTCATTAGAAGGAAGAGCTCTCAGCTTTTCTATTCAAGATGGCAAGCATCAGATGTTTAAAGAACACTTTCAGGAAAAGTATGGAAATAGCTTTATATTACTTAGCAAAGCAGAAGTGCTACAGGACCATATCTTTGGCGAAGGAAACAACCATCCGCTCTTTACGTCTTTTATAGGTGATTATCTTGCTATCGCAATCGGTGATGAACAACTGATTTATGATGATAGCTATGCGGTAAAGGGAAGTCATGCTGGTTATACAAAAGAGGAAAGAATGATTCCGATTATTTGTTTTCAAAAGGAAGATGAAGCAAAGAAATAGCATAGAAAAACAGCTGCATTAGGACACGGCGTCTTTAGGCAGCTGTTTGTAATTTATAGTTGTAAAACGATACCAGCTAAGGCACATCCGCAAAGCAAGGCAATGGGATGAAGCTTAGGGAATTTACGGGACAAGCACAATACCACAAGGAACATGATAAGTGGTACATATTGAATTGTGTCTAGGAACGTTTGGAAATGAAATTCCTCATTTTTAAACATGGTTGTCATAAAGATTCCTAAGCCGGCAGATGCAATCATGGCAGTGACTGCCGGTCGTAAACCATAAAATGCATGTTGAATGATAGCACTATCTTTAAATTTCTTTAAAAAGTGTGCAATGATACAAATAATGATAATACTAGGTGCTACTAAAGCAAGCGTAGTTAAAATACCACCAAGTATGCTGTCAGTTACATGATATCCAACATAGGTTGCCATATTGACGCCCATTGCACCAGGTGTTGCTTCAGATACAGCAATCATATTTGCAAGCATTTCGCTGGTAAACCAATGATATTTGCCTATGAGTTCAAATAGAAAAGGAACCGTTGCCAGGCCTCCGCCTACAGCGAATAGACCGGTTTTGAAAAACTCAATTAACAACGCAAGATAAACACTCATGAGGATTTTACCTCCTTTTTGGCTTTATATAGCTGAATGCCAATACCGAGACAAGCAGCTGTAATGATGATTACAATAGTTGGTATCAACTGCAAAAATGCTAGTAATAAAGCCAGACAAAAAATCAAAGTACTTGTGAAATCTTTAACTCCGGACTTAAACAATTTGATAACGGCATTTAAAACCAATACACAAACAGCAACACGAATACCTCCAAGTGCATGCTGTACAATTGCTAAATCGGAAAAGTTCTGCAACAGCGAAGCAATTAATAAGATGATTACAATCGAAGGGAATATCACACCCAAAGTTGCAAAGATACCGCCGATAATGCCTTTTTTGTAATAGCCGATAAAGGTAGCGGTATTTACGGCAATGATGCCGGGTGTACATTGTCCTACGGCATAATAATCCATAATCTCTTCTTCTGTAGCCCAATGCTTTTTTTCAACAACTTCACGTTGAATAAGCGGTAGCATTGCATAGCCACCTCCAAACGTAAAGGCCCCAATTTTAGCAAAGGAGTAAAACAACTCCCAATATTCTTTCATATCGTTCACCTCAAATTCATACGAATTTCATTATACGAAATCAAAGCTCATTTGACAACTCATTCTGCATAAGAAAATACGAAATTGAAATAAAATACGAAAGGTTAACGCAAGGAGCAGAAATCATGAATGAAAAACGTAAAAATCACTACGACACGTTGAAGAAAACTGCTATAATGATGAAGAAGAAAAGGGGTTGAAGTTTTATGTTTGATGTACATCATCAGGTGTATGCATCCAATCGCTATCCGGTAATAGCGAAGAATGGGATGGTTTGTACAGGTCACAATTTAGCAAGTGCTGCTGGCTTAGAAATGTTGCGTAGAGGCGGGAATGCAATAGATGCAGCTATTGCGACAGCGGCTGCATTAACAGTCGTAGAACCAACAGCGAATGGATTAGGCTCAGATGCCTTTGCTATCGTATGGTTTAAAAATAAAATGTATGGTTTAAATTCTTCCGGCCGCTCACCACAAGGAATCACCATTGAAAAAGTGAAAGATCTGCATGGAAATATTTCACGCATGCCTACGGATGGATGGACACCAGTAACCGTACCTGGGGCAGTCAAAGCCTGGACAGAATTGCATGAGCGTTTTGGCGTTTTACCATTTAAAGAAGTATTAGAACCAGCTATTCGTTATGCAAGAGATGGGTTCCCCTTAACGCCAGAAATTTCTCGCATGTGGAAACAGGCATGTGAACGATTCAAAAGTCATAGAAATGAAGATGCTTTTCAAGAATGGTTTGCCACTTTTCATAAAGAAGGAGTATCACTAGAGCCTGGATCCATCATGGTGTTAAAACATCATGCGAGAAGTCTGCAAATGATTGCCGATTCAAAAGGGAAAGCCTTCTATGAAGGAGAATTAGCAAAAGCGATCGATGCTGACAGCAAAAAACATCATGGTTTTTTACGATATGAAGATTTAGCAGCACATGAGGTTCTTTGGCAAGAACCGTTGCATGTACATTATCATGATCATGATATATGGGAATTACCACCAAACGGTCAAGGTATCGTAGCCTTACATGCACTGAATACGTTAAAAGAATTTCATTTTGAAAAACGTGATGAGAAAATGTTCCATCATCAATTTGAAGCAATGAAAATGGCATTTGCCGATGGCATGGCGACGATCAGTGATCCTGTGGCTGCACATCCCGATGTCTTAAGAATGATTGATGCATCATTTGGTAAGATGAGGGCAAGTCAGATACAGGAGCAGGCGTTAATGCCGCAAGTAGCTATGCCTTATAAAAGTGGTACTGTCTATTTATGTACGGCTGATTGTGAGGGGAATATGGTGTCTTTCATCCAATCCAATTACATGGGCTTTGGCAGTGGAATCGTTGTCAAAGATACTGGTATCGCTTTACAAAATCGTGGCGCTGATTTTTCTTTATGTGAAACCGATGTCAATGTATTGCGGCCACAAAAACGAAGTTATCATACGATTATTCCCGGCTTTATTACACGAAATGGAAAAGCCTTAGGTCCATTTGGCGTTATGGGGGGCTATATGCAGCCGCAAGGACATGTACAAGTAGCAATGAATCTGATTGATTTTCATTTAAATCCACAAATGGCATTGGATGCGCCTCGTTGGCAATGGATCAAGGATAAAACTTTCCGGGTTGAAAAAAGCTTTGATGCTACGATCATTGACGCTCTGCGCAAACGTGGACACCAAATTTGTGTGGAAGAAGAGGTGTCAAGTTTTGGACGTGGACAAATGATTATGCGCATGGAGAATGGTGTGTATGTCGGTGGCTGTGAATCACGTACTGATAGCAATATTGCCTGCTATTAAAAAAGTATCGTACGATACTTTTTTATTTTAGATGCTGATAGAAGAAAATAGCCAGTTGTGTACGATCACGCAATCCTAATTTATCTAAAAGGTTACTTAAATAATTACGCACCGTACCTTCACTAAGAAACAAGGTCTCAGCAATTTCTTTATTATTCAATCCATTAGCTACTAAAGAAATAAACTGTTGCTCACGATCATTTAGATCATATTGCTCTTTTGCTGTATCTCTATTATTTAGTAAATCAGGTAATTTTTCAATAATTTCAGTATTAAAGACGTTTTGGTTAGCATAAACGGCTTCTAAAGCAGATACGATGCTATCAAAATTTTGTTTCAGAATATAGCCTTTCACACCTAGCTTTAAAGCTTTTACGATATATTCATCATCACTAAAGGTCGTCAGAAATAAAATACGCGCTTGTGGGAATTCTTTTAAAATAGCTTCACTAGCTTCTACGCCATTCATCTTTTCCATTCGGATATCCATTAACAATACATCGCTTTGATATTGTCGGTATAACGCTATTGCTTCCTCACCGCTATTCCCAATAGCATCTACTTGTATGTTTTTAGCTTCTAAAATAGTTTTTAATGAACTGCATACCAGTGCATCATCATCAACAATTAATATTCTCATGCGTTATTTCCTCCTTTGGCAAAGTAATAAAAAGACAAAATCCTTGTTCTGTTTGAATGTTTAAAAAGCCATGCATGGTTTCCACGCGTTCGCGGATGTTTTTTAAACCAATCCCCGTATCTTGTTTTTTGATAGAAGTCCCATTGTCGGTTAAGATAAGCTGATAAAACGTAGGTTGTTCTCGAAGAGTAACGGTAAAGACAGTTGCGTTGGAATGTTTCATGGTATTGTTCATACATTCTTTTACGATAGCTAAGATATGATAAATCATTTCTTGTGACATGGAATGTGTTACATCATATACGAAGTTTCCCTTACAAAAGGTGAAATTTTGTATCAGTGTTTGTAGTGCCGCTTGAAGATCCAATGCATCATCATGGAGATTATGAACGCTGCTTCGTATACTGTCCATGCCGGTAGATATGGTTGAGCGAAGATTTGTTAATGGTTCTTGCAACTCTTCTTGCGTAAAGATGGCTTGGATAGCGCCAATTTGTAACAAGGCACTGCTGAGAAGATGCCCCACATTGTCATGTATTTCACGAGCAATGCGATTGCGCTCATTTAAGGTGGCAATGCGTACTTCTTGTTCTTGTTGAATTAACAAATTTTTGTTTTTCTCACTTAAGATCATCGCTAGTTCACGTGATGTATCACGCTGTTTTTTATAATCCTGTTCCAATTGCTGCTGCGAAAGTGTTTGTTGTTTTAATAACAAAGAAAATAGCATGGCTAATAACCATAATAAATCAAATCCAAGATAATGAAAATTCAAATGAAAGATCATGGGTAACAAATAGAGCGATACGCATGGAATGTTTAATTCTTTTTGTTTCCATAGCGGAGCATTATAAAATAAAAGTGGGAGCGTATAAAAAAAAGCTCTATTCCATACAGTTAAAATCAAATAGCATAAACGTAATAAAGATGTCCATCTTTTATCTGAATATAAATAAGAGGTTGCCGCTAAAATGATAGCACAAAGAAGTGCTGTGGTTGTAGAAACATCAATCTCTTCAAATATGAGAAATAAAACAGATATAAAGAGTAGCAATAGATCGTTTAATAAGATATTCATGATGATCCTCCGATATACTATGATTTTAGCATGCTTTTTTATTAGTTACAAATGAAAATATGACATCTGTCATATGCGGTTGTGAAGATATACACTGTTTTTGCGCATGAAACTTTCGTATACTGTAGCTATGCAAAGGGAGGAATCACATATGATCATAGAAGTAAGAAACCTAGTAAAACGTTATAAGGATGTTATTGCGTTAGATCATTTTAATATGCAAGTAGAAGAAGGTGAAATTTTAGGGTTATTAGGCCCAAATGGCAGTGGTAAGACAACAGCTATTAACTGCATGCTATCTTTGTTGAGTTTTGATAAAGGTGAGATTAAAATTTTTGATAAAGAAATGACACCGGATGCTTATGATAGTAAAAAAGATATTGGTATCATTCCGCAAAATGTAGCAGTTTTTCATGAATTAAATGTCCAGGATAATGTTGATTATTTCTGTGGACTATATATACGTGATAAAGCAAAACGCAAAAAATTAGTTGATGAAGCGATTGCTTTTGTGGCGTTAGATGAATATCGTAAGTTTAAACCAGGAAAATTAAGTGGAGGATTATTACGGCGTTTGAATATTGCTTGTGGTATTGCACATAAGCCAAAGCTGATCTTTATGGATGAGCCGACCGTAGCCGTAGATCCTCAAAGTCGTAATGCTATCTTAGAAGGAATACGCCGCTTAAACAACGAAGGAGCGACAATCGTTTATACTTCTCATTATATGGAAGAGGTAGAAGAACTATGTAATCGTATCATCATTATGGATAAAGGCAAAATGATTGCCAGTGGCAGTAAGGAAGAATTAAAGGCGAATATCATGTTGAAAGAAAAAGTAGAAGTGGAACAGGTGACCATATCGCTAAGACAGATAGAAGAGATAAAGGGTATAGCAAATGTATACGATGTTTCTTATCATTCTCATACACTGCAGGTGAAATTTATGGAGGGTAAGCGGAATATGCTGAATCTGATGGATTATTTTGCTCAAGAGGATATCAGCTATGGAAAAGTTTATTCGCAAACACCAACGCTAAATGATGTTTTCCTGGAAATCACAGGCAAACAGTTGCGTGATTAGGAGGGAAGCTTATGTTGCATATCTTAAAATACCGGGCAAAGTGTATGTTCATGAATCGGCCTTTGATGTTTTGGACATTGCTTTTTCCACTTATCTTGACAACGCTATTTGGAGCGGTGTTGCGTCATGCATATGACCTAACAACATTTGAAACAATTTCCATTGCGATGATTGATAATACTGCTTATCAAAAGAATACCACCTTGCAAAAGACACTCAAATCCTTACGAATGGAAGATACACCAATGTTTAAGGTGCAGGAAGTCTCAACAAAAAAAGGAAAACAATTACTGCAAAAGGGCGATGTAGACGCGATGATCACGATTGGTGATGAAACAACCATCTTAGTTAAAGAAACCGGAATCAAACAGACGATGACACAAAATTTCTTTGATGAATATACCCAAAATGAACATATGGCCATGCAGCTGTTAGCAGCCGGCAGTACCCCAGAACAACTTATGCAGACGTTTACCAATACGCATGATTTTATCAAAACAAACAATGAGGAAAATACGAATCTATCCTGTATCTTCTTTTATACTTTATTAGCGATGAATGCATTATTTGGAGGCTATTGGGCAATTAATTCCATGTATTCCTTGCAGGCAAATCAAAGCACTACGGCTGCTCGTATAGCAATAGCACCAACACATAAAGGATTAAATTTGTTTATTGATCTCTTTTTAAACATTGTCTTTCAAATGACCATTCTAAGCATCGTTTTCTTCTATATGTATACGATCTTACAAGTGGATTTTGGTAACCAATTAGGTTTTGTTGTCTTGGCCATCTTTATGGGTGTTCTTGCCGGCAATGGTTTAGGACTGTTAATTGGAATTTTATTACCTCAAAAAGATATAGGAACCAAAACCGGTGTTTTGACCTCTATTACTATGTTGGGAAGTTTTCTGGCAGGTATGATGATGGTTCAGATGAAATATCTGGTTCAGGTACATGCTCCTATCTTGGCATATATTAATCCTGTTAACATGGTTACGGATGCCTTATATTCGTTATATTATTATGGAGTAGGTGAACGCTATTATCTGAATCTGTTTTCTTTATTGATATTCTCTCTGTTATGTTATCTCATCTGTTATCGTTCTTTGCGTAAAACACGCTATCAGAGTTTGGGGGTGCAGTAAATGAATATCGTGAAATTATACTTCAAAATCGTTTATGATAAAAAAACAAGCATTTTGACGTATCTGGTTATCTTTACGGTTGTTTTTGGTTTGTTTACAGCCTATATGCAAACGAATAATAGTATGCCAGACGCTTATGAGAGTGTGAAAACGAACATTGCCTTCATTGATCATGATCAATCTGCTGAAAGTGCCCTACTAAAGGAGTATCTGCATGAGAAGACAGAAATAAAGCAGGTAGGCAGCAGCACTTCTGAAATACAAGATGCTTTGTTTTATGATGAGGTAGATACGGTTGTGCAGGTGCCCAAGGGATTTGGTCATGCTTTTCGCAAAGGGAAAGAGAATTTGCTAGATGTTGCACAACGGCCTGACAGTGCGCAGGGAATGATGTTAAAACAACAGATGAATGCTTATTTGCAACGGGTGTACACATATCAAGCACAGTTTCCGAATGAAACCTTAACACAAATAAAACAACGCGCAGATGCAGATTTAAAAGTCAAAAGTAAAATGCAACTATCGAGTGGTGAACGCATAAATATGAATGTGGTCACAAGAGGCATGTACTTTAATTATATGTCTTATGTGTTATTGGCTATCATATTAATGGTTGTTGGTTTAACCATGCATAGTGTATATCGTTCAGAAATCTTGAAACGAAACAGTGTATCACCTACTTCCAGTTTGCATATGAATTCCTTTTTAGTGTTATCGAATATTTTGTTTGGTATTATAATATGGCTTATCATGATCGTTGTTATCTTTATCTTTAATGGAGATGTCATGATGAATACTAGTGGTATGTTATTGTTACTGAACTCATTACTATTTGCTATTATGACGGTAACATTAGCATTTATGTTTTCAGCGCTCACATGTACCGTGCGCTATGTGGAAGATGTGATGAATGGCATTAGCAATGTTGTATCGTTAGGGTTCAGTTTCCTAGGAGGAGCTTTTGTGCCCCAGCATTTGATTCCTAGTGGCATTCTCACGTTTGCGAAGCTATTACCTTCGTATTGGTATGTGAACTTAAATGATGCTTTAACTTCGCAAATGCAGGTGGATACAGGGACATGGACGAAAGTGTGGCAGACATATGGTGTCTTATCATTATTTGCTGTTACTTTCTTCCTAATTGGTCTTGTCATCATGCGTAAACATCGATCACAAGATGAGTTTGTTGATAATAATAAAGCATAAATGAGAAAACAGCCGTTGTAACAAGACACGGCTGTTTTCCATTCATCGTAAATCATATTATTTAAGAATCTAGATAAAGAAGAGCGATGAGAAGTATTTGAAATCAAGAGTAAAAACAAGAAACCTTTCAGTTTATTTACCTATATTGATGATGCGTTGTTTTAATTTGAAGTAATGGGAGAAGCGAAAGAAGAAATCCATAACAAATGGGATTGCGGCAATACCGCCGATTGTACAAAGGAATGGCAGATAGTCTAAGCGAACCAAGGAGAATAGGCTAGGGAAGAAGACAATGCCAAGGATAAAGAAGATGGACATTGAGGTAAAGATGATAAAACGTTTTCGTGTAAATGGAATACAGACACGATATAATACGATAATGCCATTTGCTCCCGTTAACAACACACACATCGTTGACATCTCATCTGGTGTAAGCGGCATGAGTAAAGATAGGATATTAACATAAATGATACTTAAGACAACACATAAAGCTCCTGGCAATGCGCGTCCTAAGACATTCAATAAAAAGTTACCTTTCACTTTGGCATGATTGGCTTCTAAAGCTAAGAAGAAAGAAGGGATCCCAATCGTCAAAGAAGAAATTAAGGTCAGTTGAATTGGTTCAAATGGATAACGTTGGATAAAGAACAGTGTCAGAATACTGAGGATGGTTGAAAAGGTCGTTTTTACTAGAAATAAGGATGCTGCACGTTGTATATTGTTAATGACACGTCTTCCTTCATCAACGATCACGGGCATATTAGCAAAATTATTATCAAGCAGAACAAGGTTGGCTATGTTTTTTGCTGCCTCACTACCTTGTGCTACGGAAATGCTACAGTCAGCTTCTTTTAACGCCATAACATCATTCACACCATCACCAATCATGGCAGTAACATGTCCTTGCTCTTTTAAAGCTTTGATCATCAGCTTTTTCTGCATCGGACTAACGCGTCCAAAAACCGTGTATGTTTTTACCGCATCAAATATCTCCTCATCCGACAAGGTAGATACATCAATATATTTATCATAGTTTTTTAAATGTGCCTTATGAGCAATTTCGTGAACAGTGCGCGGATCATCACCGCTGATAATCTTTACATCAACACCTTGTGAAAGAAAATAATCCAAAGTTTTTGGTGCTTCTTCACGAATCGGATCACTCAAGATAAGCAGTGCTATAATCGTATTATTTTTATCAATACGTTCTTCTTCAATGGCAACATCACTATGTGCCAACACTAAGACACGATTACCTAAACTTGCCTGTTCGGCTATTTCTTTTTGTAATGCAGCGTTTTGGTTTCCATTGACAAATTCATAGGCACCTAACACATATGTGCCATTTTCTTTAAATGTGACAGCACTCAGCTTACGTGCACTGGAAAAAGATAATTTTTCAATACATGTAAAGGTGTTACTTTTCCCTTTGATATATTTGCGAATTGCCATAGCAGTTGAATTGTCATCGTCTAAAACTTCCATCATATTTGCTAAAATATCTTCCGCAGCATAGGGATGCTTCGCATAGGGAATGATAGATTCTACGCGCATGTTACCCTCTGTAATGGTGCCAGTTTTGTCTAAACATAAGGTATCAACGCGAGCCAGTGTTTCTATGCAATACAATTCTTGTACTAAGGTCTTACGTTTTGCTAGATTTATAGAGCCAACAGCTAGGGCAACACTTGTCAAAAGTACTAAACCTTCTGGAATCATTCCTAATAATGCTGCCACAGTAGAAACAACGGCATCTGCAAACGGAGTTTTTGTGATAAACAATTGTTTGCTAAACAATAATATACCGATGGGGATAATGGCGATACCAATCGTTTTGATGATAAAGTTAATTGAATCACGAAGCTGCGATTTATGCTTTTTAAATGTCTTAGCATCTGCCATGATGGTTTGCGCATAATTGTCTTTGCCTACATGGTGTATTTGTACCTTTGCATTTCCACTAACGACAAAGCTTCCTGAATATAAGGAATCTCCAACATTCTTAAGGATAATATCTGATTCTCCGGTCACTAAGGATTCATTTACCTCTAATTTGCCTTCACGAATGATAGCATCCGCACACACTTGTGATCCAGTATGTAAATAGGTAATATCATCAAGCACCAGATCGTCCATATGCAATTCCTTCAATTCACCATCACGTAAAACACGAATATACGGTTGTGTGATTAAAGAAAGTTTATCCAAAACACGCTTGGCACGAATTTCTTGTAGAATCCCAATGACTAAATTAGAGAGAACTACACCGAGAAATAACAAATTTTTATAAGAACCGATGAAAATGATCATTCCGGCAAGTATCGCATTGATGAGATTGAAGAGGGTAAACAGGTTATCCTTAAAGATTTCCTGATAACTTTTAGTGATACGATCATTTTGTACATTTACATACCCTGCTGCAACACGTTTAGCAACTTGCTCATGAGAAAGACCATGTTGTAAATCGACGGTTTCTTCTGCATGCTTTACTTCTGTCATGCAATCACCTCGCTTATCATTATTATAACAAACTTCTTTTTAAAATACTCTTACGCTTTCGTAATTTTACCCGAACTTTTCATTAAGAAATCTAAAGAATAGCAAAATAAGACCATTCATATCAGTTTGTACATGCTTTTAAGACTTGTTGGGAAGGGGAAAAGCATGCTATACTAATCAAGCAAAAGATGTTATAGAAAGTAATGAATAATGGAGGAATGGTATGAGTATTGTGAATGTATCCCATGTATCTCATAGCTTTGGCGGGCGACAAATTTTAGAGGATGTATCATTTCGTTTGTTGAATGGAGAACATGTTGGATTAATTGGGGCAAATGGCGAAGGAAAATCAACCTTTTTGAATATCTTAACAGGCAAGCTAGTTCCTGAAGAGGGAACAGTAGAATGGTGCAATCGTATTACCGTAGGCTATTTGGATCAACATACGGTTTTAACAAAAGGGAAGAGCATACAGAATGTTTTACAGGATGCCTTTGCACATTTGTTTGATTTAGAGCAGGAAATGATGAACCTGTATGAAAAAATGAGCGATTGCAGCGATACAGAAATGGAAGCATATATGCAAGAAGTCGGTGAACTACAGGATATTTTAGAACATAGCGGTTTTTATATGATAGATACGAAGATTAATGAGGTTGCTCAAGGTCTGGGGTTAATGGATATCGGCTTAGAAAAAGATGTATCCATGTTATCTGGTGGTCAACGTTCTAAAGTCTTATTATGCAAATTATTGCTAGAAAATCCGATGATTCTAATTTTAGATGAACCAACCAATTATTTGGATGAAAATCACATACAATGGTTAACCAATTTTCTTTGCAATTATGAAAATGCCTTTATTTTAGTTTCTCATGATATACCATTCTTGAATCAGGTTGTCAATATTATCTATCATGTCGAAAATTGCGTTTTAACACGATATGTGGGGGATTATGACTATTTCCTTGAACAACATGCCTTAAAAAAACGGCAATTAGAAGCTGCTTATCGCAAGCAGCAAAAAGAAATTGAAGATCTTGAAGATTTCATTGCACGCAATAAAGCCAGAGTAGCAACTAGAAATATGGCACATTCGCGCCAGAAGAAATTAGATAAGATGGATATTATCACAAAGCCAAAAGAAAAGGTAAAACCGGTATTTGGTTTTCAACCATCACGTACCACTGGACGAATCGTTTTTGAAACAAATGCGTTGGTTATCGGTTATGGGGAACCATTATGTCGTCCGTTGCATCTAAACTTTGAACGTAATAAAAAAATCGCAATCAAGGGAGTCAATGGATTAGGCAAAACGACATTGTTAAAAACTTTATTAGGGTTACTACCGCCAGTATCAGGGAATGTAGAAGTAGATCCATTTGCGGAAATTGGCTTTTTTGAGCAGGAAGAAGTCGCTACAGGTATCAGTGCATTGGACTATTTTTGGCAAGAATATCCGGCATATACAAATGGAGAAGTACGTGCTGCTTTAGCTAAATGTGGTTTAACGACAGATCATATCGAATCTGGTATGTGTGTGTTAAGCGGTGGTGAACAAGCAAAGGTACGTCTGTGTATATTGATGAATCGTCCTTGTAATGTTTTGGTACTTGATGAGCCGACCAATCATTTGGATGTTGATGCAAAGGAAGAATTAAAACGTGCGTTAAAGGAATATCATCAAAGTGTTTTATTAGTTTCTCATGATCCAGATTTTTACGAAGATCTGGTAGATGAAGTTTGGAATTTGGAAGATTGGACAACGAAAATATTATAGATCATGGAAGTGACTTATTTGATGATGCAGCTTTAGATGGAAGCATGAAAATATATGAAAGAGGGATAACATGAGTGTTGATGTATGTTTGAAACAAAAAGGATTTTTCAAAAAGGCAATTTCATTATCAGATATTACGAATGGACAGTTTGCTTATGGTACTTCGGAAAGTTGGATATTAGTTCCTGATAAAATATCAAATGATATGATCTTATATGATCCAAAGCATATTGCCAGAGGTATTTCTCTTGTTTGGGATGAAAAGGATAGCGCTTGCCTAAGATTAAGTCTGTTGCTACCTACTTCGCGCGAAGAAGTGGATATGTTTTATGATATCATTGCGCGTATTGCAAAGCTTTGGAAATTAAAAAAATATGAGCAGGATGGTGTTGAACAGAAAATTAGTGATCTTGCTGATATGAGAGAAAATATTAAGATTTTTTCCAATGAGTGCCTGCGTGATTTTTTAGCTAAGCATACGGATGGCTGTTTCTTTAGCGCCTTACATCCAATATATTATGATGAACAAGATTTGGAAGAGATGCAAATCAATTTTGCTGCTTTTCTGCATCATCGCCAAAGCAGAGATTTATATTATGCTAGACCACATATTTATCAGAAAACAGATGGCGGCTATTTGGGTGTTTATACATTAACAAACGATGTAGATTCCATTCTTCCTTTAGAACCGATTGTTCCCTTTCATATGCGTGATGCAGAAACCAATGAGGAATTAGAAGTACATGAATGGTATTTATCCATGTATCATTATGAAGAAGAACGTTTTATGGGACAGCTTCCTTATGAAACAGCTGTTAAAGTACTTCAATTAGAAGAACAGGAACGCTATGATGCCAAGACGAGAGTGTTGTATGGCAAATCAGCTGAAGAAATGCAATCCCTTATTGATGCCTATGGTATTGCTATGAAAAGATAGTTACATTTAAAAAGTGGTATTTGAGAAGTTTGTACAAATATCACTTTTTTGACTTAAAAGTTTCGGAATGCTCAACATCATTTTCTTGTACTATCTCATGGGAAAAAGTAAAAGGTATGAGGTTTTATGAGAAAGTTATTAAAAAAAACGAAACCGTGAAAAGGCTCGTTTTACAACCATGATATCTTATTTTCTGTTCCGTTGGCTATTTTTTTAATATTAGAGCGATGACGATAAATCACCAAAATCGTCAATAACCAGCTGGCAATGATAATTTCAATACTACTATCAAATTGCCTATATGTAATGTAAAGACTACTGATAAGTGCAGCCACCATGCTAGACAACGATACCATTTTACTTAGATATAAAACAACAAGGAAAAAGAGAAAAGGAATGATGACATACCAAGCACTTTGAAAGGTAAAGATAGAAGTGCTTAATAAAAAGCCAAACATGGTTGCCACTGCCTTGCCACCACGAAATCCTGCAAAAATAGGATAACAATGTCCAAATGCAGCAGCAAAACCGGCCCAAATACTAGCTTCGCGATCGAAGTATGATACAATGCCAACCGCAACGACAACTTTTAGGACATCGCAAGCAATGACAGAGATGCCTGCTTTTTTACCAAGTACACGTCCTGCATTGGTACCACCTAAATTCCCACTACCATAGTTTCTTACATCTGTTTTATAAAAGAGTTTCCCAATAATCAAAGCAAATGGCAGGGAACCAAGCAAATATCCTAATAAAATATATAAGATCCAATACATATTCATAATGTCACCTCAATAACTTTCTATATGCGTTTATTTTATCATCATTTACGTTATGAGAAAAGAAAAAGCCGAAAATTAAACGACACTTTTTAAAAAATTCGTATATAATTAGAATGTTGTTTAGTAAATACCATGAGTTTTGTTTGCGTTCAGTATGAGAATTTGATAAACTAAACAAGGTAAATTTAAGAAATAAGAGAGGAAGAGGTGATTGTATGGCAGAGAAGACATATGATGGAAGCAGCATACAGATTCTGGATGGACTTGATGCCGTACGGAAACGTCCCGGTATGTACATAGGCTCTACGGATGGTAGAGGCTTGCATCATTTGGTTTGGGAAATTGTCGATAACTCCATTGATGAAGCATTAAACGGCTTTGGAGAAACTATAAAGATAACGATTGAAAAAGATGGTGTGATCTGTGTGGAAGATGAAGGTCGCGGTATGCCGGTAGATATGCATGTGAGCGGAGTACCTACCTTACAGGTCATCCATACTGTCTTGCACGCCGGTGGTAAATTTAGCTCACAGGGTGGCTATAAGACAAGTGGTGGTTTACATGGTGTAGGTGCCAGTGTAGTAAATGCATTATGTTCTTGGATGGAAGTCAGTGTTTATCGTGATGGCAAGATCTATCAGATGCGTTTTGAAGATGGCGGCAAGAAAATCGGAAAGCTAGAAGTAATTGGGAAAACGAATAAAACTGGCAGTAAAACACGTTTTATGCCAGATAAGAAAATTTTCTCGACAACGCGTTTCTCTTTTTCACAGATTGCCGAACGTGCACAAGAAGATGCGTTCCTTTTAGAAGGTCTACGTTTAGTGGTGAGAGATGAACGTGAAGGAAAAGAACGTGAAGAAGTCTATCATTATGAAGAAGGTCTGGTCGCTTTCATGGAATATTTACATGAAGATAAACAAACCTTCCATAAACCAGTTGCCTTTAGCGGAGAGGTGAATGGGATTAAGGTAGATTGTGCATTTCAATATACGGATGAATATCAGGAAAATATCTTTTCTTTTGTTAATATCGTGCGTACGAAGGATGGCGGTACCCATGAAACTGGGGCACGAAATGCCTTTACAAAAGTATTCAACGATTATGCAAGAAGAAATGGCTTATTAAAAGAAAAAGAAAAGAATTTTGAAGGCAGCGATGTTCGTGAGGGATTAACGATTATTTTATCTTTAGGCATACCGGAAAATCTGTTGCAGTTTGAGGGACAGACCAAAGGTAAATTAGGAACACCGGAGGCGAAAAATGCGGTAGATTCCATTGTCAGTGAGAAATTAAACTTTTTCTTAGAAGAAAATAAAGAACTAGCAACAACCTTGATCAAAAAAATGCAGCGTGCCAGCACAGCACGTGAAGCTGCTCGTAAGGCACGTGAGGATGCCCGTAAGGGAAAATCCAAAGGGAAGAGTGAAAAGATCCTTTCCGGTAAATTGGCCAGCGCACAATCCAAGGATGCTCGCAAAAAGGAATTATATCTGGTCGAAGGTGATTCTGCCGGAGGCAGTGCGAAGCAGGGAAGAGATTCCAAATATCAGGCAATCTTACCTTTACGAGGTAAGGTATTAAATACAGAAAAAGCAAGTATTACCAATATTGAAAAGAATGAAGAGTTAAATACGATCATTCATGCCTTAGGTGCCGGTGTGGGGGCAAATTTCCATGCGGAAGATTCCAATTATCATAAAGTTATCATCATGACCGATGCCGATGATGATGGTGCACATATTCAAATTTTGTTACTGACCTTCTTTTATCGCTATATGCGTGAATTGATTGAAAAAGGAATGGTATACATTGCCATGCCACCTTTATACAAATTACAAAAGGGAAAAGAAATGCGTTATGCATGGACAGATGAAGAATTAGATCAGCTGCGTAAGAACTTTCCCAAAGGCTATACATTACAGCGTTACAAAGGTCTTGGTGAGATGAATGCCGATCAGCTTTGGGATACGACCATGTGTCCGGAAACTAGAACGCTGATTCAGGTAAGCATTGAAGATGCGGTCGTAGCTGAAAAGCGCGTTTCCGTATTAATGGGAGATAAAGCAAATCTACGCCGTGACTGGATTGAGGAAAATGTTTCCTTTACCCTGGAAGATGATTATCAAGTGGAGGTGCATAACCGATGAAGAAAAAAACAGTAGAAGAAGCTGTTGATCATGCGAATGTTCTGACATCTCCTTTAGAAGAAATTATGGGGGATCGCTTTGGTCGCTATTCAAAATATATTATTCAGGAACGTGCTCTGCCAGATGCACGTGATGGCTTAAAACCTGTACAACGCAGGATTCTTTATGCTATGTTTGTGGACGGCAATACATGGGATAAGGCCTATCGAAAAAGTGCGAAGACCGTTGGTTTGGTTATTGGTAATTACCATCCTCATGGGGATTCTTCGGTATATGATGCGATGGTGCGCATGTCACAAGATTGGAAAATACGTACACCCCAGATTGATATGCAGGGGAACAATGGATCTATTGATGATGATCCGGCAGCGGCTATGCGTTATACCGAAGCGCGTTTAGGTAAGATCAGTGAATATCTGCTGCAAGATATTGATAAGGATACTGTTAGCTGGGCTCCTAATTTTGATGATACAGCAATGGAACCTACCGTATTGCCTGCTCGCTATCCCAACCTTTTAGTAAATGGGATTACTGGTATCGCAGCCGGTTATGCGACCAATATTCCACCTCATAACTTAGGAGAGTGTATTGATGCCAGCATATATCGCATTCAGCATCCAGATTGCACATTGGATGATTTGATGGAATTTGTACAAGGCCCTGATTTTCCTACCGGAGGTATCGTGCAGGGATTAGATGGTATCAAAGATGCCTTTACAAGTGGTAAAGGACGTATCATGGTGCGCAGTAAGGTATCAATAGAGCAAACAAAGACGGTACAGCAGATTGTTGTGCATGAAATTCCTTATGAAGTTGTCAAAAGCAACATGGTGAAAAAGATTGATGACATTCGATTGAATAAAAAAATTGATGGTATCTTAGATGTTCGTGATGAAAGTGATCGTAATGGATTACGAGTCGTCATTGATTTGAAAAAGGATGCCGATGCCCAGCTTATTTTGAATTATTTATATAAGAATACCGACCTTCAGGTATCGTATAACTATAATGTGATTGCCATAAAGGATAAACGTCCGGTTCAAATGGGCTTGGCAGCGATGCTAGATGCTTTTATTGCCCATCGCCGTGAAGTTATTTTACGGCGCAGTGCCTTTGATCTGGATAAAAAAGAAAAACGCTGTCATATCTTAGAGGGCTTAATCAAAGCAGTATCTATTTTAGATGAAATTATCGCCTTGATTCGCTCTAGTAAAGATAAAGCAGATTCCAAAGTAAAGATCATTGAAGCATTTGGTTTTAGTGAACCACAAGCGGAAGCAATTGTCACAATGCGCCTTTATCGCTTATCAAATACCGATATCACGCAGTTGCGTGAAGAATTTGCTAATTTGCAAGCGGAAATTAAAGAACTGCACGAAATTCTGGAAGATCCGAAAAAATTAAAGAAAGTGATGGTTGCGGAATTAAAAGAAGTGAAAAAAGCTTTCCCTACGCCACGTTTAACAAAAATCGAACATGAAATCGAGGAAATCGTCATTGATAAGGTTGCTATGATTCCTCAAGAACAAGTCATGTTCACAATTTCTCGCGATGGTTATGTGAAACGCGTGTCAATGCGCAGTTATGGTGCAGCAAATGATGCAATGACGGGCATTAAGGAAGGCGATCATTTGATTGGTTATGGAGAAGTGAATACGTTAGATAACATCCTCTTCTTTACCTCAAAGGGTACATATGGATATGTGCCGGTCTATGAAGTTGATGATGCGAAATGGAAAGAAATTGGTTCGCATATCAATTCAAAGATTAAAATAACATCGGATGAAAAAATAACAGATGCTTTCATTGTCAAAGATTTTAAAACAAATGCGTATATGCTTTCCATTACCCGCCATGGCTTGGTCAAGAAAACCGCAATTTGTGAATATGAGGTATCACGCAACAATAAAACCATGAGCAATATGAAGCTGTTGGAAGATGATGAAGTCGTACAGACATATGTAGCATATGAAGAAGATGAGATTTTGATTGCTTCCAAAAAAGGTTATATCACACGCTATCCAATCTCTTTGATACCGGCAACTTCACCACGTTCAAAGGGTGTAAAAGCGATGAATTTGGTTGAGGATGAAATTGCGAGTGCCCTGATTTATAACAATGATAATCGCCAGCTGGTTGTCTTTAGTGATGATTGTGCATGCAAACGTATGAAGCTGACAGATATCGATGTAACAGGGCGACCTACCAAAGGCAGTATGCTATGTAAAAAAGTAAAATCCAAACCATATCACATTGCTTATATCAGTCTACATGACTTAAATGATGAAATTGTGATTGCAAATAGTGAGATCCATAAGGTGGTTTCAAAGGACATTCCACTTATGGCAAAGGATGCAACGTTCTCTGCTATGTTAAAGGGAATTACGGATTTCTATTTGTTAAAAGAACTTCCTAAAGTAGAACTTCGTGAACTACCTAAACAGGAAGAAGTGGAAGAAGAAGATTTTGAAGCTTTATCACTGTTTGAATAAAGCATAAAAAAACGATTGGATATGTAAATACGAAGATTAGCAAAAATAGAACTCAAAGGGATAACACCGGAGTTCTATTTTTTTGCGTGAAAATTACGATAGTGATAATGAAATAATGAATCTTAAAGAAACCTGTGATATCCAAAGATACATCGTATTTCTAATGATCCCTGCAATTCACAAAGAACTTTTAATTTTGCAGAATAGGCAATTCCATACCATCATCACAGGGTGAATATGGTATAATGATACCTATGAGAGAGGAGTTTTATCATGGACGCCGCATATATTCAAACAAAAATAAAACAATTAACAGAACAATTCACACGGATGCAACAGCAATCGCATCAATTTTCGATTATAAGATTGCTGGAAGTAGCATTGTTTGTATTCTGCTTTTATAAGGGGTATCAAGATACAGGATGGCTATGGTATGGAGGCTGTGGCCTTGTTTTATGTATGTTTTTTCTAACTGTTTATAAACATACGGAAATAAAAAGCACGATGGAAGATACGCAGCTGCTAAAGGAAGCATATGAAGATATCGTAAAACGAAAAGGGAATGATTGGAAAAACTTCTTGGATGAGGGCAGTGATTTTCTTACTGAAAAAACCACACAGGCATACGATTTAGATATCTTTGGCAAGGCTAGCTTATTTCAGTATCTTAGCGTTGCGAAAACCGAAGAAGGCAGAGCTGCTTTAGCTGCTGCATTCAGCTGGCAATTCGTTGCTAAAGAAACGATTTTAAAACGCCAAGAAGCGGTGAAGGAGTGCGTGCAACAGGAAGCATTCACAATGGAAATGGTTCAGTTGTTAAAGTTATTTGAAAAGCATGGGCGAAAACGAAAAAAACGCCTGTTAGATAAATTTTACGCGGATTTACAAAAAGCAAGCAAACCACAATCGCTCTTAGCTCATTTGTTATCTTATGGTTTGCCTTGTATCACTTTATTAGGATTGATCGGAATGGCTTTTTTAGGTAAAAGTTATCTACTGTTTAGTGTTGGTTTTACACTATCGTTATGTGTATCACTTTTGGCTACGCTATCGCATGGCGAACAACTGGCAACAGTTGGAAAGATGCAAGAGCTGATGAAGGATTATGAACGTATGATCAAAAGAATGCAGGAAACAAGCTTTCATAGTGCGTATCTTTTAGAATTGCAGCAACGTTTACAAGATGCCAAGCAAGGCATGAACCACCTGAATATCTTATTAGGGTTTGTCCAGGCACGTAATAATTTTATTATGAATATTTTATTGAACGGTTGTTTCTTGTTAGATTTTCACTGTGCCAGAGCTTATCACAACTGGCGGCAGAAATATGGCATTCATGTAGAAACATGGCTAAAAGCGATTGGTCAGATGGAAATGCTGGTATCCCTTGCGCAATTGTCTTATGCCAAAGATACGGTGACATTTCCTACACTGCTTGTACAAGAACAGCCATCCTTTACTATGGAGGGCATGCACCATCCGTTATTACAAGAGCAGGAAGCAGTCAAAAATAACTTTGCTGCGAAAGATGGTTCTTATGTAATTACGGGTAGTAATATGTCAGGAAAGACGACGTTTTTACGAACGATTGGGATGAACATGATCTTATTACATGCCGGGGCTATGGTATGTGCAAAAACTTGTAGCTCTGCTATCGTACATGTATATACAAGTATGCGAGTACAAGATGATGTTAGTGAAGGGATTTCGACCTTTTATGCAGAAATCTTGCGCATTAAGGAAATGATGGATGCCAGCAAGACAAAAGAGCCTATGCTGGTGTTAATTGATGAAATCTTTAAAGGCACCAATAGCGCAGATCGTATTCAGTGTGCTATTCAAGCGATCAAACGATTGCATCAGCCTTGGATCATCACCATGGTGTCTACACATGATTTTGAATTATGTGACTTAGAAAACAATAATCAAATACAGGCAAAGAATTATCATTTCTCAGAGTATTATGAAAAGGATCGTATCTGTTTTGATTATACTTTGAAACAAGGACGCTGTCAGACAACAAATGCAAAGCAATTAATGAAGCTGGCAGGCTTTTGGGAGGATGAGCAATGAAAACACTGGTATTAGCAGAAAAACCATCGGTTGGTAAAGAATTGGGGCGTGTCTTAGGTTGTACGATGGCCAAAGATGGCTATATGGAAAATAAACAATATGTGGTCACCTGGGCTTTTGGGCATCTGGTGGAGTTAGCAGATCCTAGTGAATATGATAAACGTTATGAAACTTGGGATATGCAAGATCTGCCAATGTTACCGGAGAAGATGAAACTTAAGGTTATTTCACAAACGGCTCGTCAATACCGATTGGTGAAGACATTGTTGCAACGTAAGGATGTGACACAGATCATCATTGCGACTGATGCGGGTAGAGAAGGCGAATTGGTTGCTCGTTGGATCATAGATAAGGCCAATTGTCATAAGCCGATGCAACGTTTATGGATATCTTCGCAGACGGATAAAGCAATCAAAGAAGGTTTTGCCCATCTGCGTCCTGCAAAGGAATTTGAGCCCTTATATAAAAGTGCGGTATGTCGGGCAGAGGCTGATTGGCTGGTTGGGTTAAATGTTACCAGAGCATTGACCTGCAAATACAATGCACAGCTGTCTGCCGGACGTGTCCAGACACCAACACTAGCGATGATTGTTGCGCGTGAAGAAGAAATTCGCCACTTTCAGCCGAAGGAATTTGCAACCATCAAAGTAGAACTGGATGGCTTTGTCATGGAATATCGAAAGCAAGGGCAGGCGGCCTTATTTGATTTGGCATTGGCCGAGCAATTGCAACATTCCTTAGCCCATGGGAATATCACCATTGATAAAGTAGAATGCAGCAGCAAGAAGGAATTGCCGCCACAGCTTTATGATCTGACGGAATTGCAACGTGATGCTAATAAACGTTTTGGTTTTAGTGCAAAATATACGTTAAATCTCATGCAAAGCTTATATGAAACGCATAAAGTATTAACCTATCCACGGAGTGATTCTCGTTATTTATCCGCAGATATCGTTCCTACATTAAAAGAGCGTTTGCAAGCGATTGCCATTGATGCCTATGAGCCATTTGCGCATATGATCTTAAAAAAGGGAATCAAGGTAAACAAGCGTATTGTGGATGATAGCAAGGTGAGTGATCATCATGCCATCATTCCAACAGAAGAATATGTTGAGCTGCAGCGTTTGAGTCATGATGAACGTTGTATCTATGATTTGGTTATTCGCCGCTTTTTAGCGGTTTTATCCGATGTGTGCCTATATGAAAAGACACGCATTGAAGGATCTTGCAATAAACATCATTTCTTTGCGAGCGGGAAGATCATGAAGCAGGCAGGCTGGCGCAGTTTATATCAGCGTAATGATGTTTTCGATGAGGAAGAGGAAGAAGAAATACAAAGTCTGCCAATCGTAAAACAAGGGCAGAACTATGCGATACGCCAAGTCATCAAACAGAAATCATTTACAAAACCACCGCTTCGTTATACTGAAGCAAGTTTGCTGTCAGCAATGGAACATCCTGCAAAATTTATTCACAATGCAAAATGGAAACAAGTGTTAGAAGATGCCAATGGTATCGGTACGGTAGCTACTCGTGCGGATATCATTGAAAAGCTCTTTCATGTAAATTATATTGAAAAAAGAGGGAATACCATTTATCCTTTAAGCAAGGGTATCCAATTGATCAACCTTGTTCCAGAACAATTGCGTTCGCCTTTGTTAACGGCACAATGGGAGGATAAGCTGACAAAGATCAGTCAACAGCAATTAAAGCCACAGCAGTTCATGAAAGAGATGAGAAGCTATGCGGCAAGTTTGGTAGAAGCGGTGAAACAAAGCGAAGCCAGTTATCGCCACGATAATATGACACAGAAAAAGTGTCCGGAATGTGGCAATTATTTGTTGGAAGTAAATGGGAAGCGTGGAAAACGCTTGGTTTGCAGCAATCCTGCATGCAAGTATAAACAAAATCTTACCTTAAACAGCAATGCCCGTTGTCCTAACTGTCATAAGAAATTGACGGTAGTCGGAGAAAAAGAAAAACGCTTATATACGTGTACTTGTGGTTTCCGTGAGAAATTTGATCGTTTTAATGAACAGTTGAAACAAAAAAACAATAAAGCAGGGAAGCAGGAGCTGAAAGCGTATATGCGTAAACAGGAACAGGCAGTGAAACAAGAAAAAAGTGCGTTTCAATTAGCTTGGGAAGCGGCATTAAAAAAATAGATTGGATAGGAGGAATAGCATATGTTTGAAGTGGAAGATCCAGTATTTGATATCGTACCTGCCATCATCGGGATTATATTTGTTATTGTCATTGGTATTTTTGTGGTGGCAATTGTTCGTGGTATTGCACAATGGCAGCGTAATAATCATGCAGAACAAGAATCGCATCGAGCATGTATTGTCACAAAACGCATAGATGTAGATCATTATGGCAATGGTGATAATGTTTCATCAAGTACAACAACTTACTACGTCACTTTTGAATTAGAAAATGGCGAGCGTAGAGAATTTCGCGTGTCTGGTAAATTGTATGGACAACTTGCGGAAAAAGATCAAGGTGAATTACAATTTCAGGGTACGCGCTTCTTAAGTTTTCAGCGTAATGTTTGATGAAGGTGAGCGTAATCACTTGCCTCTTTCAAATATCCAAAAAGAAGATTGCACAACTATGTTTATAATAGTATGCAATCTTCTTTTTTAGCTATAAGGATGCTTTTTTTGAAACTTAGTATAGTTAGGAAAAATGTATAGCGGCAAATTGTACAGCAACAATGGTTTTTCCATCTTCAATCTCTCCGGTTTCAACCATATCCAAAGCTTCTTTTATTGGTATCCATAAAACTTCAATATCTTCATCTTCATCCATAGGTGCGGGATTTTCCACCTGTGTTAACTGATCTGTCCAATACAGATATATTTTTTCATTACAAAATCCAGGAGTAGAATACAAGGTACATAGTTGATGCAATAAAGGGCTAGTAAGCCCGCTTTCTTCTTCCAATTCCCGCAAGCCACAAGTATAAGGATCTTCACCTTTTTCTAATTTACCAGCAGGTACTTCTAAGGTGTGTTTACCAATTGCGTAACGATATTGTTTTACAAAAAGGATCTTATCCTCTTTGATGGCTAAAACACCAACACCACCATGATGATGGATGATGTCGCGTTCATAGACACATCCTTTTATTTCTACTTCATCTTTTGTAACGGTAAAGATAGTACCTTCATAAAGGGTTTTCGAAGATCGTTTTTTTTGCATGATTTTCTCCAATCTCTCACACGAATGTGAGACTATTATAATATGTAAAAAGTTGCTTTCTTATCTTTTCTCAACTACATTATACCTTTTCTTCACAAAGAAACCCATAAGAAATAGCAAAAAAGGAAACCAAAGCATTTCCTTATTTAATCCACCTGGACACAATTTTTACTATGTTTCGCTTTATAAAGCTGAATATCGGCAGCCTCTATGGCATCCATTGCCTCTTGTATTGCGGATATTCCACCAATGCTAACCGATAACTTAATGCTAGGATAATCTTGTAGACGAATATTTTCTACTGCCTTGCGAATACTTTCTAACTTTTGAATGAATCCTGTTTTATTCATATGTTGAAACAAAATCAAAAATTCATCTCCACCATATCGTATCAAAGAGTCATCTTCTACTAATAGGGAGGATATGGTCGTCACAATATTGCATAGGGAATCGTCACCGGCTTTATGTCCATACGTATCGTTAATATTTTTAAAATCATCAACATCTAGCATGGCTATGGAAAACTCTTTCGATAGCCCACTTAACTGTTCTTCATAATAGCGTCGATTGTATACACCAGTTAAAGGATCCGTATACAGTTTACGGTTATAACGATTAATGGTTTCTACAAATTCATTGTTTCCATACGCAGAGAACAAAGCCTCATCCGTTATAAGCGTAACCATTTCTAACACATAGGCTATCTTATCAATTTCCGTATACATAGCTATTACATGATACACTTCATTATCAATAAATTCAAATTTTGTCATACGTCCACGATGGATAAAAGCTTTCGCTGAAATACAATTTTCACAGCGACGTTTCTTCTTCCAGACATTGTAACAATGGTATGGATGGCCTATAAATTGCCCATCTTCAGCAAAGGTATATTCCTGCATCATGCGCACATCGACAAAACGTACGATGTCAAATACTAAATTTAATTGAGTCACTAAAGCTCTTGCTTCATCCATTGTCATATAATCACCATTTTTATATACGATACATCATAAAGAAATTATGAGCATACCACTTTGTAATATTATAGCATTTTCTTTATATGGTGTCATAGTTTTTTTACCGTTTTATAAAAAAATATATAACAAATCAGCTTTTACTAAGAGGCACATTTTTCTGAATGCTGATGGCTAATTGTTGTGCTAACTTTTGTTGCCCATCTTCGCTGCATACATAGGCTGCATCGTTTTGATCAGTAAGAAAACCATATTCAATCAGCATGGCAGGTACTGTATTGTTATCAATGACATACAGGGGAGAAGAAGCTGTTGTTTTAATGCCGCGATCATTAGTATAGGCCAATGAAGTAAGCGATGATTCTAAACGTGAAGCGATTTGTAAGATACGTTCGTTGTTGCCCTTTACATAAATTTCAAAGCCATTTGCTCCATCATTATTTTCACTTGCATTCATATGGATAGATATGTAATAGTCGGCATCTGCTTCTTGGGCAATCGCTACACGTGTAGCTAAATCATCTTTATTGTTGTTAGACCAACTTACTTCATCACTTGTACGTGTATAAACGACATGATAGCCATAGGAAGATAATAATGCTCCCGTTTTTAAAGCAATCGCTAAAGTAATATCTTTTTCATAAGTACCATCGTTAGCAATACATCCTGTATCATAACCACCATGGCCACTATCTAATACGATCGTTGTCTTTATATCTTCTTTTGCATGTATCGTTTCTTCATATTGTTCTATTCCCATGATCTCCATAACAAGATGTATATCCCCTAGGGAATATAGTGTTAAACATACTACACCTGTTATTGCCAAGGCAAATAGTGAAACAATTCTTTTTTTCATATCATAGCTCCTCCTTATGGTAAATAAGTCTTTGCCCTTTCATTATGATGGTAAAGATTGATTGGAAAATGGTCATATCGTGAAGATTGACTGAAGTGTTCTTGAAATGTTTAGAATGAGAATTCTTCATGGTTTCCGAATGTGCTTTATACATAATGCAAGAAACGTTGTGCATACTAGCGTTATAAAGGAGGATGCATATGAATCAGAAAAAAATAAAAGATACGGCGAAAAAACATGCGCCAAAATCACATTATGTGAAAAACGAAGTGATTGCTTTTCTCAGCGGTGGAGCTTTGGCAATCGCTGCTCAATTCGTTATGATGGCATATCAAACACTATTGGGCGTTGATGAAAAAACAGCTATTTCGATGACCGTAGTAACGGTAATCTTAATTACTGCGATTTTAACTGGTTTGGGTATTTATGATAAATTTGCCCAGGTTTGTGGAGCAGGTTTATTTATTCCTATTTCCGGGTTTGCGAATTCTTTAACTGCTTGTGCTTTAGAAGGAAAAAGTGAAGGACTAATTTATGGTATTGGATCCAATATGTTTAAGCTTGCCGGTTCTGTATTAACATATGGCATTGCCTCAGCCTTTGTATTTGGGATGATTCGTTTTATCTTATTTGGAGGATAATGATGGCAATTATTCAATTTCATGATGTCTATGTGACATCACGCTCTGCCGTAGGTGGCCCTGTTGAGGCAAAAGGTCCATTAGCAGAGCAGTTTGATAAATGTTATGAAGATACCTACTGTGGTGAAGATTGCTTTGAAAAAGCAGAACGTCGTTTATTATATGACGCAAGTGATATTGCTTTACGAAAAGCGCAGCTCCAAGTTTCTGATTTGGATGTGCTGGTAGGTGGCGATTTATTGAATCAGTTAATGAGCTCGCATTATTTTGCGAAAGATCTTCAAGTACCTTTTATTGGTATGTATGCAGCATGTGCTACAAGTTCATTGGTCATTGGCACTGCGGCCATGTGGATAGAACATCATATGGCATCTCATGCAATGGCTTTTACCAGCTCACATACAGCTGCAGCAGAACGTCAATTTCGCTTTCCTAATGAATATGGCATACAGAAAAAAGATACGACAACGACAACTGTCTGTGGCGCCGGTGCTATTGTCTTAGGCACAAAGCCATCGAACATCAAAGTCACTGCTTTTGTTCCTGGTAAGATTGTTGATTGGAATCACACCGATGCGAATGATATGGGATTAGCGATGGCTCCAGCTGCTTATGATACGTTGACGACGTATTTAAAAGAGAGTAAGCAAAAGATTACCGATTTTGATCGCATTGTGACCGGTGATTTATCGCAAGTTGGCTTTGCGTTTCTAACGGACTTATTAACGCAGGAACAATATGAAATAGAAAATCGGTTATCTGATTGTGGATTGATGATCTATGATAATAGTAAACAGGATGTGTTTTGTGGTGGTAGTGGTTGCGCATGTAGCATGTGTGTATCTATGAGTGATTTGTTAAATCGTTTGGAACAAGGGGAATATCATCGTATCATGGTCTTAGCAACGGGTGCTTTATTATCACCCGTCGCTGTACAACAAAAAGGAACGATTCCCTGTATTGCTCATGGCATCGTTTACGAAAGGAGTGAATGATATGGTTTTTGTCTATGCCTTTTTAGTCTGTGGCGGTATTTCATTAGCAGGACAACTTTTATATGATCATACCAAATTAACGGCCGGACATATCACTTCTTTATTTGTGGCTATCGGAGCAGCTTTGGACACCTTTGGTATTTATGATTGGCTGTTAAAGGTTGCTGGTATGGGGGCAAGTCTTCCTATTACTAGTTTTGGACATAGTTTGATTCATGGGGCATTAGCACAGGCCCAAAAAGAAGGACTGCTCGGTATTTTACTTGGCATGTTTGATTTAACTGCTGCCGGTATCACGAGTGGTATTTTGTTTGCTTTCTTTGTAGCCATTTTGTGCAAACCAAAATCATGAAGGAACAGCTACAAGCACGCCTACAACAGTTAACGATAGAGTTGTCTGATTCCTTTGATGTTGTAAAACGGCATTTGCAGATTGAAGGACATGATGCGATCTTGCTTTTTCTTTCTTCTTTATCGGATAGTCAACTGATTTCCAATCTGGTAGAAGGCTTGACGATAACGGCAACTAACCATGTGGAACTGACCTTTTATCCTGGCTCGGTGGAAAAGGTGAAGGACCCCAAAAAAGCAGTAATTAACATGCTTAGTGGGCAATGCTTAGTATTGTTGGATAGTTCTCAATATTATTTTTGCATTGAAACAAGACATTATCCATCGCGTAGCAATGCAGAACCAAGTGTTGAAAGAAGCGTGCGCGGAGCACATGATGGTTTTGTTGAAAATGTCATTTTAAATGTCGGCCTAATACGTCGGCGCATCCGTGATCCTCGCCTTAGTGTCATTATGCATAAAGAAGGAGTAAAAACACGCACAGATGTTGCTTATGTGTATATCAAACATCTAGTAGATCCAGATGTGCTCAGCGATTTTGAAACACGAATGAAACAATTGAGTGAAACAGAAATTTTAAGTGAGCGTAATTTGGTTGAACAGTTATATGGAAAAACTTTAAATCCATATCCACATGTTCGCTATACAGAACGTCCGGATATCTGTGCTATTCACTTATTGCAAGGATATTTGGTTGCCTTGGTGGATAATGCGCCGACAGCCGTTATTTTACCTACCACCTTTTTTGAACAAACGAAACAAATTGAAGAGTATACACAAACGACTATTGTCGCATCTTTTACACGTATCCTACGCCTGATTGGCATTCTGTTTTCCTTATACTTGTTGCCATTATGGATAGCCCTTGTCATAGATCAAAATCCAACCATGCTGCACTTACCTATGAAAAATGTACACTTATTTACATTTGGCTTTCAAATTATTTTGGCAGATATTGTGGTGGAATGGATACGGCAATCGCTCATCCATACACCGACGATCTTATCGAGCATCATGAGCTTTATCGCTGTTTTTGTATTAGGGGATATGGCAATAGAGCTAGGTGCCTATACCAAAGAAATTCTAATTATGGTGGCGTTGTGTAACATTGGCAATCTGTTAACTCCATCTTATGAGTTATCATTGGCTAATAAAGTATTTCGTATTTTTATTGGCGCATTAGCTTTATTCTTTGGACAAACTGGCTTCTGTTTCGGGGTATTTCTACATATTGTCGTTTTAATGTCTACGAAAACGATTAAATTTCCTTATTTATATCCATTGATACCATTCTCATATAAAGAATGTAGTCGTATCTTATTTGGTTCTCCGATTCGCGTAAATAAAGCGAGAAAAAAATAAATATGATATACTTAATTTGAGGTGAGCATGATGGAAATACGGGAAGTAATGTCAGGGGATGAAACGCCTGTATATGAATTGCTTTGTGAATTAGAAAATAAAGAGTTGAATAAGGCTTTATTTATGAAAGGATTTGCGATGCAACGCAAGGACAGAAGTATGAAGGCATGGGTCTTAACAAATGATGAAGAAATTATTGGTTATGTATCTTTACGGATACTCTATCATTTACATCATTGTGCCAACATCGCTATGATAGAAGAACTCATCGTCAAAAAAGATAAACAACGGCAGGGGTATGGCAGTACATTGTTTGCACAGGCGCTTGCGTTCGCAAAACAGCAGTCTTGTATACAGTTAGAACTTTCTAGCAAACAATCGCGCAAGTATGCACATCATTTTTATAAGCAACAGGGGATGGATTGCGATCATCTTAAATTCAGTGTTAATATCAGTTGAAAAAATGATGCGATATACATGAAAGTGGCTGAAATCGTTAAGTGATTTCAGCTTTTTAATCGCTATTACAAATTTTTATGGAAGGTGTAATGTGTAGGATGAAATGCTATTTTGATATATTTCCATAACCCAATTAAGACAGAAAGGGTTGCTTATCCATGATCTAATTGCTTAATTGCTAAGGATAATGGCGTTAAAAAAGAATATATTTTCATATTCATATGAAAAGTGATTTTTCACTTGCCATTCGACATAATGCTGGTAATCTTAAGCATATAAAAATAATTCTACTCATTCCGCTTTTTTTTTGATATAATTAAGCGCGAGGTGATTTCATGGCATTTACGATCATGATCGATCAGTTTGAAGGTCCTTTGGACTTAATGCTGCATCTGATCAAAGATAATAAATTGGATTTGTTTGATTTGGATATGAATATCTTAACAGATCAATATCTGCAATATTTAAATGCGATGGAATCCATGCATCTGGAAGTTGCCAGCGAGTATTTAGCTGAGTTAGCAGGACTTTTGGAGTATAAGAGTAAGAAACTATTGCCAAGGGAAAAAGTAGTGATTGAGGAAGAATATGAAGAGGATCAACGCGAAAAGCTAGTAAAACGTCTATTGGAATATCAGCGTTACAAAGAGGTAAGTGCTCAGTTTGAACAGAAATATGAAGAACGTCAGTTGATGATGAGCAAGCCGATAAGTGAAGAAACCAATAAATGGGTACATACGGTTACGGAAGCAGAAATTGATGGTAATCCTTATGATTTGATTAAGGCTATGAATCGTGTTTTAAGACGTATGGCATTATCACATCCTTTGGAAACCAGA
Source organism: Longicatena caecimuris (assembly GCF_004341945.1). Taxonomy (GTDB): domain Bacteria; phylum Bacillota_I; class Bacilli_A; order Erysipelotrichales; family Erysipelotrichaceae; genus Longicatena; species Longicatena caecimuris. The sequence continues at coordinate 83,657 of NZ_SMBP01000001.1, forward strand.
ATGACGGTGAAAGAGTTATCGCTGGATGAACGCGTCGTCCAAATTAAAAAACGGCTCCGTGATTTTGTTGGTAAAATGAGCTTTGAAGATTTATGTAGTGATTGTGACAGTTTGCATATGGTTATTGTGACCTTTTTATCAGTTTTGGATTTAATTAAACATAAAGAAATCACATTTACACTTGATGCGCAAGATGTAATTTGGATTATCAAAGGAGAAGTTGTATATGCATGAGCATTTGAAACCAATATTGGAAGGATTGTTGTTTCTGAGTGGAGATGAAGGCATAACGATGGAACAACTCTTAGATTGTCTAGAAGAAGTCAGTAAGGAAGAATTAGAAGAAACATTAGACACGATGATGAAAGCATATCTTGAGAACACACATGGTATAGAATTGGTACGCTTTGGTGGTGTATATAAATTTGTTTCAAAAGAGTCTATTCATCCATATGCGCAACGGCTATTTTCATCTACGAAAATGTCCACTTTATCTAGCGCGGCGTTAGAAACCTTGGCGATCGTGGCCTATAAGCAACCGATTACACGTGTTGAAATTGAAGAAATTCGTGGTGTCAATTGTGATATGATGGTACGTAAGTTGTTGGCGCGTAATCTGATTAAAGAATGTGGCCGAACAGATGCACCAGGTAGACCATTTCTCTATGAGGTAACAGAAGAATTTATGGATACCTTTAAGTTAGAAAGTTTAAAAGAATTGCCGGATCTTCCGGAATTCAAAGAAGAAAGAGATGAGGAATTGTTTGAATAATTTCTCTTTTTTACTGATTTTACCAATAAGCTTCCTATTTTTCCAGAAGGATTTACAGATAAAACACCTAAGTATATAGTAAAGACGTACCAAGAAAGGTATGAAAAAAGCTTATCACAGGAAGGGTTCATGAAACTGATGAGAGATATGTCGCACATAATAAAAAAACGATCATATACAAGATCAGCGCGTAGTGGCATCCTGTAAGAGCCAAGGGAAGCCGGTAAACGACAAAACTGATGATACTTAGAACTATGGATAAGGACATATGCGAAATAAGGAAGTCAGGAAATAAGGTAGTCGCAGATAACACAGGCTGTTGAAAATAAAGCTGAATGAGTGTGTAAAGAATGAGAAAATGGAAAACTCAAAAGGCTTTGTAAGTAAACAAACAAAGTACCTTGGAGTGTCATATCAAAGGAAATCGAAGAGAAACGATGGGATATGGCATAATAGAGAAAGGAGGAGCATGCGTGGCTCCTCTTTTCATGTGGTGATTAAGAAGGGTAAGATGAATGATTTTATACATTTATGCTGTCGATTTATAATTATCATCTAAAAAAGTCAAGTTTATATTTGTGGATTAGGTATGCTGACAGCATTCTTTATAGGGTAGTTATAGCAATGATTTTTATGACTATACGACGCTTTTTCGTTTTATGTTTAGCGAATTCTATTATCTAAGAAGAGCATGAAAAGCATCTGGTTAACATATACTTCAACAGGTGATGAGAATGAAAAAACTGCTCTGCTTTTTCTTGTGTCTGATAATCAACTTAGAAACTGTGCATGGGCAATCTTATTGTGTGATGAGTGATGCAGATAATACAGTCATAGAGGAAAAGGATATGCACAAGGTGCAAAGTGTTGCTAGCATATCGAAGGTGATGACAGCGATACTTGCATTAGAAAAAGGTGATTTAAATGCAACATGGAAAACCGGGAAGGAATTAAAACAGGCATATGGTTCCATGATTTATTTAAAGGAAGGACAACAGGTATCGCTGCGCTCGTTATTATATGGATTAATGCTTAGGAGTGGTAATGATGCAGCCTTAGAAATCGCTTTGCATATTGGTAAGACACAAAAAAAATTTGTCCAGATGATGAATGAAAAAGCAAAAGAAATCGGTATGCTAGATACACATTTCGCAAATCCCAGTGGTTTAGATGAAGAAGATGGTGGCAATTTGTCCAGTGCATATGACATGGCATTGCTGATGTCTTATGCTATGAAAAACCCTGCCTTTCGTGAAATAAGCGGAACCAAGTATTATACGAGTGAATGGAACTATCGCTGGCGCAATAAAAATAAACTCTTATTTGAATATCCTTTTGCTATCGCCGGGAAAACAGGATTTACGAAGAAAGCTGGAAGGACTTTGATCAGCGCAGCGAAGCATGAAAATGTTGAAAATGTCATCGTTACGCTTGGTATGGGAGATGACTTTACTTTTCATGAGCAAAAGCACACCAAAGTTTTCGATGAGATTAAGGTAATTCCTATCCTGGCCAAAGGAAAATATGTCATAGATCATAAACAAATCTGCATACCTGAGGATATCGCTGTTACCATTACTCAAAAGGAACAAGCAAAGCTTATGGTGAGCTCGCATTTTGAAGATAAAGAATTCATTATAGAAATACGTAATGGGAACAATCAGCAAGTCTATAATTTTCCCTATAAAAAAGTAAGACATAAGAAGGGTGGGCTTTTCTCATGAATGTCATATGGTTGTTGATTATCTGCATCACTGTTCTTTATTGCCTTTGCAATGGACGGGTGGATGTAATTAATGCGGTGTTTGTCAGCGTTGGAAAAGAAACATTTGATTTTGTTGTACCATTGTTATGTGTGACAGCATTTTGGAATGGTATGTTATATATTGCCAGAGATGCTAAAATTTTAGCGGCTTTAGAAAAATTGGCACATCCGATTTTAAAACGCTTATTTCCTGATTTAAAGAATGATGCCGAAACATTGGGATATGTTGCCAGCAATGTAATCGTGAATATGGTAGGCTTAGGTTCAGCAGCTACACCAATGGGTTTAAAAGCGATGCAAGGTATGCAACAACATAACCCCCATAAAGAAGAAGCCAGCCGTTCGATGGTAACGTTTCTGGTTTTAAATACAGCGGGTGTTACTTTATTAAGTACGACCATCATCGCCATGCGCTCCTCTTTCCATTCTTTAGATGTTACGGGATTTATGCCGTTCGCCATTCTTTCAACTTGCTTTGCCTCATTTGTAGGGCTATGCGTGGATAGGTGGTGGAATTATCGTGATTAACACTTCTTATATTCTTCCATTACTAGTTCTTTTCATCTGTGTAATCGCTTTGTTGCGTCGTGTAAATGCGTATCATTCATTTATTGAAGGTGTAAAAGATGGTATTTTTTTGTTTAGTGATATTTATCCTGCATTATTAGCAATGATGTGTGCTATTACTTTATTGCGAGAAAGTGGCTTAATGGAAGTTATTTGTAATGGGATTGCTACCTATATTGAAGGAATTCCTAAAGAGATATGGCCGATGGTCTTTTTTCGCCCGATTTCTGGTAATGCCTCTTTAGCAGTGCTTGTCGATATTTTTAAAACTTGTGGAGTTGATTCTTTACAAGGAATCATGGCGAGTATTATCCAAGGTTCTACAGATACAACATTTTATGTCATCACTTTATACTTTTCCAGTGTCGGCATTAAAAAAACAAAGAATGCATTGCCCATTGGGCTGCTTGCGGATGTTGCCGGCATTGCGATGGCGATTTTTTTAACAGTATGGTTTTTTGGCTGAGGCGGCGTGAAACGCTGTCTTTTCAAAGTGACAGATAACAAAATCTTTGTTAAAATACATAGGAAGGCGGTTAGGAAGTGAGCATATGGAGAAAGATTCGATTTTCACATATTTGACATGGCGTAAAGATCTGACGATGAGGCAAGATGCTTTTCGTAATTTAGATGCATTAGCTTTTTGTTGTTTATCGTATGTTCGCTTTGATGCGTTGTTAAATGAGACAAGCGCTCCACTGTCTTTACGGCAGGTAAATGAGGCCTATCAAAAATTACACATTGACTTACAACAAGCAAGGGTAGAAAATGATAAACGTATATTATCTGAGATGGCAGAAAGCAGATGATATGGAGAGGTTAAAATCTTTCGCTATGTATCACGCTTTGATGAACAGCAACAAAAACAATTTTGTGCGATGAGCTTTTTATTGGAAACAGGAGATATATGCATTGCTTTTCGTGGTACAGACAGCACATTGGTGGGCTGGAAAGAAGATTTTAATATGAGTTTTTTACCTGTGATACCTTCGCAGCACGATGCTTTGGAATACGTGGAGCAGATTAGCGAGCATTATAAGGGACGCTTATATATCTGCGGACATTCAAAAGGAGGCAATCTTGCTGTTTATGCCAGTGCCTTTGCCAATGAAGCACTGCAAGATCGTATTGCAGGGGTATACAATATGGATGGTCCTGGATTTGATAAGACAATCATAAAGCAGGCGTCTTTTCAACGCATTTTACCACGCATTTATACATATGTCCCACAATCGAGCGTTGTCGGTATGCTTTTACAGCATGAAGAAGCTTATCACGTCATACAAAGCAATCAATTGTCACTTTGGCAGCATGATCCATATTCTTGGCAATTAGAAGGTGCAGATTTCATTTATCTGCAATCTATAACGGCCTCCAGTGAACTCTTTGACCATGCTTTAAAACAATGGATGTCGCACATGGAAGATAGCCAGCGAGCATTGGCAGTGGATGCGATATATGATGTTTTATCACGAACCAATGCGAATACGATAAAAGATTTGTCTATTACCAACATAAAAAATATGCTGGTGATTTTAAAAGGTTTTAGTGAATTAGATGAGGATACGAGAAAGGTTCTTCAGGAAATGTTGATCAGCTTTTTTTCCAGTATGGTAAAAGTTATGGGAGATAATCTGCTGCGTATTAAACAAAATGAAAATAAAGCTTTGCAAAAATAAGGTTATCATGTAAAATAACTAGGAAGAAACGGACGGTGGTAGCATGGAACGCTTGCAGAAAGTAATTGCACAAGCTGGCATAGCCTCAAGAAGAAAAGCGGAAGAGATGATTGCACAGGGTAGAGTGTGTGTAAATGGGGATATTATCACAGAAATGGGATACAAAGTAAAACGCGGTGATGTAGTAGAAGTGGATGGAAATCCAATTGAAAAGGAAAATAAAGTTTATTTTTTAATGAACAAACCAAAAAAAACAATGTGCACCAGCAATGATGAGTTTGATCGTACGACCGTTATTGACTTGATTCCATGTAAAGAACGTATTTTTACGGTAGGGCGTCTGGATTATGATACAAGTGGTGTTTTACTTTTAACCAATGATGGAGAATTCGCTAATGAAATCATTCATCCACGCTATCATATGCCAAAGGTGTATAATCTGACAATTAACGGTATTTTGACACCGGAAGAAATGATCCAGATCAAAAAAGGTATTGTTTTAGATGATGGGAAAAAGACATTACCGGCGAAGCTTAAGCTGACAGAAAAGGATGTTGCCAAAAATCAATGTAGTTTTGATTTGACGATATATGAAGGAAGAAATCGCCAGATCAAACGAATGATGGAAGCATTGGGCTATGAGGTACGTCGTTTACACCGAAAAGAATTGGCCTTTTTAAAGTGCAGCGATTTACGCCAAGGAGAGTATCGTATATTAAAACCTTTCGAGGTGGCGCAGTTGCGCTCACTTGCCACGAAAGGAAAGATGAAGAGTCGATAAGCAGTGGATTCCACTGTTTTTTCATGAGCTTGAGTGAATAGGAATTGTAAGATTTAAAAAAATATTGTATTATTTATTAGTTATGAGGTGAGGTTATGCAGCAATACTTTTTACATAAACCGTTACAGGTACACGATCTTGTAGAGATGGAACCCGAACAAGCGCATCATATACAACATGTCATGCGCATGAAACCAGATGAAATTATTCGCTTAGCTGATGGAAAGGGGCATATGTATTATGCCCATGTGGTATTTCGTGATCATAAGGTTTTTGCATGTGTGGATGAAGAAATGGAAGATCACACCCGTACGCCTGTTGATATGATACTGGCACAAGGGCTGATTAAAAAAGAAAAATGGGATTTCTTATTACAAAAGAGTGCAGAATTAGGTGTACAGCGAATTATTCCTTTTACAAGCAGTCGGACCGTTGTGAAAACCAAAGATGAAAAAGTGGATAAAAAACGATTGCGTTGGAATAAAATCTTGCAAGAGGCTTGCGAACAATGCAAACGTTCAACACTTGTTGCGCTAGATTCACCAAAAAGTTTTGCTGAATTGATAAAAGCAAGTGAAGATGCCGATGTAAAGCTGATCGCCTATGAGCGTGCAGATGTAAAAAGTGCGCATGTCAAAGAAGTGCTGCAAAAATATCCGGCACCCCACAAGGTGTTTATCGTGGTAGGATGCGAAGGCGGATTCAGTGAAGATGAAGTTATTCAATTAGAAGAAGTTGGCTTTCATAGGGTATCTTTAGGTGCACGTATCCTGCGTGCGGAAACTGCCGCATTAAGTTTACTTGCCTGCATATCCTTCTTTTATGAAATGGCAGGTGATCATCATGAAAACACTGGAACAACTGGTAAATAAGAAATTTGATAAGAAACTGCTTGATTTTAAATCATATAAAAAGAAACTCGATAAAATGCGTGCTTTGGTGAAGGAATACAATATCCCATGTGTCTTGAAAAGTGACAGTGATTGTTTTTATGTGGAAATGTTATATCACTCCTTGCTGAACAAACGTAAATTTGAAGATGTCTTTTTTGATACGTATGTTCAAATGTTTGACTATTGGTATGATTTGACTTATATAGAACGAAAACAACAAATGAATTTGGAAATAGCAAAACAAAAAGAAGCATTAGAATATTTCACATATGAGGATAAAGAAATCTATATGCCGTGTTTCTCACCACGTTTTAATCATCTTTATACAGATGAAATTGTCTTGTTGGATTTGAAACAATATCATACGTTTATCCGTAATTGTGCAAACGAAGTAGTTCCACATATGTATGGTTATGAAAGCTATGCACACGGTTTTAGTAGCTGCGAGGTGTGTGCAACCGAAGGGCTCATGGATTATGTTTTATATCATCCATTGACAAAACGATTTTATGTGTATCGACAAGATGTTTGTGTATCTACCTTTTCATTAGATCCAAAGCAGAAAGAATGTCCTGCAGCTATGCGTTTTGAAATTGCGAAAGCACTATTAAAAAAAGATGAGGATGCATTATTCATGTTTTTGCTGGAATATCCAATCGTAAATGAACGATTTAAGAAAAAATTAAAAAAGTACCAGCATAAACGATTAAAGAAAAAAACGAAGGAGAAAGAATCATGACAACATTTGCGATTGCTACACTTGGCTGTAAGGTGAATACCTATGAGTCACAGGGATATGAGAGTGCTTTGCTGGCAAAGGGCTATCAACAAGTATCATTTAAGGAAAAAGCAGATGTCTATATCATTAATACATGTGCAGTGACAAACACGGCAGGTAGTAAGTCTCGTCAGAAAATACATCAAGCAAAAGCATTGAATCAAAATGCTTTGATTGCTGTTGTCGGCTGTTATGTACAGACCGCTAAAGAACAGTTAGAACAACAAGAACATGTTGATATTTTAATCGGTAGTGATGGCAAAAGAACATTGGCTGATCGTATTGAAAAAGCCTTGCAAGGAGAAAAACAGGTCAATGAAATACATGATGTTCGTGCTTTGCGCGTGTTTGAAGCTTTGCCGATTCAACATTTTGAACATCAGACGCGCGCTTTTCTAAAAATCCAAGATGGTTGCAACCAATTTTGCAGTTATTGTATCATTCCTTATGCCCGTGGGGCAGAACGTTCTTTACCAGAGAATGAAGTTATTAAGATTGCACAAGATTTATGTGCCAGCGGTCATCAGGAAATTGTTTTAAGCGGTATTCATACGGGTCGATATGGAAGAGACATAAATACGAATCTGACGCAGCTAATGAAACGGATGTGTAAAGAAGTAAAGGGATTGCGGCGCATTCGTATTTCCAGTATTGAAATGAATGAAATCAGTGATGAATTATTGACATTTATGCAAAAGGAACCCAAAATCGCGCGCCATTTGCATATCCCGATACAGTCTGCCAATAATGAAGTATTGAAGAACATGCATCGTCCTTACGATGTAGAATGGTTTAAAGAACGTGTGAAGTATATCCGCTCTCTTATGCCTGATATTAGTATTTCCAGCGATGTCATTGTAGGATTTCCTCAGGAAAGTGAAGAACAATTTGTTGATACAATGGAAAATATCAAACAGATGGAATTAAGCTTTTTGCATATCTTTCCTTATTCTCGTCGTGATCATACAGTGGCAGCAACAATGAGCGGGCATTTAGAAAATAAAATAAAGAAAGAACGTGCGGCAAGACTTGCGCAATGTTCAAAAGCGTTATATACTGCTTATAAACAGAAATTTGTAGGAAAAGAAGTGTCTGTATTATTTGAAAAAGAAAAAGATGGCATGCTCTTTGGACATACCAGTGAATATTTAGAGGTATATTGTTCAATGGATGTAAAAGCGCTGCATCAGATGAAACAGGTTGTCATCACTTCTTATATAGACGATAAGCTTATCGCCTGCGACGTCAAGGAGGTACCTCATGAAACTGTCTCTGCTATTTGAAAATGCACCGGATATTGAAATCGGCGGCTTATGTACGGATTCACGGAAAATTCAGCCGATGGATATGTATTTTTGCATGGATGGTATGACTTTTGACGGTCATCAATTTGTTGAAGAAGTTGTCGAGAAAGGTGCAGTATGCATCGTTCATGCGAAAGACATTGAAACCATGCACAAAGGAGTAGCCTATATAAAAGTCGAAAATGTAAATCGTACTTTAAATATGGTGGCTAGCAAATTTTATGGACACCCAAGTCATCAATTAACGGTATTTGGAGTGACCGGTACCAATGGAAAGAGTACGATTACTAGCATCATTAAAGATGTCTACTCACATTTTAAACCTTGTGGTTATATTGGAACGATTTCCATCAGTTATGGCGATGTCACGATGCCGCCCAGTCTAACTACACCAGATCCGATTTTAATACATCATTCCATGAAGGATATGGTTGATTATGGCATGCAGGCAGTTGCGCTGGAAGTCAGTTCGCATGGTTTAGAGATGGGGCGCGTACAAAGTGTTGATTTCGATGTAGCCGTATTTACGAATCTGACATACGATCATTTGGATTTCCATGGAACACTTGAAAACTATTTTGAAGCTAAGCACAAATTGTTTTTACAATTAAAGAGTGACGGTGTGGCCGTTATAAATGTAGATGATCCTTTTGCTAAACGAATGGTGGCTGGCTGTAAAGCACATATCGTATCTTATGGTGTGACGGCTGATGCCGATTATCGTGGTGATAATATCCATATTGGCACGAATGGATCAACCTTTGATTTGATTCATCATGGAGAAACCTATACAATTACGACCAATTTAGTCGCTATGTATAATATCTATAATCTGCTAGGAGCAATCGCGGCAATGTGTGAAAGCGGCGTTGCATTAAAAGAAATTGTTCCTTATTTATCTGAATTAACACAGGTAGATGGCCGTATGGAACGCATTGATGAGGGTCAGGCTTTCAATGTGATTGTAGATTTTGCTCATACGCCTGATGGAATGGAAAAGGTTTTTGAATTTGCCAATAGCATTACGCCGGATGGAAATGCAATTATCGCAGTATTTGGCTCCGCCGGTAAACGTGATACGAAAAAGCGTAAGGTGTTTGGGGAAATCGCTGATCGCTATTGCGATAGCATTATTCTAACGGAAGATGATCCACGAGATGAAAACCCAAGGGATATTGCAAATGAAATCAAAGGTGGTATCAAGGATACCAATAACATTTTTATCGAGGATCGTTATTCGGCTATTCGCCAGGCGATTGAAAGCGCAAATGTCAACGATACAGTACTTATCCTTGGAAAAGGGGATGAGGTTTTTATGTATCGTGAATTTGGACGAGAACCTTGGATTGGCGATCATATCGCTGCACGCCATGTGATTCGCAAACATTGTCTGGGATTAGAGGATGAACTAGAGAAGTGATGACATTTGTCTAAAAACAGCAGAATTTCGCAAGAGGAATCTATACATAAGACGGTATTTTCACATATTTTATGGGTAAATGCTAGAAAAATGTTATATTTCTGTTGCATTTTCATATGTTTTTCAGTATAATAAATATGCTTGCATCAGAAGGGAGGGTAAATCATGCCGAAAGTAGTAGTCAAAGAAAACGAAGTTCTTGATGATGCTTTACGTAGATTCAAACGTCAAGTGTCAAGAAATGGAACCCTTGCTGAAGCTCGCAAAAGAGAGTTTTACGTAAAACCTGGCGTTCGTCGTAAGTTAAAGTCAGAAGCTGCACGTAAAGCACGTCGTGGAAAATAGGAAGAGATCGAAGATCTCTTTTTTTTATGTTTCATTTACAAAAAAACAATCCATTACATTCGAAATAGACAAGTGTCATTTCCTGAACAGTTAGATTCATAGCAGAAATAAATTTTATAAGAAGGTGAAGTATTGTTCATGCAATGAACCTATCTAAAATGCAGAGAAAATGTGAAAATCATTGTAGCTTATAAAGAATCTGCTATAATGTCAGTAATGGTAAAACAGATGACATAAACTGTTTGGTGAGGAGGAAATTGATGAAGGCGATAGAAATTTCGCATATGACCTGTGACTATGGGCATGGTAAGGGAATATTTGATATTAGCTTTACTATCGATGAGGGAGAAGTATTTGGCTTTTTAGGGCCTAATGGTGCTGGTAAAACAACAACGATTCGTCATTTACTGGGATTTATTTTTGCCAAAGAAGGAAATTGTTCTATCTTAGGAATGGATTGTGGTAAGCAAGCAGCTACCATACAAAAAAAGCTTGGCTACATTCCTGGTGAAATAAACTTATGGGAAGAAATGAGCGGCATGCAATTTTTAAAATTTATGGCAAAGTTTCGCGGTATGAAAGATATGGGACGCTGTGAAGAATTAATGGAACGTTTTGAACTTGATCCAAGTGGGCGAATTAAGAAAATGAGTAAAGGAATGAAACAGAAAGTTGGCATTGTCGCTGCTTTTATGCATGATCCCCAAATTTTGATACTGGATGAGCCCAGCAGTGGTTTAGATCCATTAATGCAAAATGTTTTTGTGGATCTAATTCAGGAAGAAAAGATGAAAGGCAAAAGCATCTTAATGTCTTCACATATGTTTGAAGAAGTTGAACGAACATGTGATCGTATCGGCATTATCAAAGATGGCCATATCGTCTGTGTGGAAGATGCACAAACCTTGCGGCAATCTAAAAAACGCCGTTATCAGATCCGTTTTGCGAATATAAATGAAGTTGTCCGCTTTCAACAGGAGGGGTTTTATATTACAGCAATGCATAAGCATATGGTAGAAGTTGAAATTCATAAAAATCTAGCTAAGCTCATTCAAACGCTGTCTCACTATGAAGTCGAAGATATTGATGTTACTCATCAAAGCTTGGAAGAAATCTTTATGCAATATTATGGAGGTGAGCATCATGGTGAATAAAGCGTTATATGTGACTGAAATGAAGAATAGCTGGAAATTATTATTGATTTTCTGCTTGATCCTTACGATGTATACGACTATCATGTTAACGATGTTTGATCCTTCTTTAGGAAGTGCATTGGATGAATTTGCCAAAATGATGCCGGAAATCATGTCAATGGTGGGCATGAATGGTTCCACCGCTACGTTGGTGCATTTTTTATCAACCTATCTATACGGAATGTTAATGATCGTATTTCCTTTCTTGTTCACGGTTTTGTTATCTTTAAAATACATTGCCAAGAAAGTTGATAATGGATCTATGGCATATCTTTTATCCTCGGGAAGTACACGTGGCTGTGTGTGGCGGACAGAATGTTTTGTTTTGCTTACCAATCTGCTCTTGCTGATTGCGTATTGTACGCTACTAGGTTTAGTGTGTAGCTCATTTATGTTTCCTCAGGATTTAGATGTGGCAGCCTATCTGCGGTTGAATTTCGGTGTGTTGTGTTTGCATATGGCACTGGCAGGAATTAGTTTCTTGTTTTCCTGTATCTGCAATGAATATCGGCAGGCAGCAACCTTTGGCGCAGGATTTGGAATATACTTTATACTCGTTCAAATGTTGGCAAACATGAAGGGTAATTTAGAAAATATGAAATATGCAACGCTTATGACGTTGTTTGATCGAGATGCTTTAATTGTCAATGCAGCTAAAGGCTGGTATATGAGTGGTATTTTGTTACTCATTGCTATTGGTTGTTTTAGTGCTGCAAATGTGTTGTTTCAACGTAAAAATATGTCATTATGAGGAAAGCGATGGTATGTAGATGCCATCGTTTTTTTAAGCAAGGAAGATGATTATCCACAAGATGATACACTATAGGATAAACTTGTGATAGAAAAAGGGCAAATGCATTCACATTTTGCTTAGGATGTTGTAAAATATACTCGATTAACATACTATAAGGAGGAAATATTACAATGGCTAAATTTGTATGTAGTGTATGTGGGTATGTACATGAAGGTGATACAGCACCTGAATTCTGTCCAATCTGTAAAGCACCTGCTGAAAAATTCACGAAACAAGAAGGTGAAATGAGTTGGGCTGCTGAGCATGTCCTTGGCGTTGCACAGGGTGCCAGTGAAGATATCATGAACGATTTACGCATGAACTTTGAAGGGGAATGCAGTGAAGTCGGTATGTATTTAGCAATGGCACGTGTTGCGCATCGTGAAGGGTATCCAGAAATCGGCATGTATTATGAAAAAGCGGCTTTTGAAGAAGCAGAACATGCAGCGAAGTTTGCTGAATTATTGGGTGAGGTTTTAAGTGATTCTACAGAAAAGAATTTACGTATGCGTGTAGATGCAGAAAATGGTGCAACAGCAGGTAAATTTGATTTGGCAAAAAGAGCAAAAGCTGCTAATTTAGATGCGATTCATGATACGGTTCATGAAATGGCACGTGATGAAGCACGTCATGGCAAAGCATTTAAAGGCTTATTAGACCGTTATTTTGGTAAATAATCAGTGAAACATCATGTGTGCTAGCATGATGTTTTTTTTTCGTGTTCTTGGCATGGATCATAACTAGGTGGTAAAAGAGTACGGTGGAGGCGTTCATCACAGTCGTCAATCACTAGCCAGAACCAAGGGTGTTCATCGTGAGGTGGAATCTGAAGGAAGGTCGAGGCAAATCTCTGTATCGAGGAATAAGAACCAAAGCAAATCGATTTCAGTTCAAGCATATTTCGTATTGTTTTGAACCGTCGTATACGGTTCCATACGTACAGTGGTGTGAGAGGACGGAAATTAATTATTCTCTCTTCCTCGATTATTATCTTGTTACTGGCATAAAAACAAATGGGCATGATTTTTCAAGAATCGTTATAGAAACTTTCTATTATGTATTGACAAATAAAAATGAATCCAGTATGATAAAGCCACTTATAAAAATCGCATGATCAGAAGAGTACATTATCATATACCAACAGCGAGTTGAAACAGAGTGGAAGTTCAACGGTAACGTGATAATGGAAACGCATCTGGGAGTGTTTCTTTGAACTTAGTAGGAGAAACCGCTGACCAGCGTTACAGGTTGAGGGATTCCTATAGATTATAGGAATAACTAGAGTGGTACCGCGATAAAACGTCGTCTCTGGAATAGAGACGGCGTTTTTATTTTATGAGTGAGAAAGGAAGATGATGATGAAGAAATTCACAAAAATAAGTACCTTATTTATCCTACTTAGCGTGCTTTGTGGAAGCTTTTTAATACAGATACAGGCAAAAGAAAGCACCAAGGCGAATGGTGAAGGGGAACTGTTAGACAAAATCATGGAACGTGGAGAACTGATTGTTGGAACCTCACCAGACTTTCCACCGAATGAATTTATCGATACGACGAAAACAGGACAAGATCAATACGTCGGTAGTGATATGGACTTTGCCAGATATATTGCTGATGAGATGGGGGTCAAACTGACCATTAAGGCAATGGATTTTGATGCTGTATTGGCAAGTCTTGGAAATGGTCAGATTGATATGGCAATCACCGGCATTACCAAAACGCCTGAGCGAATGGATGCGATGGAAATGAGTGAATCTTACTATGATGAAAATGGGGAATCCAGCTGGCAGGGATTGCTAATTAAGGCAGATAAAAAAGATGTGTATACAAAACTACGCGATTTTAAAGGAAAAAAGGTTGCAGTACAGGCAGGTTCTTTACAAGATTATTATGTAAAGACACAACTGAAAGAGGCCAACATTCAATATATCACCGGATTAAATGATGGTATAAACCTATTAAAAAATGGCAGTGTAGATGCCGTTGCCTGCGCTTATGGTACCGGACAGGATTTTGCAAAACAGAATGAAGGTATCCACATGAGCAAACAGTTGCTCTTTAAACTAAATCCTGATTATATGGGAACACGAGTCGGTATTCCTAAAGGTGAAATCGCACTATTAAATAAAACGAATGAAATTATTCAGCAGGTACGAGATAAGGGGTTATATGAAGAATGGTATCAGGCTGCTGTAAATTACGATAAACAAAAAATTGAAGGAAACTTTCTCCAACGAACATGGAAAATTGCTGTACGTTATTGGCCAATGTTTTTAGAAGGTTTGGGTATGACACTTGGATTAGCCTTTGTGACCGTGTTAGGTGGTACATTGATTGGAACGGCTTTCGCTCTCATCAAATTGAGCAAGAATCGTTTTATACAATTATTATCAAGTGCATATGTAGAAGCAATACGTGGTACACCGCTGTTGTTGCAATTATGGTTGTTTGTAAGTATTTTTGCGGCTATCAACAGTGATATTCCGATGCTGGTCAGTGTGATTGTTGCTTTAATCATTAATAGTAGTGCTTATGTTGCTGAAATTATTCGCGGTGGTATTCTGTCTGTCGATAAAGGACAGTGGGAAGCTGCCAAAAGTCTTGGAATGAGTAATCAGCATATGATGGTTAAAATCATATTCCCTCAAGCTATTAAGAGCATTCTTCCTTCTTTAGGAAATGAATTCATTATGATGGTAAAGGAAACATCATTAGCTTCTTCTTTCTATATCGGTGAATTAATGAGTGTTAACAATATCGTAAAGACGGCGACCTATTTCTCATTAGAACCATTGACGATTGCGGCCATCATTTATCTGATTGTTACCTACAGTTTAAGTAAACTTGTAAAATATATGGAAAGGAGGATGCGTGTCAGTGATTAAAGAAGCATTAATTCGTGTAGAGAATCTAACCAAACGTTTTGGTGAGTTGGAAGTATTAAAAGGAATCACCGAAGAAATTCATGAAGGGGAAGTTGTGTCTATCATCGGACCTAGTGGTGGAGGAAAAAGTACTTTCTTACGCTGTTTAAATTTGCTAGAAGTGCCTACATCAGGCAAAGTTATTTTTGAAGGTGTTAATATAGCGGATAAAAGCGTAGATTTAGATTTACACCGCAGAAAAATCGGAATGGTCTTTCAACATTTCAATGTGTTTCCGCATCTCAGTGTGCTTGATAATATTACCATCACTCCTTGTCTAGAATTGAAAATGTCTAAGGAAGAAGCAGAAAAGCGGGGATGTGAATTGTTAAGTAAAGTTGGACTCTTAGACAAGAAGGATGAATTTCCAAGAAAGTTGTCAGGTGGACAGAAACAGCGTTTAGCAATTGTACGTGCGATGGCAATGCAACCGGATGTGATTTTATTTGATGAGCCAACTAGTGCACTTGATCCAGAAATGGTCAAAGATGTGTTAGAGGTCATAAAGGAACTAGCAGATACGGGAATGACAATTGTCATAGTAACGCATGAGATGGGCTTTGCAAAACAAATCAGTGATCGTGTCTTCTTTATGGATGGCGGCATAATTGCAGAACAAGGAACACCAGAAGAAGTCTTCTTACATCCTCAAAATGCTAGGACAAAAAAATTCTTAAGCAAAGTTTTATAAAAATAGCACATACCTATATAAAAGGTATGTGCTATTTTTTACAAACAAACTGAAAAACTTTCTGTTTTTTTGGTAGTAAGCTCATCGTATCAAAAAATTAACAAAATTATAACAAATCCTCTCTTTATTCTTCTTTATAATAAAGATGTGAAGGAGGCGGAAGAGAAACAGTCATAAATAGAAAAGCAAAAACGTATCTTGTATAGAGGTGACGACATGCTTTCCATTGATAAAAACCAGATGACAATTGAACATTATCAAGAGGTACTTTTGGTCAGTGAAACTCTCATAAAGATTCGAATGCCGCAGATGGAAATTTCAATCAGAGGAGATAAGTTGCATATGCTGGCATTGGAAAAGGAGGAACTGCTCCTGGAAGGTTGCTTCCTGGAACTGACATTCCAATATGAAAGCTAGAAAAAAACTTGGTCTTGATAAATGGAAAGTACAGATGGATGCAAGTGCATTTTTGCATATTTGTAAACAAGGAAATCTTGAACTATATGACATTACGATACATCAAAGAGAAATTCAATTCTACACATCTGTTTTACAGCGGCATACGATTTATCGCTTATTGCCGAAGGCTGTTCTTTTGACAACGACTGGGATGTTAGGGTATTTGTTACGCAGTATGGTAAAACCAGCACGTCTTTTGAGTGTGGTAGCAGCCATTCTTATTTGGTATGGGCTCAGTTCTACTATCTTTGAGGTAACAATCAAGGGAGAAAAAGACGAGAGTCGCATATTGATTCAAAAAACATTAAAACAGATGGGATATACGACACCATTTCATCATCAAGATGAAAATAAATTAAAGGAAGCTTTAAAAAAGAAACTAGAGAATGAAATTGCTTGGTTGGAAATAGAAAAACGAGGCAGCCGTTATATCATCACGTATACACCTAAAGAATTCGCCACTTTAGAAACGTTGCATCATCGTGAACTCATTGCCAAACAAGATGGCGTCATTGCTCGTTTTGATATACAGCATGGAAATAAAGTGCATAAAGTAAATGAATTTGTGCATAAAGGCGATGTTCTTGTCAGCAATGTCATCGCTGATAGTAAAAGTAAAAATCAAGAAGTTTATGTAAAAGGGCGGGTCTTCGCATACACATGGCGAGATGTGACAGTAAGCATGGATGATACGAAAATGCCGAAGGCTTTTCAATATTTTGAACTGTTAATGGCTGCCAGAGCACAGGTCAGTCAAGATTTTCATAAAGATGATAAGATTCATAAGGAAAATATTTTGCAATTCTCCAAGGATATGGGTAAAATAAAGATGGTGATTCATTATACTTTACTACAAGATATCACAACACCATAAAAATAAAGGAGTCTGTATGAGTCAAAATTATGCTATTGCTTTAGAAGAATATCCCATGGAATGGATCGTGAAATTATGCGGTGCCCAGGATCAAAACTTGGAAATCTTACGCAAAGCCTTTGCTTGTGAAATGATTATGCGCAATAATCAGCTAAGTGTCTTATGCAATGATAAAACAACGTTTGCGACAATTGAGGAAATCATTAAGGCCATTTTTCAAATGATGGAACAGCATTTAGATGTACAACCTAGAGATATTGAATATGTATGCCGTTTGGCGAAATTGCATCGTTTGCATGAACTTTCTTTGACCTATCAAAAACCGATTGGTAAAACAGTGAATGGAAAATTGATTTATCCAAAAACGATTGGTCAACGTTATTTATTTCAATGCATGTGTAAATCAGAAATAGTTTTTGCCAGTGGTGTAGCCGGTACGGGTAAAACCTATTTAGCTGTTGTATATGCAGCTAGTCTGTTAAAAAAGGGTGAGATACGAAAGATTATTTTAACGCGTCCAGCAGTTGAAGCTGGTGAGAATCTGGGGTTTTTACCAGGAGATTTAAAGGAAAAGGTTGATCCTTATTTGCGCCCGTTATATGATGCATTATATGATACCTTAGGACAGGAACAAGTAGAAAAATTGTTAGAAAAAGAAGTGATTGAAATCGCGCCATTAGCATATATGCGTGGTCGTACATTGGATAATGCTTTTATTATTTTAGATGAAGCACAAAATACGACGAGAGCGCAGATGAAGATGTTTCTTACCCGTATGGGGTTTCATTCTCGTATCGTCATTACAGGGGATGTTACTCAGATTGATTTGATTAAGAAAAAGGACAGTGGTTTATTAAATGCAAAACAGCTGTTGGAAGGAATTGAAGGAATCTCCTTTGTGGAACTGACAAGTCTTGATGTTGTCCGTAATCCACTGGTTCAAAAGATTATTGAACGCTATGAACAGGAGGAAGAAAGGTATGGCAAAAGTCTTACTGATTGAAGATGAAGAAAATATTCGTAAGATCATTTCTTATGATCTGCGCAAAGCTGGACACACGATCGTAGAAAGTGGGGATGGACAAGAAGCATTGGATATTGCTTTAAAGCAACCTTTTGATGTGTTAATTATTGATTGGATGTTACCCCATGTCAGCGGTATCGAAATCGTTCAGAAATTACGTATACAGCATGTAGACAGCGTGATGATCATGTTGACAGCTAGAGATGATGAAACCGATATACTTTATGCATTTGATCAAGGTGTGGATGATTATGTCACAAAGCCATTTTCGCCACGAGAATTATTAGCAAGAGTAAATGCTCATATGAAACGTCAGAGCAAACGAATGGAAAAAGACTTGGAAATTGGAGAGTTACGTATCAATTTAAAGCGACGTGAAGCTTTATTGAAAGATGAGCTTTTAACGTTGACGAAAAAAGAGTTTGACTTGCTTGAGTACTTTGTATCTAATAAAAACATCGTCTTATCAAGAGATGCCATCTTAAATGATATCTGGGGGTTTGATTATGATGGGGATACGCGCATCGTTGATGTACATGTCTTTAAATTGCGCACAAAATTACAAGGTTCTAATGTTCATATCAAATCCAGTCGAGGTGTAGGCTATTTACTGGAGGAATTGCATGAAACTGCCTAAATATGCATGGTTTATTCTTTTGACTTGCAGCTATGCTTTGCTAGCGTATGAGACACAATGGAATGTATATGTGATTTTGTTATTATTGGCCATCTCATTATATATTGTAGAAGTGGTTTATGAACAGCAGTATGAATCTAAAAAAAGCAAAGAAAATAAGGAATTACAAGAGGAAATACGTTCTACGGCTAAAGATGCACATTTGAAAAATAAACAGTTATTGACAATTGTCTCAAGTATTCCTTTTCCCATGTTGCTGATTGATCAATTTGGTAACATTGTCATGCATAACAATATAGCATCGTTATGCATGAGTCATTTAGAGCCTTTAACTTATTTAGATAATCCCTTTGTTCATGGAGTACGTGAATTTATTAAAGATGCTTTTATCTTGGAACGTGATATGGATAAGATCATAAATATCAATGGAGTAGAATTTCAAGCTATCAGCATACCGGTATTGGCGAAAAGTAAATATAGCGGTTGTTTGGTACTGTTTCAAGATATATCGAAGACATTGGAAGGGGAAAAGATGCAGAAACGTTTTATTGCTGATGCTTCTCATGAATTAAAAACGCCTATTTCTGTATTAAAAGGAATGGTAGAAATCTTAAACCGTGATGATTTTGATGATCCCATCACGGAAAAAGAGTTTTTATCACAGATGGCAAAGGAAGTACAACGTTTAGATGTCTTAGTCAAAGATTTGCTACAGTTATCACGGTTATCATTGTCTAATGTTATTTTAGAGCGTGAAAAATGTGATGTTTGTGCTTTATTTGATAAGGCATGCGATTCTTTATGGAAAAATGCGCAAAAAAAGCAACTGAACATTCAAAAGGACTATCAGACATTAGAATATGCCTTTTGTGATCCTAAAAGAATGCTTCAGGTAATCTTAAATTTGCTAAGCAATGCGATTAAATATAGTGATTCCGGTACCATTACCTTACGTACCCGTATGGAAACTACGTATTACATCCTTGAAGTAGAGGATGAAGGATGCGGTATACAAAAGAAGGATATGGAAAAAATCTTTGATCGTTTTTACCGTGTAGATGATGCACGCAGTCGTCAAAGTGGTGGTAGCGGTTTAGGATTGCCGATTGTCAGATCCATCATTGAGGCGCATGGTGGTAACATAGAAGTGGAAAGCACCTATGGCAAAGGAACCTTATTTCGGATAAAGTTAAAAAATTAAAAGACACGCTTACATTATGAAGAGACCTTCAAGTTTAGAAAATAAATAAACCGGTTTCTTTCCTAGTGATCATACATAAGCGTGTCTTTTTGTTATTTTTATAGAGGTATAATATATAGCTCCGTAAGCAGTTATGAATCATCTTGATTTCGCTTTATGCAAAATCATCTATTCATGTTAGCCTTTATTGTTTTACGAACACATCATAAAACAATAATTGTGATAACAGATTTAACATGCATCAGAATTGTCGATACATGGTTTAATCACATAATCCCTATCTGGTAAATTGGATTTTGTCAAAATAGTCTTTTTTGCGACATACTTAAACACGCATAAAAAAAGCTCGATGACTCGGGCTTATTTTTATCATGGTATCGCGTACGGGATTTGAACCCGTGGTACAGCCTTGAGAGGGCTGTGGCTTAACCGCTTGCCGAACGCGACATGTTTTTACTGCTGTCATATTATAGCATTATCACATAAACTTGGCAAGGAAATTTTGGAAAATTCTATATAGCTGGTAAGAAAAACAGGAAAGGTAATAAGCAATGTATTAGTGATTACCCGAATGATTTCTTTTTTTATAAAGAGTGTAATTATCACAATTATTTAACAAATGCTTAACACGACATTGATGGTCTATTTATATTTATGGTTTAAGATAAGAGCGTATTCAAGGAGGAATATGTTGCCGTTAAAAAAACGGTTAGATGGAGGTTAAGATGAAAAAAATATTTGTAAGTTTAGTTGTGTTAGGATTATTAGCAGGTTGTGGAAATGCAACAGGTGATGATGCAGGAAAAGTAACAGGTGCTATCAAGGTGTATACAAGAGATGCATCAAGTGGAACTCGAGAAGCTTTTGAGAAAGGAATAGACTTTGAAGGAAAGCTGACAAAGCAGGCAAATGAGGTTTCCAGTAACGATGATATGGCGGCGAAAGTGGGTGCTGATAAAAACGGTATCGGTTATACATCACTATCTACAGACTTTGCCAAGAACAATGTCAAAGCTTTGCAATTTGAGGGTGTAACAGCAAGCAGCGAAACCGTATTGGATGGTTCTTATCAACTGCAGCGACCATTCAACTTTGTGACAAGGGCCAAAAATGATTTTGGCAGTGCAGATAAAGAACAGTTGGTACTGGCATTCTTGGATTATCTTCAAAATTCCAGCGAAGGTATGGCAGTTGTCGCGAAAAACGGCGGTGAAGTTGATATGAGCAAAGCAAAATCTTGGGATGAACTAGCGAAAAAATATCCAGTTGTAACAAAAGATAATTCAAAAATTACCATTACGACATGTGGTTCCACTTCTGTGGAAAAGACATTAAAAGCTGCACTAGAACAATTTTCACCAATGGCAGGTAATTTCCAATTTGTTATGAATCATTCGGGTAGTGGAGATGCTACAAAACGTGTATTAGGTGCAGAAAAAGATGGAGCAAATCGTGGCGATATCGGTTTTGCATCACGTGCCTTTAAGGAAGAAGATGGTGATATATCGAAAGCTATGAAGAGTGGACAATACTGTATTGATGCTGTTGTGGCTGTTGTAAATAAAGAGAATAACGACTTTGCCAATTTGACACAGGCACAGCTAAAAGCAATCTTTACTGGTGAAACTACGAATTGGGAAGATGTAAAATAATTCGTGTTTGAAAAGGACAGCTCAAAGGGAAATGAAGAGCTGTTCTTTCCTATGATAAGAGGAAGGGTAAAAATGAAGAGTTATGTAAAACAGTATATTAATACAATAGAGAATCAAAAGAAATTAAGAAAAGATCAAAGGATGAAAAAACTCTTTTTGATGATGGCACTTTTAGCATCCAGCGCGATTGCAGTGATCATCGTATTTATCAGTATCAAAGGCATAGCACCTTTTCTTCCCAATTATACGTATGGCAGTGTTGATTTTCTTCCGTTTATAACTGGTATGACATGGCGCCAAGATCAGGGGATTTACGGTGTTGGATTTATTATCGTTAATACGCTCATTTCTGCTTTTGGGGCTATGCTGCTATCCTTTCCGATATCCGTGCTCACTGCTCTTTATATCGCAAAAATAGCGCCAAAGCGTATTGCCGTACTTTTGAGTTCTGTTATCGAATTACTAGCATCTATACCTTCTGTCGTATATGGCGTATTTGCTTCTGGTACGATCACTTTGCTTGTTAGTTCCTTAGCTGCTAATTTCGGTTTTGTTACAGCTGGGGGAAGTTCTTTATTGGCTGTTATTCTATTATTGGCAATTATGATTTTCCCTACAATTACAACCTTAAGTATTACGGCAATTCGCTCTGTCGATAAGGAAATAGAGCTTGGTTCATTGGCCTTAGGAGCTACAGCGACACAAACGCATTTTAAGGTTGTTTTGACAGCAGCGAAATCAGGTATTTTCGCAGGCGCCATTTTAGGTATTGGCAGAGCCTTTGGCGAAGCTACAGCTGTTGCAATGGTCGCAGGGAATAAGATGTTCGGCCCAACCTTTCATTTGTTTGATACTACCCGTACTTTAACAACGACTATGTTGGCCGGTTTGAAAGAAACGACCGGTTTAGATTATGATATACGTTTTTCTGCTGGATTGGTACTGATGGCGGTTATACTACTGTCAAATTTAATATTGAATCTAGTGAAGAAGAAAGTAGGGAAATTAAAATGAATGAAACTATGCGCAATCAAAAAAATAAACGTCGTTATACGGATGGTATATTGAACATGCTTACATATGCATCCAGTGCAATATGTGTATTGTTATTGTTGAGTATCTTCATATTCATCTTTAGTAAAGGTAGTGGTATGCTTGGAATGAAATTATTAACAGGCGATTATTGGGCAAAAAACTACATGACGAGTATCCAGGAGAAAAACAATCATCCCAGTACGTATAAATCACCTGAAGATGCCTCGGATGATATGTATTGGAGTGAACGTTGGGGTGTTGGATTCGTTGATGCTAGAAATGAAAATAATGAGGCTATCGTTCTTGTAGAAGCAATAGATGATGCTTCCCCATTTGCTCATCTTAAGGATGAAAGTCGTCAAAATAAGCCTTCCATAAGTGCTGAAAGTGGCTATTTATTAGAAAACTTATCCTATCAAACAACACAGGGAACTACACGCTTAGCTGGCAATATCGTTTCACAAGATGCGAAAACAGTAGCAAGATTGCTAGATCAAGATGCCGTTTCAATTAATAAAATCTATTTCAAAACACCTGGAGGAGGTATTCGTGGCTCATTACTTACAACATTGTATCTCATTATAATCAGCTTATTGATTGCGTTACCTTTAGGAATCGGCGCAGCCATATATTTGCATGAATATGCGGCTAAGAATAAAATCACTTCAGGGATTCGCAGTGCTATTGAGATGTTGACAGGAGTCCCGAGCATCATCTTTGGTTTAATGGGCGTCGCTGTATTATTCCCATTAACAAAATTAGCAGGAGCTGATACAACGAATGTTTTATTAGGTTCTTTGACAATGGCCATTATTTTATTACCAATCATCATTCGCTCTTGCGAAGAAGCATTAGCAATCGTTCCGCAAACACTGCGTGATGCTTCTTTATCATTAGGAGCTAACCAAAGTCAGACAATTTTTAAAATTGTGTTGCCATGTGCCGTTCCCGGCATCTTGAGTGGTGTTTTATTGAGTATTGGTCGTGTTATCGGAGAAAGTGCCGCATTAATATATACGATGGGAACCTATGTTAACGATAGTCCAACGCTGCTCTCCCAAGGTACTTCACTTGCGGTACATATTTATAACATCATGAGTAGTGAGCAACCCAATTTTGAATTAGCTTGTGCGATTTCAATTGTGATCTTGGTGTTTGTATTCATGTTAAATCTCTTGGTGAAATTGATGAGCCGGCGTTTCAATAAAGCCTGGTATTGAAAAAGAAGCAATGGAAAACCCTGAAGATGGTAAATCGTTTTATGTGTACAGAATATGGAAAGATAGGAGAAAAGACATGGATGAACAGATATTTCAAGTAGAGAAATTGAACTTATATTACGGAAAAAAACAAGCATTGATAAATGTGGATCTTACGATAAGAAAAAATCATATCACTGCATTGATTGGCCCCAGTGGCTGTGGCAAATCAACCTTTTTGCGCTGCTTAAATCGCATGAATGATGTAATTGAAGGCTGTCGCATTGAAGGGAGTATTGCATTAGATGGTGTTGATATTTATGATGCTTCAATGAATGTTGTAGACTTACGTACAAAAGTTGGTATGGTCTTTCAAAAACCAAATCCTTTTCCTATGTCCATTTATGACAACATTGCTTACGGTCCGCGTTGTCAGGGCATAAAAAAAAGAAAAATTTTGGATAATATTGTTGCACAATCGTTAAAAAAAGCTGCCTTATGGGAAGAAGTTAAAGATCGTTTACAGGATAGTGCTTTGGGAATGTCCGGAGGTCAGCAGCAGCGTCTATGTATTGCGCGTGCAATCGCTATGGAACCGGAAGTTATTTTAATGGATGAACCGACCAGTGCTTTAGATCCGATTGCGACAAGCAAGATTGAAGATTTAATGGAAGAATTGAAAAAAGACTATACGATTGTCATTGTAACACATTCTATGCAACAAGCATCACGTATCAGTGATGAAACGGCATTTTTCCTTTTGGGTGAAGTTGTTGAATATAATCAAACAAGCAAACTTTTTCAGCAGCCGGATGATAAACGTACAGAAGATTATATCACCGGACGATTTGGATAGGAGGTCAGATTATGGTTAAAATTGAAAAAGAGCTAGAAGTTAATGAAGACAGTGTTAAAAGGATGGCAGAAAGTGTTGTACAAATGCATGAAAAAGTTGTTTGTGTTTTGGAAAAACCAAGCCGTGAAATTGCTCTGGATATAGTGCAGGGAGATGATTTTATTAATCATTTAGAAGAAGAAATCAATGATCAATCCGTGCGCTCTTTAGCTTTATTATCACCGGTTGCCAGTGACTTGCGCAAAGTGGTGGCAGATATAAAAATAGCCAGTGAATTAGAGAGAATTGCAGATTATGCTAAAAATATTGCGGCTTTTTTAATTAAATCTGAAGTATTAGAAGAAAACGTGATGGCATATGCGGCGGCAATGGAAAAACGCTTTATTGAAATGTTGAAAGAAACTTTAAAGGCATATGAACAACGTGATGTAAAAGCAGCTTTTCAACTTCCTAAAAAAGATGAAGGCATTAACCAACTGTATGAGGAACTGAAACAGAATTTATTGCGACATCCGAATGAAACGCTGGTAGTAGAACTATTTGAAATAAGTGCCATGCTTAGAAATATCGAACGTGCTGGAGATCATACAAAAAATATTTGTGAACATATCATTTATATGGTAAAAGGGCAGCATTATGATTTCGGATAAGGATGATAGAAGTAATATCAGAAAAAGGCCTATAGCATTGGCAAGGTTCTGAAAAAATGTTGTAAAAAAAAGACCGTTTCTTGACTGAAGCGGTCTTCATCATGATAAAACAATTAAATGGCTTGTTCGGCTAAAGTTTTGTGCATTGGGATAGGTTCATTATCTTCTTTTGCAATGTTCCATATATGGTCACCAATACGCTCTAGGGTACCAAGGATATCAACATAAATACTTGCCGCAACACCGGATCCACAGACTTCACCAGCCATACGCTTGAAGTGACGCTGGCGAGCTTTTTCTTCAACAAGATCCAAATAATTTTCTTTATCATCCAACATTTTCAAATAAGACTCATCACGACTTGTGAAATAAGCCAAGGCCATCTCATTCATCTCTAAAACAGTTGCATACATTTCGTTCACATCACGAATTGCCTCATCGGTAAAGTTTCCTTTATCCTCATAGGTTAATTCAAAGAATTCATTTAAATTCATTGTCAAATCACCGACACGTTCTATATTTTTAATGACTTGCAGATTGGAAATGAATTCATCTGTGTCATGCTCACTCAAACTATTATGAGCAATATTTACCAGATAATCTGTAATCTTGGCATCCAGAGAATTGATGGCATCTTCATATTGTCGAGAGGCATTGCAATACTTGCCGGATTGTTTATTAAAATAATCTTGACTTGCGCGAATGCAATCAGCTGCTAGTTCACCCATTTTCACGGTAACCTGTTTACTAACACCTAAAGCTCCAGCTGGCAAGGATGCGGCCAGTTTGGGATCAAGTACATCCAAATTGAGTTCGATTTTTTCTTCTTCTCCTGGAATCACCTTCTTTATGATGTTGACCATGATATTGATGCAAGGGTAGGCGAGAATGGAAATTACTAAGGTACGCAAAATGTGAGCCATCGCTATTTGCATCATTGGGGAAATATGATACGTGGTACTCAAATTCGTGATCAGATCTACATAAGGATGTAATAAGAACATAAATAAGATAGAACCAACTACATTAAATAAAACATTAACGGCAGCGCTTCGTTTTGCAGAAATACTGCCGCCGATTGAAGCAAACACAGCCGTGATGGTCGTACCTATGTTACTACCAAAAACAAAAGGTAAAGCCGCCGTCAATGTCAAGGCACCAGAATCATAAATCTTTTGAATGATGCCGACAACGGCACTACTGGATTGGACAACAGCAGTCATTCCAATACCACACAAGAATCCTAAAATTGGTTGATCCTGCATGGTGGTAGCTAGATTTGCAAAGAAATCCAACTCACCCAATTTGCTCAATTCATCACCCATTAGACGAAGGCCAAAAAACAATAACCCAAACCCTAAGACAATCTGTCCCATATAGGTTTGTTTTTTACGTTTTGCAAACAATGTGATTAAGACACCGAGGAAGACAAAATATAATGCCAGTGTTTCAACTTTTAAACCAATCAGAAATGCCGTGATGGTCGTACCAATATTCGCCCCGATGATGATTCCAACCGATTGCTCCAAGCTCATTAAGCCTGCCCGGACAAAACCGATTGCGATAGCGCTAGTTGCTGAACTTGACTGAATAAATACAGTGATGATAGTACCGACCAAGATCCCTTTCCATGGCTTGTTTGTGTACTTATCGATATAATCTCTTAATTTTTCTCCTGCGATACTCTTTAGCCCGTCACCCATAAATTGGATTCCAAAAAGGAATAATGCCAATCCTCCGATAATGAAGTCCCAGCTGATGCTGGACAGGGTCAGGGTCTGTGCTGCGGTATGTATCATAAGAAAACCTCCCAAAACCTTTCTGAAACACTCTTATTTTAACAGAATTTTTACCTGATGTATACAGAACTTTTACATAAATGGTATCACAATACTTACATATGGATACCGCAAATGAAAAAGAAATGTTTAATTTAATATTAGTGATATCCATCTTTATCCTTAAAACATTCGATTGCTATGAAAGAATGCAAAAACTTATAGGAAGAGCATCATAAACCATGTTATAATAAAACAGTATGAAAGAGAGTGTGTTTCTTATGAATGTTATCATCAACAATCAAAGCAGCGAGAAACGCTGGAATCGTTATAAAAAAGATTTTGTAGCAATCGCCGAACGGACGAAAATGATATTATCTTTATCACAAGATTACAACGCTTCTATCATTTTTGTGGACCCCGCAATGATTCATGAAATCAATCGTGAGTATCGTCATATAGACCGTCCTACGGATGTTATCAGCTTTGCGCTAAAAGATGAAGAAGATACTTATGAAATGATGGAAGGCCTGGATGAATTAGGAGATATTTTCATAAATGTTCAAGCAGTGGTAGATCAGGCAGCGGAATATGGTCATTCGTTGCGCAGAGAGGTGTGTTTTTTGTTTACCCATGGTCTGCTTCATCTGTTAGGCTATGATCATATGGAAAAAGATGATGAGAAAATAATGTTTGCGTTACAGGATGTGATATTAGATGCAATCGTTCCTAAAAAAGTTCATAAATAAATTCCGCTATGCGTTTGCGGGATTGTTTGATGGTATTCGGCATGATCACAGCATTGCTTTACAATGTCTGATAGGCTTATTTGTTTTTATTGCCTGTATCTTTTTGCACTTAACAGTATGGGAATGGCTTGTGATCATTCTTATGATCGCACTGGTGATTGCCTTTGAATTTATCAATAGTGCATTAGAAACCATTACTGACAAAATCTCACCGGAATACTCATTGGAAGCCAAAAAAATCAAAGACTATGCAGCTGCCGCTGTATTGGTAATATCCATAGCAGCAGCTATTTCAGGAATCATTATTATAGGAGGTAAAATTTATGGAATGTTATGATGATATTTTAACGCAAGCATTCGCGGCGATGAAAAATGCCTATGCGCCATATTCAAAATATCATGTAGGAGCTTGTGTAAAGACAAAAGATGGTACATATATTCAAGGGGCCAATATTGAAAATGCATCCTATGGCTTAAGCAATTGTGCTGAACGTAGTGCAATATTTGCAGCTTATTCTCAAGGCTATCGCAAGCAGGATATTGTTTCTTTAGCAATTGTCAGCGATGGTAAACGGATCGGCACGCCTTGTGGAGCTTGTCGTCAGGTACTTGTGGAGCTATTAGAAAAGGATACACCGATTGTTTTAAGCAATGGAAAAGATACATTGGTGACAACGATTGCGGAATTATTGCCAATGAGTTTTGACAGTGAGGATCTATCATGAGTTATAAATCAGGATTTATCGCTATTATCGGACGTCCGAATGCTGGTAAAAGCACACTGCTTAATGCACTATTAAATGAGAAGATTGCTATTACCACCCCGAAACCGCAAACAACCAGAAACAATATTAGTGGAATACTGACCAGAGAGGATGCGCAATTTATCTTTACGGATACACCGGGAATCCATAAGCCTAAACATGAGCTAGGGAAAACATTAAATCGTAATGCTTATACAGCAATTGCAGAAGCTGATGTTAATTTCTGGGTCGTGGATGCTACACAAAGCTTTGGCAGTGGGGATGAATTTTTATTAGAAAAAATTAAAAAATCGCATATCCCATGTTTTTTGATCTTAAATAAAATTGATCTTTTAGACAAAGAAAAACTAATTCGTACTCTGCAACAATGGCAAGAACGTCACACGTTTGCAGAAATTTTTCCCGTCAGCGCTTTGCAAAAGGATAATCTGAATGACTTACTGGAAGTCACGAAGGGATATTTAGAAGAAGGACCGAAATTTTTCCCAGATGAAATGGTGAGTGATCACGGCGAACAATTTCAGATAGCTGAAATCATTCGTGAGAAGGTTTTGTATAAAACTAATGAAGAAGTTCCTCATTCCGTAGCAGTCGTTATTGAAAGAAAAGAAGAAACAGCTACCGCTGTTTTCTTACAGGCTCTTATTGTCGTGGAACGCACATCGCAAAAAGCTATTTTGATAGGAAAACAGGCGGCGATGATTCGCAGCATTCGCTTAGCTGCGCAAAAAGAATTGAAAGAGAAATTTCATAAAAAAGTAGAACTTGAATTATATGTGCGTGTAGAAAAGAATTGGCGCAATCGCAGTAACAAATTGCAGCAATTCGGCTATTTAGAATTAGAGGATACGCATGAAGGATGAGTTAGAAGGCATCATCATTCGTTATCAGGAATATCGTGAACACGATGCTATCTTACATGTGCTTTGTCGAAAACGCGGCATTGTGCATGTGAATGCCAGGGGAATTCAAAAGGTGAAAAGCAAAAACGCTCCGGCATGTCAATTGTTCACCCATGTACGTATGCAGTTGCCTTTACAAGAAACACGCAGTATTTACACATTACGTAGTGCCGAAATTATCGAAGGCTATCGCCATATCCGAGAAGATCTATTAAAGCAAAGCATTGCCGCGTATGTTTGTGAATGTATAGATGCCAGTAAATTTGAGGAAGATGTATTTGAGGTCGTGCAAACGGTTTTGGATATCTTACAAGAAACAACGCATCCAATACGGATTTTATGTTTATTTCAAGCAATCATGAATCGTATGCATGGTATTGAACCTTACGTGGATGGTTGTGTGCGCTGTGGCAATCAAAAGGCAATTTATGCAATCTCCATAAGGGATGGTGGTTTCATATGTCATTCCTGCTACCGTATGGAACAGGATGCTATGCGTTCTAAAGAAGATTTGAAAGTATTTCGTTTGTTGTGTAAGGCGCATATGGAACATTATGATATTTTGAAAAGCTATCAAGCTTTTACCTATCAAAATTTTGAAGATTTGTATGCATTTTTTTATGAATACGCCGGAATATCTTTGAAAAGTGTAAAATTTTTAAAAACGATCATAGCAATGTAAGAATAGCTATTGTAATATTATTAGAATTAGGGATCAAGTTAATTTGATCCTTCATTTTTTTTGTGAAAATGTAATAGTGAATGCTTGATGAAATGTGAAATAGGGCTTTTTTTATCTTAAGTAAACAAATGTTTTCTAGGTGGAAAAAGAATTGGTGACAAAAGGAAAGCAGAACTCAAACAAAATGCGCAAACATCATGGAAAATCACACGATTCGCATTGACATTTTCCTTTAAAAAGTGTTATATTATAGTGTATTCTTGTAACTATTTTTAATTGTTCGCTAAGCATCATCAGCTGATGTGTTTTTTTTGAAAGGGGCGTATCTATGAACAGCGAAAAATTATTTGACACCGTCGTGGCCCACGCGAAAAACAGTGGTTTTGTTTATCAGGGTAGTGAAATCTATGGTGGTTTGGCTAATACCTGGGATTTTGGGCCGTTAGGTGTGGAATTGAAAGAAAATATAAAAAAAGCCTGGTGGCGCCGTTTTATTCAGGAATCACCATATAATGTCGGTATCCAATCCGCTATCTTGATGAATCCTAGTGTGTGGGTTGCCAGTGGACATGTTGGTGGATTTAGCGATCCTTTGATGGATTGCAAGGAATGTAAATCACGTTTCCGTGCTGACCAGCTGATTGAAGAAGCAACAAATGGTGAAGTCAGTGTCGAAGGATGGAGCAATGAAGCGATGATGGAGTATATCAATGAACATCATATAGCTTGTCCGAAATGTGGTAAGCACAACTTTACTGATATTCGTCAGTTCAACTTGATGTTTAAGACTTTTCAAGGTATTTTGGAAGATAGTAAAAATACCATCTATTTACGTCCGGAAACAGCGCAGGGAATGTTTGTCAATTTTAAAAATGTTCAGCGTTCTATGCGTAAAAAACTGCCGTTTGGTATTGGTCAGATCGGCAAGAGCTTCCGTAATGAGATAACGCCAGGTAACTTTATCTTCCGCACCCGTGAATTTGAACAAATGGAGTTGGAATTCTTCTGTCAGCCGGGAACAGATTTAGAATGGTATGAATATTATAAAAACTACTGTATGAAATTTTTGACAGATTTAGGGGTAGATCCTGAGCATTTGCGTTTCCGTGATCATACACCGGAAGAACTTGCTTTCTATAGCAAGGGTACTTGTGATATTGAATATAACTTTCACTCTCAAATTGGTTGGGGTGAGTTATGGGGAATCGCAGACCGTACAGATTATGATTTAAAACAGCATCAAGAAGCAAGTAAAAAATCATTAGAATATTTAGATCCTACAACGAATGAAAAATATTTGCCATATTGTGTGGAACCAGCCGTTGGTGTGGAACGTTTGATGTTAGCCTTTTTATGCGATGCTTATGATGAAGAAGAATTAGAAAATGATACGCGTATCGTTATGCATTTGCATCCTTTCCTTGCGCCGATTAAGGCATGTATTACACCATTGTCAAAGAAATTAAGCGAAAAAGGTATGGAAGTATTCCAGATGTTGGCGCCTGTTGCAAATTGTGATTATGATGATGCAGGAAGTATCGGAAAACGCTATCGTCGTAATGATGCGATCGGTACACCATTCTGTATCACAGTGGATTTTGAAACAGAACAAGATAACTGTGTAACCGTACGTGAACGTGATACGATGAAACAAGAACGTGTAAATCTGAATGATTTAGTATCATATATTGAAGAACGTATCAAACTATAAGCGAAAAGTGTGGTGTAGCGCATGGCTCGATTAAGTGAGCAGGAAATTAATCAGATTCGCGCCAAAGCTGACATTGTTGATGTCGTAGGACGCTATGTTCCTTTAACACGAAAAGGGCGTAATTATGTTGCTCAGTGCCCTTTTCATGATGATCATGACCCATCCATGTCAGTAAATGCGGATAAACAGATTTTTAAATGCTTTGTATGTGGGACAGGCGGCAATGTCTTTGGTTTTGTCCAAAAGTATGAAAAAATTTCTTTTATTGAGGCAGTCTATAAAGTGGCAGAGTATGCCGGAGTACCCATTGAGCATTCTTTGGCTCTTCCTGTCAAAAAAATCGACCCTCATTTAGCTGCCTTATATAAGGCAAATCAAGAAACAATTGAATATACGCACTATCAATTAGATACTTTAGATGCTCGTCATGTAAAAGAATACTTATATAAACGTAATCTTACTGACGCGATTATCAAAACCTTTGCAATTGGGTATAATCCTGAAGAAGATGCATTATATCGTTTCCTTCATGCAAAAAAAATACCGGATAGTGACATTTTAGCTGCCGGTCTTGCCCGTATGAGTTCTATGGGGATGAAAGATGTGTTTGCGAATCGTATCATGATCCCAATTCATGATGCAGATGGTCATCCTGTTGGATTTACAGCCCGCCGCATAAAAGAAAGTGACGAGGCGAAATACATAAATACAACAGAAACTGATGTTTATAAAAAAGGGGATTTAATCTTTAACTATCATCGGGCGAAACCAGAAGCAAGAAAAGCCAAAAAGGTCTTCTTGGTTGAAGGTGCAATGGATGTTTTAGCATTTGAAAAGGTTGGATTGCATAATGCGCTTGCTACTTTAGGAACAGCCATCACCAAAACACAATTGCAATTATTAAAGATGCTTCATGTTCCTATCGTTGTTTGTTATGATGGGGATATGGCAGGGAAAAATGCAACTTATAAGTTTGGGAAGATGGCCGTTCAGGAACAAATTGCATTTGAAATCGTCGATAATCGGTATGGATTGGATCCGGATGAGATCATTGATGCTTATGGTAAAGATGAACTGATCGCTCTCTCTTCACGTACCTTATCTTGGATAGACTTTCTGTTTGAATACCTATTAACAAGATATAACTTAGATAATTATTCACAGAAAAAAGAATTTGCTATGGAAATGGCTGATGCCATAAAGCATCTGCAGGATGACTTTGAAAAAGAAAGCTATTATATCCGACTTCGTGAACTGACTGATTTTGATATGCAGGAAAAAAATACTGCTATAAATGAACGACAGATTCAGAAAAAAGAAACATTTGGAAAACGAAGTTTTTTGACTTTTCCCAAAAGTGGACGAAGTCATGCCGAATACGAAATACTCTCGCAGATGTTAAGTGGTATTTCTGCCAGCAACTACTATAAAGAAGAATTAGGTTTTTTGAAGGATGATACTTGTAATAAGCTTGCAATCTATATCATCGATTATTATCGCACGCATACGCTCATGGAAATCGCTGATTTGTTAGATACCATCAAAGAAGAAACGGTCAAGACGTTAGCACTTGATATAGCAGATTGGGAGCTAGCAAGAGAAGAGGTAGATATGGAAGTATTGAAAGAAGCGGTAGAAAAGGTTAAGGACTGTTTCCTTGATGATAAGATCCAAATGCTGAATGAAAAAATCAAAACAGTGAATGATCCTATGGAAAAAGCCAAGCTTGCAGGTGAGAAAAACCAACTTATCAAAGAACGCGGAGAACGGCTCTGCCAAGGAAGGAAGTAGAGATATGAAAAAAACGAAAGCCAAAGCACAGCTGCAGGAATATAAGACATTAGATGAAATCAAAGATGAATTGCAGGAAGCATATCAGGTCAATAAGGTACTGTATCAAAAAGATATCATGGATGCGGTTGAACATTTAGATATGAGTGATGCAGACTTTGATGAATTGTTGCAGTGGTTCAGCGACAACGGCATCGCTGTCAAAGATGATGAAGACGATGTTGACTTATTAGATGACGACGCTCTTGTTGGTGATGATGACGACATTGATTTTTTAGATGATGAAGATGAAGAGGAAGACTCTTTAGCAGCAGAGATTGAAAGCTTAGAACAATCTTTTGCCAATTCTTCTCATACTAAGATTAATGATCCGGTTAAAATGTATTTGAAAGAAATTGGTCGTGTAGAATTGCTGGATCCGAAAGAAGAGCCAGAAATTGCCAGAAGAATACAGGCTGGAGATGAAGAGGCTAAGAAGAAATTAATTTCAGCCAATCTTCGTCTGGTTGTTTCTATTGCTAAAAAGTATGTAGGCCGAGGCATGCTGTTTTTGGATCTGATCCAAGAAGGAAATATGGGCCTTGTTAAAGCAGTAGAAAAATTTGATTATACAAAGGGATTTAAATTCTCAACATACGCAACATGGTGGATTCGCCAGGCAATTACCCGTGCCATAGCGGATCAGGCGAGAACAATCCGTATTCCTGTACATATGGTTGAAACCATTAACAAATTGACACGTATTCAGCGTCAATTGGTGCAAGATTTAGGAAGAGATCCTTCGGCAGAAGAAATTGCAGCGAAAATGGAAAACATTTCTCCTGAAAAAGTACGTGAAATTCAGAAGATTGCTCTAGAACCAGTATCTTTAGAAACACCAATCGGTGAAGAAGACGATTCACATTTGGGTGATTTTATTGAAGATAAAGAGGCTTTATCACCAGATGAATATGCGAACAATCAGCTGTTAAAGGATGAAATAAATACCGTATTACAAGGATTGACAGAACGTGAAGAAAAGGTGCTGCGTCTGCGTTTTGGATTATATGATGGAAGAACAAGAACTTTAGAAGAAGTCGGCAAGGAATTTAATGTTACTCGTGAACGCATTCGTCAAATTGAGGCAAAGGCATTACGTAAGCTAAAACATCCAACCCGTTCAAAACGTTTAAAGGATTTTGTTGATAAACCTTAAGATGAAATTAAGTAAACGATTAAAGGCTATTTACGATATGGTAAATAGCCCTTGCATTTTAGCGGATATCGGATGTGATCATGCTATGCTTCCAATAGCATTGATGCAAAGTGGGAAGTGCGAAAAAGCTTATGCCTGTGATATTCATATAGGACCATTGCAGCGGGGCGCAAAGGCAATTAAAGAAGTGCATCTTGAAGATCGGATCCATACCGTATTAAGTGATGGTCTACAGAATGTGGCGGATGATATTACTTGTATTACGATCGCTGGTATGGGGTGGGAAAGTATTACTTCCATACTGGCACAGGACATAGAAAAAGCACATCATTGTACACAACTTGTTTTACAATCGAATAATCATGTTGATGATTTAAGACGATGGCTGAATGAGCATCATTTTGTGATTGATGGTGAGGATCTGGTGCATGAACAGCACTATTATCAAATATTATCGGTACATAGCGGTGAGCAAACATTAACTGAAGATGAGATTTTGTTTGGTGTTTTTTTAGATCAACATCCTTTGTTTACAGAATATTGGATGTATGTTCTTGAAAAGAAAGAAAATATTTTGAAGCAGTTACAGCTACATCATGTTGGCTATGCTGATTTAAAACAGGATATACAACGTATAAAAAATAAATTGGCGCAATCAAAAAAATCTGTGTTTCCGGCTAAATAAGGCTAGAAACACAGATTTTTTACAATCATTATACAGTCTTAATAATCAAAACGTTAAATTCTGATGGCTATTTATCATATAGAGTACTTTATCTTTTTAAGCTTATTGCAAGATTTTGGCCACCTCTGTAATAGGTTTCGCCAATTTTGGTGTATAGCTGTTTAGATACTGAATCACCTGATTTGTCAGATAGGTTGGTGTGGAAGCACCTGCTGTAATAGCTACAGCTTTACAGTTAGCCAATTGTTCATCAGTGATATCGTGTACATCATCAATAAGAAAAACATTTGCGATTCCTTGCTCTTTTGCAATCTGAGCAAGGCGGTTGGAGTTATTGGAATGTTTATCACCAACTACATATAAGACATCTATTTCAGCAGCATCAAGCTCAGCTATGGCCTGTTGACGGATTCTTGTGGCATTGCAGATTTCTTCACAAAACTCTGCTTGCGGATATGCTTGAGCAATCGCGGTAAATAATGTTTCAATATCAAATATTGACATTGTTGTTTGATTTGTGACAAAAACCTTAGACATTGTCGTAGGCAACTGCTGAATATCTTCCATATTTGTTATTAAATGAACCTTTGGGCTTAATGAGATGACAGCTTCAGCTTCTGGATGAAAAGCTTTTCCAATATAGAACACATCATATCCTTCTTCTAATTTTGTTTGTACAATAGCTTGTGTCTTTACAACATCTGGACAGCTGGCATCAATACCAATTAAGCCAAGTTCTGCGGCCTTTTGCTTTACTGCTGGGGCAACTCCATGAGCAGTAAAAATAACTACACTGCCAGATGGTATCTCTTGCAGCAATGCTAATCTTGTTTTCGTTTTATCGTCAATGGTATGAATATGCAGTTGATCTAAAGCCTGCATAACAAAACGGTTATGTACTAACATACCTAAAACATAAATGTTTTTATCGGGATACTCCATCGCTGTTTTGCGAGCAAGAGCAATGGCTCTTGTGACACCTTTACAATAACCGCGAGGAGTGACTTTTATTACCTTCATAAGCGTTCCTCCTGTTGTTATTATACCGTATTTTATGAGTGAAAAGATAGGAAAATACTAGAATTTCGGGTATAATAAGGAAGTAAAAACAGTGTTTTTTATTTACAACAAAAAGGATTCATGTATAATAGAAGAGCTGCTTTTAAAAAAGGAGGGGCATTCATGAGTAAATATAGCGATTATATGTTTCAAAAACATACAAAAATGTTTATTGAACTTGAAAAATTTATAGAACCTACACCGATTCAACAGGCGGTAATCCCTATGGCTTGTAAAGGAAAAGATATTATCGGTATTTCAGCGACAGGGACAGGGAAGACACACGCTTTTTTGATTCCTATTATGGAAAAAGTAGACAGCAGTAAACCTTGTGTGCAGGCGGTAATCACTGCACCTACCAGAGAATTAGCCTTACAGATTTATCAGCGATGTGAAAAGATGAGTGAAGCGGATCCCAAACTCGTCATCCGTTTAATTACAGGCGGAATTGAAAAGAGCCGGATGATTGAACAATTAAAAGTTCAACCACATATTGTTGTAGGAACTCCAGGTCGTATTAAGGACTTGTTTTTAAACGAACAGGTCTTGCGCGTGGATACCGCAGATATCATGGTGGTGGATGAGGCTGATATGACTTTAGAGTTTGGCTTTTTGGAAGATGTAGATGCGATTGCAGGGAAGATGCGCAAGGACTTGCAGATGATGAGTTTTTCAGCAACGATTCCTCAGGAGCTGCGCTTGTTTCTAAAGAAATATATGGATCGTCCGCAAACTGTACAAATTGAAGAACAAAGTGCATTTCATCCTAAGATCCAACATATTTTAGTGCCTGTCCAGCATAAAACATATGCTGAAAAAGTATTAGAGATTTTACCTTCTTTTACCCCATATGTTTGCTTAATCTTCGCTAATACGCGAAGTGAAGCTGCCAATGTGGCAAGCAATATGCGAGATGCAGGTTATGGTGTAATAGAATTGCATGGAGATTTAACTCCAAGAGAGCGCACGAAAGCGATGAAGGATTTGTCCAATTTGCAAAAATCATATGTAGTGGCAACCGATATTGCAGCTCGTGGCATTGATATTGAAGGGATATCTCATGTTATATCGATGGGGTTTCCTAAAGAATTAGATTATTATATCCATCGTAGCGGACGTACTGGCAGAGCAGGACATGAGGGTATCTGTTATGCACTATATGAAAAAAAAGATGATACTGCTATACGTCAGTTAGAAGTTCGAGGCATTCATTTTGATCATAAAACCATAAAAAATGGTCAGTGGTGCGATTTAGAACCTTTGCATAAGAAGAAAGTACGCAAAGATGACCCATTAGAGAAAGAAATTGCAAAGATTGTTTCTCGTAAGAAGAAAAAAGTAAAGCCAGGTTATAAGAAAAAGCGTCAGCAGGAAGTAGAAAAATTAAAACGAAAAGCCAAACGTGCTATGATTCAAGAAGATATTCAGCGTCAAAAGAAAGAACGTGCTAAACAAAAGATGTTAGAGAAGAGGAATAGCGAATGAAAATAGGTAGTCATGTATCTATGTCTGCTCCTGAATATGTATTAGGAGCCGTAAAAGAAGCTATTTCATATGGTGCAAATGCATTTATGTTATATACAGGTGCACCTCAAAATACACGCAGAAAGCCAATGGAAGAACTGCGCATAAAAGAAGCACATGAGATCATGAAGTTACATGGTATAGAAAAAAGCAGCATGATCGTACATGCACCATATATCATCAATTTAGCAAATTGTGCGAAAGCAGAAACATTTGAACTCGGTGTTGATTTCTTGGCAAAGGAAATTGAACGTGTCAAACAATTAGAAGCAAGCATTTTGGTCTTACATCCAGGCAGTCATGTAAAGGCCGGCGAAGATGCTGGACTTGCTAAGATCGTAGATGGATTAGATCTAGCTATGAAACAGATTGGTGATGTAGAGATAGCAATCGAGACGATGGCAGGGAAAGGTAGCGAACTTGGCTATAATTTTCAGCATATTCGCTACATCATTGATCATGTGAAACATCCTGAAAATATCAAGGTTTGTATGGATACTTGTCATTTGCATGATGCAGGATTTGATTTAAGTGATTTTGATCTTCTTTTGAATGAATTTGATGCGATCATTGGGATAGATCGTTTAGCATGTGTACATGTTAATGATTCAAAAAATATTCAAGGTGCTCGTAAGGATCGTCATGCGAATATTGGCTTTGGCGAAATTGGCTATGATAAGCTGCATGCAATCGTACATAACAAGCGAATTCAAGATGTCGTTAAAATATTAGAAACACCTTATGTGGACGGACATGCACCATATAAGCATGAAATTGCAATGTTAAAACAAGGTGTTTTTGATGCGGATTTATTGGACAAGTTAAAAAATGAAGTTGTGTAATGCATTTGCTATTTTTAGATAAGACTATGTGTTTATTAAGTAAAAAATGATAATAGTTCAGCATACGTTAGATCTTAGTTCCAACTATTGAAAATGATAAGAAAAAAGTAGGTAAATCCTAATGGAATGCCTACTTTTTTGAATATCAATTATCTTTTTTGTGTTCTGCAGCAAATGAT
Source organism: Longicatena caecimuris (assembly GCF_004341945.1). Lineage (GTDB taxonomy): Bacteria > Bacillota_I > Bacilli_A > Erysipelotrichales > Erysipelotrichaceae > Longicatena > Longicatena caecimuris. The sequence continues at coordinate 123,010 of NZ_SMBP01000001.1, forward strand.
CGGATTTCCTGCTTTAAGCGTTCCACTATTTTATCCTGTGGAAGTTTTTCAATGACAACGCCTTTTTTTATTAACAATCCTTCTTGTTTGCCACCGGCAATCGCGATATCTGCATGTTTAGCTTCTCCAGGACCATTTACAGCACAACCCATGATAGCGACATTTATATCACAATCTATCGTTGTTAAAAAGGATTCTATCTCATTGACAACAGGTTGCATATCCCATGCTGTACGACCGCAAGTAGGACAGGCAATTAAATTTGGTGTATTTTTTAATAACCCGCAGCATTTTAATAATTGCTTTACAATTGTGATTTCATTTACTGGATCACCATTTACACTGATACGAATCGTATCACCAATGCCTTCATTCAATAAAGTACCTAATGCCATACTGCTTTTAATAGCACTACCAATAAAAGTACCAGCTTCTGTAACCCCTAAATGTAATGGGTAAGGGAAGGTATTACTTGCTAAGCGATATGCCTCAATACATAATAAGGGATCACTTGATTTAAAAGACAGACAAATATCATGAAAATCCAACTCTTCTAAAATTGCTACATGGCGTTTAGCACTTTCCATCATGCCTGCAGCTGTCGGTTTGCCATATTTTTCATGGATGTCTTTTTCTAAAGAGCCACTATTTATGCCAATTCGGATAGGAATATGATGTTGCTTGCAAACACTTACCACTGCTTGTACATTTTCTTTCGATCCAATGTTTCCAGGGTTTAAACGAATTTTGTCAATTCCATTTTCTACTGCAGCTATCGCTAGGCGATAATCATAATGAATATCAGCGACAAGAGGAATATGGGTGCGGTTACGAATTTCTCTGATTGCTTTTGCATCCTCTTCATCAATGATAGCCATGCGTACCAATTCACAGCCGCAAGCTTCTAATTGTAAGATTTGCGCAACCGTTTTTTCAATATCCTTGGTACGTGTATTGCACATACTTTGTATCACAACATGCTCGTTACCTCCTATCATAAGATCACGAACACGAATACTTCTTGTTTCGGTGCGAAGCATATAATATCAACTCCTTCATGTACCATTATAACAAAATTTATTTCTTTTACAATATGGTGGCATTTTCCATGAGATTTGTATTATAATAAGCGGTATACAGGAGGTGAATACATGATACGTAATCCATTTCGCGATCTGGATCATAAGAAATTACGCCGTAGTTCTGATGTTCTGCAGACGCAAAACGATTATTATAAAATTGTAAACCGACGTATTTTAATTTTTTCAATGATTGTGATTTTATTATTTTCAACAATAACGATACGTTTGGTCTTTATACAAGTGCGTGATCATGAAGATTATACAACAAAGTTGGTGAATTATTCTTCTCAACAACAGCGGTTTCAGACACCTCGTGGTGAAATATATGACCGCAATGGCAAATTGGTCGTAAAAACGGCTTCTGCGCATAACATTACATATTTTCCGCCAAAGGATGTAACTAGTAATGAAAAATGGGAACTGGCTCAGAAATTTGCCAAACAATTTCATATTAAGCATGAAACATTTACGAAAAGCGACATGCAAGATCTCTATTTATTCTTATATCGTGATGAAAACGGTAATGCAGATCGTACAGGGAATCATCTATTAAGTGATGAAGAATTAGCTACATTGACAAAAGCCAGTGATAAGGATAAACTTGTGCGTTCACGTATTACAGAAAAAATGGTAGATGAAATAGCTAGTGAAGAGGATAAAAACGCATTTAGTGTATATCTGTTAATGAATCAATCACCTAGTAATTCAATTAAGGTCATTGTTGAAGATGCTTCGAATGAAGATGTTGCCTATTTGATGGAGCATAAGGATGAGTATCGAGGTTTTGATGTGGACTTTGGTTCTTGGAAACGCGAATATCCTTATAAAGATACATTACGTGATGTCTTAGGTAGTGTCACTACCACCAAACAAGGTGTTCCAAGTGAAGAGCGTGAATATTATGAAGCATTAGGCTATTCTTTAACGGACCGTGTAGGAAGCAGTGGCTTAGAAAAGCAATATGAGCAGTTATTGAGTGGTACCCCTAAGGTGAGTGAAGTAACCTTTGAAAAGGATGGTACAGCGGTTTTAAATGAGATTAGTGCTGGAAAGAAAGGATATAATCTACATTTGACGGTCGATATTGAATTACAGAAAAAAGTCGATGATATCATGACCAGTATTGTTAAGCAATATGCTGGTACAAGTGGCCGTGAGGCATTTAACCAGGCCTTTGTTTTATTAATGAATCCAAATACAGGAGAGATATATGCATTAAGTGGAGCTGTTAAAAACAAAGATGGATCGATGACGAAATTCGCCAGTGGAACCTATTTGAATAACTATCAGGTAGGTTCTGTCGCAAAAGGTGCCACGGTATATATGATATTGAATGAAGGCGTGCAAACGGTAACTAGTACAGAATATGATACGACGATGAATATCGCCGGAGAAGAAAAAAGTTCATTTATGAATTTGGGTGTTGTAGATGCGGTGCGTGCATTGGAAGTTTCAAGTAATGTCTATATGTGGAAATCTATTATAAAGTTAGCAGGTGGCACCTATGTATCAGGGCAACCCTTAAATATTTCCAATGAGGCAACAGCCAAGACATTAACCAAGATGCGTCAATATTATTCGATGTTCGGTTTAGGAACAAAGACAGGATTAGATGTACCTAATGAAGCGTTAGGCATCATTGGCTATACACAGACGGCTGGTAACTTACTAGACTATTCTATTGGACAGTATGATACCTATTCGCCAATACAGTTGGGACAATATGTATCTACGATTGCCAATGGTGGTAAAAAGGTGCAGCCGAAGTTGGTGAATACGGCAAGTGAGGTTAACAGCAATTATACGATTTATGAAAATAAAACCAAGGTACTTTCGCAACTTTCAGGTAATTTGGATTACCTAAAGACCGTACAGCAAGGTTTCCGCGCTTGTATCACTGGAAATCATTGTGGTGTGGAGTTAAATGCCATGGATAAAGGTATAGCAGCTAAAACAGGTACCGCACAGGTAAGAGAATATAAAAACAATAAAGAATATCGTTATACAAATGTAAGTGAAATCGGTTATGCTCCATATGATGATCCGGAAGTTGCCTTTGTGTGTAGTGCACCAACCTCTGCTGCCGATTCTAGCAATCAGGAGGCAAGTATCTGTTCAACACAGATTTTACCGAAGGTTTTAAAAGAATATTTCAAAAAGTACGACTAATTTCGTAAAAAGTATTAGCATTCTTGCATATTGTATGATATAATTTTCAAGCAAAGTACGAGGAGGGACAACATGAGAGATAGAATCACTTTCAAATGTTCAGAATGTGGCGAAGAAAACTACATTGGAACACGTAATAAACGTAAAAATCCAGAACGTATGCAGATTCAGAAGTTCTGCCCACGTTGTAACAAGAAAACACTACATAAGGAGAAAAAATAAGAAGGGCCGACTACGGTCTTTTTTATTCGTGAAGACATATGAAATCAATTGAAACATTTGTATTAGGTATGGTTCAGGTAAATACCTATTTATTATGGAATGATAATCATGTTTTGGTAATCGATCCAGGTAGTAAATCATTAAGATTGCAAGAGGCAATCGACAAACGAAACGGTATTGTGGATGGCATCGTTTTGACACATGCCCATTTTGACCATATTGCTGGTGTTGATACGCTGGTGAATAAATACCATTGTCCATTATATATGAATGATTTGGATATACCGCTGCTTACCGATCCGCAATTGAATTTTTCAATAGGAGATCCAATCATCGTTCATACAAAGGCACAAGTACTAACCCCTGGTGAGCATACGATTGGTAAATTTACTTTCCGATACATTGATGCACCAGGTCACAGCGAAGGCTGTAGTATGCTATTATGGGATGATCATTTATTTTGTGGAGATGTGTTGTTTCAAGGTAGTATCGGGCGGACTGATTTAGCCACAAGTTCAAATACTAAAATGATGCAGTCTTTAAAATACATTAAAACCATGGACCCCGATTTGAAGGTATATCCTGGTCATGGACCTAGGACGACATTAAAGGATGAATTTCAATGGAATCCTTATCTGCAATTTTAAACAGCTATTGCTGTTTTTTTTCTTCCTTAGTTTAAAACACAATTTTACCATTGAGAATGAACAGCATGCTAGCAGGCTTTTTCAATTCTTTTAGTTTTGTAAAGGTTTGATTTGGTGTATAATGAATAACAAGTGAGGAGGATATGCTATGCACAAAAAAATTTGTTTGCTGATTGCTTTTTTATTACTCTGTACAAGCTGTTCCTCCAATCAACAGGATAAGGTCAAAGAGGCAATGGAATCCTATCCCAAATCTCCAGCTGTTACAGAAAACCAAATCCTATATCCTAAAGAGCTGGGCAAGGATGTTTTAAAAACAAAAATAGCTATCATTGACTATACCCAGTGCAATGATGGATATATTTATGTTCATGCGCAATTTAAAGATAACAAAAAAGTGAAAATTCAAATTGCGAAAGGTGAAACCAAATATAATTACGATTTGCACAAAGATGAAGCAACGGCATTACCTTTACAAATGGGAAGTGGTAATTATCTCGTTAAGGTGTTGCAACATATGGAACAAAACCAGTATGCCATCGTAGATGTGATTGAATTTCATGCCGATATAAAAGAAACTACATCACCTTTTCGTTATCCAAATCAAATTGCATGGTATGAAAAAGGTGATGACATCATTTCCTTTGCTTTAGATACCGTAAAAGATGCGGATAATGATTTAAAACGGATTCATGATATTTACAACAAAGTTGCACAAACGATAACTTATGATGATGCAAAAGCAAAGCAGGCTTCTAATAAATATATGATTCCAAATCTGAAAGACGTGCTGAAGCGTAAGCGGGGGATTTGTTTTGATTATGCTGCTTTGATGACAGCAATGTTGAGAATCAACCATATTCCAGCACGCTTGATTTGCGGAAATACGGATATCGAATATCATGCCTGGGTGGAAGTTTATGTAGAAGGACAAGGATGGGTCAATCCGGATATTTATGTAGATGAGGAAACCTGGACTAGAATTGATCCAACTTTTGCAGCGCAAAAGTTTCAATACGATGGATCTTATGATGCGGTTTATTATTATTAAATCGAGTAGGAGGTGTTAAGGATATGAATATAAATATGCAAAGCCGTCATATGTTGTTTCTTCAGTTTGGTTTGATACTTCAAGCAGGCTATGGTTTGGAGCAGGGACTTCATCTGATTGCTGAACAGCTAGATGAGCAGGAATTGAAAACACTGGTATGCCGGTTAAATGAAGAAAGAGAAAAGCAGCCAACATTGGCAGATGCTTTTGCTGCTTGTGAGGTATTTGATGATTTCACGATCCATATGATTTCCATAGGGGAAATCAGTGGTAATTTAGATGAAGTGATGTTATCATTAGCTGATTATTATCAGCGTATGGATGAAATGAGCAATCAATTGCGACAGGCTTTGAGCTATCCTATGATCTTACTGCTGATGATGCTTTGTGTAGTAGGTGTGGTTGCATGGAAAGTATTACCTCTATTTCAAGATGTATTACGTTCTTTGGGAAGTGATTTATCTACACAAGCAGTTATGTTTATGCAATTCGGAAGAATTTTTTCAATGGCTGTCTTTGGGCTTTTGTTGTTGCTAACAGCGGGTCTTATTGTTTTCTTATTGTATGCAAAACGCCAAAAAGAAGATGCTGCAACCTTATTTCTATTCCATAGCCCCTTTTTCAAAAAACTTCGTCATATTTCTCTTTTAGCGCAATTGACGTATGCACTTGCTATGCTTTTGCGCAGTGGCATTGATCTGCGTGAAGCAATGCAATATGCATGTTCTTTACTTCCCAATTGCGAAATCATTGATAAGTTGCAGGCTTGTGTTCAAGGTATGAATGAAGGTGAATCTTTTTGCGATGTGATTCGCAAAGAACAGTTATATGAAGGTCTTGCGTTGAATTTTATTGAAATAGGTTTTACCAGTGGAAAAGGGGAAGCGGTCATGCAACAGCTAAGTGATGAATATCAACAGGAAGTATCACATAAAACTGAACATTATCTTAATGTGATTGAACCAATCATCGTATTGTTATTAGCCGTAATCATAGGTGTTGTCTTATTATCTATCATGTTACCACTGGTGAGTATTCTCTCTTCACTATAGAGGTGTAACATGCAAAAAACACTACATGGACTGCTATTTCTTGGTATCTTATTGTTATTTGTGTTTGGTTTTCAATCAGCTGCTTCTTTCAACAAAAGAAATGAACAACAACAAATTACGGAAACCATTCAGAAATTAACTTTAAAATGTTATAGCATAGAAGGAAGATACCCTACATCAATTGCTTATTTAAAAGAACATTATGGTTTATTGATAGATGAAGAAGAATATCGTGTTAATTATCATTATGAAGGAGCAAATATCGCTCCGCATATCGATGTTTATAAAAAGGGGCGAATTTATGAAAACGCATCATAATCTGTATTTGTTAGTTTCGTTATTGTTACTGCTACTATTTGCGGCAGGCTCCTTTTCTTTATTATCTACGGAAATATTTGCTTATCGCCGTCTGAATGAAACAATCCAATCGCAAGAAGATGTTAGTCTTCCGCTTGCTTATGTGCATACAAAATTGAAACATGCCAGTGCACGGGGACAAGTTGCTTATGTGACAAAACCTATTACCTGTTTACAGATTAAAGAAAAAGAGACAGTAACCTATTTGTATTATCAGGATGGCTATATCAAAGAAATTACGGCTGTTTCCAGTTATCAACCTACCTTTGAAGAAGGAACTAAGCTGTTTCAAGTAGATGCTTTTACAATAATTGAGAAACAAGATTGTTTCCTTTTTACAGTTGAGAAAGATGGTAAAAAAGAACAGTTAAGTATATATCTGTATGGAAAGGCGGGATAGAATGAAACACACGCAACGATCCTTTTCCTTTTTAATGGAATTTGTCATCATTTTGTTTTTCTTTGCTTTAGCAGCTACTATCTGTGCAGGTTTCTTACTAAAGGCAAAAGAAAAAGAAGCAACGGCCATTACCTTACAACATGATTTATTACAAGCACAAAGTATTATTGAAGAATTGCAAATAGCATCTGATGTGCCTTTTGAACAGCGATTTGATAGTATTAAAAAAGATGAATTGAACTATCAAAAAGGCAATATGAAAATCATATTTAACGATAAAGCTTTATCATCTGGCAAGATACAGTTATGGCATGAAGATGTCATCTTATGTGAGATACCTTTTGTTTTAGGAGAAATTTATCATGCGTACGAATAAGAATCATATACTGCCCCTTGGACTAGGTATACCAACATTATTTACTTTATTTGTTATTTTAGTTATGCTGATGTTGGCTATTTTAACATATGTGAGAGCAAATAGTTATTATGTTTCAACCATTCGCCAGATGGAATTTACAACAGATTACTATGAAACAAAGGCTAATCTTATGGATATCTATAGACAACTAGAACCTAACCATTTGGATGAACAGTTAAAAAAGATGAAAATAGATTATACAAAAAAGGAAAATCTCTATATAATAGAGGAAGATATGAATAATGGAACAGCGTTGCAGTTGCTTTTTCATAAACAAAATGATGAGATTGTTATACAAACCTGCCAGATGATAGATAAGGGTGATGAAAATGGAAATTAAAGCATTGTTAGAAGATGTAGTTAAACGCAAAGCTTCGGATGTGTTTATTGTCGCTGGTTCTCCTTGCGCTATTAAAATAGATGGCAAGATTGAGCCATATGATGATAAAAGGCTTATGCCTCAAGATACCGAACAAATGATTCGTGATATTTATACGATTGCCAAAAAGGATGATATTGAAGATTTTATACATAATGGTGATGATGACTTTTCTTTTTCCATACCTCAAGTTGGACGTTTTCGTGTCAATGCTTATCGTCAACGCAATTCCTTTGCAGCTGTCTTACGTATCGTTAGTTTTTTATTACCAGATCCTAAAATCATGCATATTCCTTCTATCGTAATTGACTTGGCAAAACAAATGAAAGGGATGGTACTGGTAAGTGGACCTGCGGGCAGTGGAAAATCGACGACACTGGCTTGTATCATTGATCAAATTAATAATTCACGTAATTCTCATATCATAACAATTGAAGATCCGATAGAATATTTGCATACCCACAAGCAAAGCATTGTTTCACAAAGAGAAGTTTATCATGATACCAAGGATTATGTATCAGCTTTAAGAGCGGCTCTTAGAGAAGCACCTGAAGTCATCTTAGTTGGAGAGATGCGGGATTTAGAAACGATTGAAATATCTGTAACAGCAGCTGAAACCGGTCATTTGGTGTTTTCGTCATTACATACGATTGGCGCTGCTAATACAATTGATCGCATGATTGATGTTTTTCCAGCAACACAACAACAGCAGATTCGCGTACAGCTATCCATGGTGTTGAATGGTGTGGTTTCTCAGCAATTGTTGCCAGGGAAAGATGGTAAGATGTTACCAGTGTTTGAAATCATGCTATGCAATCAAGCCATTCGCAATCTGATTCGAGAAGGAAAGACACATCAGATGCAAAATACGATAACGGCAAATCGCGCCAGTGGTATGATTACCATGGATGATGCTATTATTGAAGCTTACAAGCAAGATAAGATTACCAAGGAAACAGCGATCATGTATGCAAGTGATGCACGCTATGTAGCTAGTAAAATGTGATTTTATTTAATAAGTATTTTTATGAAATTTTCAAAGATATCAATCGGATTGCTAAGCTATGTGAACAGTCAATTTGACTGTTTTTTTTGTTTTATCAGTTGGTTAATAAAAAAAGAAGAAAATTCATGGAAATTACGTTTTTTCTAATTTTAAAACGTATATAAAGGTGAGGAGGCGATAGGGTTGAAAGAGAAACTGGATGCTATATTGCATATAGCGCTGCAAAAACAAGCGACAGACATTCATTTTGTTAGTACAACACAAGGATTATCAGTTACTATGCGCTGTGAAGATGGTGTCTTGCCAATATATAGTGCTGCGGCTGATAAGAGCTTGTTTAACTACTTGAAATATATAGCGCATTTAGATCTTGGGTTAGGGCAGACGGCGCAAAGTGGAAATTTTCAATATGAATTTCAAGGGGAATGCCTGCAATTTCGCTTTGCATTGTTATCCACGTTGCAAAAGCAGACGGCTGTGCTTCGCATATTGAATAATCATACAGGCATTTGTCTGGAAACTTTGAGTTATGATAAAAAACAACAACAGATTTTTCACTCATGGTGTCAGGCTAGAAACGGTTTGATCGTATTAAGTGGGCCAACTGGTAGCGGCAAGACAACAACTCTGCATGCCATGATGCAATATATTGCAAAAGGTGGAAAACAACGCGTTGTTTCTTTAGAAGATCCTATTGAAATTGTTGATGACTCTTATCTGCAACTTCAAATTAATGAACAACATCATTTTTCTTATGAAGAAGGGATTAAGGAACTGCTTAGACATGATCCGGATGTCATAATGATTGGCGAAATACGAGATCCGATGAGCGCCCGGATGCTGATGCGTAGCGCATTGAGCGGTCATCTGATTTTTACAAGTGTTCATGCAAAAAGTTGTCTGGAGGTGATCTATCGCTTGCATGAATTTGGTTTGAGCAAAGAAGATTTGCGGCAGACATTGACAGGTATTACATCGCAGCGTTTGTTTCATCGACGAAAAGGGAAAGGAAGGGTTTGTATCTATGAAGTATTGGATCAGAATGAAATTATCACTTATTTCAAGCAAGGTGAACTGCCTTCAACGCATGAAAATATGGAAATGCAAATTGCGAGCGCAATTCGGGCAGGTACGATTCAAGAAGAAGCGCAAGAAGACTTTCTCTTTCGATAAAGAATCATTTACTATGTTAATGGAACTTTTAAAAAGTGGGTGTTCATTACAGGATGCAATAGCTTTTTTACCAGGGGACGTTACATGGCTAAATGATAAACTGCAAGCAGGGGAAGAATTTTCTACAATTTTGCAAGAAGATAATCGCCCCTGGATTCGTCATTTTACTTTTTTTTATCGTATGAGTTCACTTCCTGTTGCTATGGAAGAGGCTTTACGTATGACAGACTTTGAGGAAGGGCTTAAGAAAAAATTCCTGCGACAAAGTGCCTATCCTATGCTTATTCTCTTTCTTTCTTTTGCAATGCTACAACTTTTCACAAGTGCCATCATACCCCAAATGTTAGAAAGCTTTGCGATGGAGGAAACATTCTCCCTTACGCAAATACTGTTACATATTTTACAAATATGCAGTATGGGCTTTTTCATATGTGTAATCATGACTTTGCTTGCTTTTTTATATTTAGCTTCACATGCTAAGATTCGTGGCCGATTTCTATACACTGCAGCAAAAAAAAGCGAAGTGATCCGTTGCTATTGTTCCTATCTATTTGCTGGATATATAAAGGAATTAGATACATGTGGAATCGCGACGATGCATGCACTTCAGTTCTTGCAAGAAGTTCCGATTTCATGGATGTGTGAAATGGCAAAACGTATGCAAAAACGATTAGAACAAGGAGAAGCATTCTTACATGTTTTGGAAACAGAGAGGTTACTATCTAAACAGCTGTATCGTTGTTTACAAATGCGTATGTTGACACAAGAAAGTGATAAACCTATGCAGCTTTATCTGATACAACAAGAACAGTATTGGAATCATTTGCTTAAGAAATGTAGTTATCTCTTACAAGGAATTGCCTATGGATTTGTCGCTGTGCTTGTCATCTTAGTCTTTCAAATTTTAATGTTGCCTTTGCAAATGCTGGAAACGATATAAGGAGGATTTACATTATGAAAAACGAAAAAGGCTTTACGATCTTAGAGATGATGATCGTTCTTTCCATCATTGCTCTTGTCTTTTTATTGACATTGCCGAATATTCAACAAAAGGAAAAAATCATTCGCAAAAAAGGATGTGAGGCTTTAATTGAAGTTGTAAATGCACAGATCTTATTGTACGAAATAGATAATCTGACAACGCCGACAAGTGTGGATTCATTGATTCAAAAGGGATATTTAAAAAGCACACAAAAGCGTTGCCCTAATGGTGATACGATCTATCTTTCCAATGGACAAGCTTATGCAAAATGAGAAAGGCTTTACCTTAGTAGAAATGTTAGTAACAATAAGTATTTTACTGCTGATCATGGCTATTTTTCCATTTTTAAAGCCATCGCGGCAATTGGCATTCACCTGTGAAACGGAAAAGCTTCATTCCTTTTTATTACAAGCACACATGAAGGCCATGTTTACTAAAAAAAACATGTACATCCAATTTCAAACAGATGGTGTACAAGCGGGAGAGGAGTTTTTTATATATGACAATATGTACTGTGAGGGAAAAGCGTTTCATTACACAAAACAAGGAACCATTTCACAAGCCCAAACGATCACTTGTTCGCTACAAAATAAGAAAAAAACCATCGTGTTGCAACTCGGCAGCGGCGCTATTGACGTACGATAAAAAAGGATTTTTGTTGATGGACGCCTTGATCTTACTTTTGCTTTGCTCGCTTTGTTGTTTGCTATTGATCAATTGCTGTATGACAGTTACTTCTTGGTATGCCAGTGATCAAGAGCTAAATAATGAAAAGGTAAGGGAAATCTATGCAAAATAATCATGGTTTTACTTTAATTGAAATGCTCTTAGCCCTTTTGATCATTTCCTTTGCTATTGCATTGTTACCACCTTGTCTATCAATCGTTAAACAATTGTTAAAGGATGAGCGCTTCACTGATGATCGTATAGCAATCCATCAATTGCGTCAAATCACTGCCATGTCTAGTGAGTATCTTATGCAAAATCAAAAGGTGATTTTGCAACGAGGGGATGAGGAAATTCAGTTGTTTTATGATCGTATGCGAATTGTGAAGACACCCGGTTACGAAATATATTTAGAACATGTTGACAATGCTGTTTTCTATGAAGATAATAGCTGTCTGCATCTGTTCTTAAAACGAGGCCATTATGAAAAAGATGCCATACTTGGTTGCAAATGATCATGGATTTGCCAGTTTATATGGCTTATGGGTGCTTTCTTCCATCTTATTGTGTATTTCTTTATTTACGATGCGTTTGGTTACGTATACCCAACTTCGAAAATCAGAAGATCTTATGGATGTGTTTATTCTACATACCGTACAAAAACAGTTAAAGAATGAGTATGCTAATAATAAACATGATAAGGAGGTGATAGAAAGGAAGGAAGAGAAACAGGATACATCGCATTCGGCAAAGGAAGACGATAAGGAAGTGGAAAACAAGCCTTACTATTTTTACAAAACATATGCAAATTGTACATTACAATTTCGTTGGGAGATACAGATGTATATGTAAATGGAGATTGTCTCAATGAAACTATGCACATTTATTTAGATGAACAATGTCATAGCATTGTATCTTTTGCATATGAAACCTAGAAAAGGGTAAACTGATGCTAGGTGATAATGATGAATGTACTATGTAGTATGATTTGTTTTGTTTTATTTCTGTTATTAGGTGATGTTTTAATGTTTATCAATACACGGTTTTTTGTTTTACTTCCTTGGTTTCTTATTTACCTCTTTCTTTTAAAAGGTGTTTACAAAACAGCAAATTGTAAAGCATTAGAAGCTAAGGATTTTTTATGCACTTTGCTTTTTACGATTGTTTCGGCTGCTCTTCTAGGTTTTCTTAATATCTCGATGAGTTTGCACACGTATGCTTATCTATATCTGATGAGCTTCATATCCTTACTTGTCTATATTGATGATATTCGCTTTAAAAGTCTTATGTAATCGGTGTTTTTGTATAAAAAAAATTGACAAATACGATAAATACATTAAAATAGAATAGGATAAGTAAGGAAAGGTGAAAAGATTATGATCAGTTCTAATGATTTAAAACCTGGTATGACAATACAGCAGGACGGTGAAATTTTTGTTGTGCTGGAACAGAGTCAGAATAAAACTGCACGTAGTGCTATGGTTGTAAAAGCGAAAGTAAGAAACCTGAGAACAGGTGCAAATGTTGAATTGTCTTGGGGTGGAGGAGATAAGATTACGCCTGCACACATCGAAAAGAAAGAAATGCAGTATTTGTATGATGCAGAGGATGCTTTGGTTTTCATGGACAATGAAACTTATGAACAAATTGAGATTCCTAAGGAACATTTGAAATGGGAATTAAATTTTATGAAACCAAATGATAACGTGAATATTTCTATGTTTGAAGGAGAAATTCTCGGTGTTATTTTACCAGATAAAGTAGCTCTGCAGGTTGTTGAATGTGAACCAGCAGTAAAAGGTGATACTGCTACATCGGCAAGCAAAAATGCCGTATTGGAATCAGGATTGGAAATTAAAGTTCCATTATTCATTTCACAAGATGAAATGATCCTTGTTTCAACAGCAGACGGTAAATACTCAGGACGTGCAAAATAAGGAAAAAGCTGCGTGATGCGGCTTTTCTTTTTGTGAATCTTCACAAAAACTTCCCAATAAAAGTATTCAAGACCCTATATTTTTGATATAATAAAAGCTAGATTGGGAGGTAACTCGTATGGAAAAATTATCACGGGTCAAAAAATATGAAGATCTAAGAAAATCTATCGAAATGGATAATAATATAGATGCTACCGTTCAGGATGAATCACTTGCAGCTTCAGAAAACTTATTGAAGTCTTTTGATTCCTCTGTTTTCAAAAAAGTGGAGATCAAAGAAGAAGAGGAAACGCCGAAACGAGCAAAAGCATTTGATGATCAGACAGAAACAAACAAGGAAAATCTGAATGATACTTTTACTAATGAGTATCTTGATGATTTCATCAAAGAGGTTCGTGATTATAATATTCGCAAAGGCAATCGTGAAAGTGAAGATACCGAAGTTGATATTTTATATCAATTAAATGCCGCCAATCGGGCCAAACGTACACGCTACATACAAGAAATAAAAGATGAAGTGCCAGAAATGGTCCAGGAAAGTCCGAAAACTGTATTAAGCAAAGAAGAAATTGCACAAGAAGTGAAAAATTTATTACGCGATGATTCAATAGCAGAAGATGTGCAAGAAACAGTAGCTCCGCCTGAAACTACGGAGACGATGGAAACACTGATCTCTGATATTCAGGAGGAAGAAGCCCTTGAAACTGAGGAAACGAATGATGAAGCAATACCTGATGTTTCGCAAACGCAGCAGATAATTACAGAACCAGTTAAAAAAATTATAACACCTGTTTATGAAGATGTTGAAGAAGAGGATGTACAGGAGATTGACGATGTACAGCTAGATAACACCTATCATAAGAAACTCATCGAAGAAACACAGCAGTTACGTGTTCAGATGGATGAATATGAAGAAGAATTAACAGATTTAAGTGATGGAGTCGAGAAAACGAATAAGTTATTAAACTTTGTTTTATGTTTTCTTATTCTTGTTTTATTAGTTGTTATAGGATTTATTGGATATTCCATTTGGAAAGCTGGAGGTTTTAATTTATGAAAATAAATATTGCAATTGATGGACCTAGTGCTGCCGGCAAAAGTACAATTGCGAAAATCCTAGCCAAAGAATTAGGCTATGCTCATCTAGATACAGGAGCGATGTATCGCTGTGTCGGCTATTATGCATTACAGCAAAAAATTAATATCGATGATGAAGAAGCATTAGTGCACATGATGGAATATATGCAGATTAGTTTTGATGCGGATGGCAATGTTTATATCAATGATCAAGATGTATCTAAAGAAATACGTCAAAATGAAATTTCAATGGTAGCAAGTAAAGTTTCAGCATTTCCTAAAGTACGAAAACACCTTGTAAAATTGCAACAGGAAATGGCAAAGAATAAGGGATATATCATGGATGGGCGTGATATAGGAACCATCGTATTGCCGGATGCCGAATTAAAAATCTATATGGTAGCAAGTGTGAATGCACGCGCAAAACGTCGTTACAAAGAATATTTAGAAAAGCATATTGAGGCAGATTACGATGTGATATTCAAAGATATTGAACAACGTGATTATCAAGATATGAATCGCAAAACATCACCGCTTTGCAAAGCGAAAGATGCTATTGAACTTGATACTTCCGATATGACGATTGAAGAAGTTGTTTCAGCAATACATAAGCTGATGAAAGTAAAACTGTGAATGGAGGTGGCGTTTGACTGTGATGGTCAAACATGCATATGATTAGTGGTATCGTAGCGATCGTGGGACGACCGAACGTCGGAAAATCCACGATTTTTAATCGAATAATTGGTGAAAGAAAAAGTATAGTAGAGGACACACCAGGTGTTACACGTGATAGAATATATGGTAAAGCAGAATGGTTGACAAAAGAATTTCGGGTAATTGATACTGGCGGTATACAACTAGCCGATCAACCGTTTCGTGAAGAGATTAATATGCAAGTAGAAATTGCCATAGATGAAGCAGATACGATTTTATTTGTTGTCAATGGAAAAGAAGGTATTACCAACGATGATGAATATATTGCACGTCTATTACAGCGTTCACAAAAAAAAGTTATCCTTGCAGTAAATAAAGTAGATGATTTTGCCCAAAGTGACAGCATCTATGAGTTTTACAATTTAGGGCTCAGTGATCCAATCGCAGTTTCTGGTGCACATGGCATTGGAATTGGTGATATCTTAGATGCAATTGTAAACAGCTTCCCAGATAAGATACAGAAGGATTATGATGGAATGACGCGTTTCTGCGTCATTGGACGACCAAATGTTGGAAAGAGTTCGTTGGTAAATGCTCTTTTAAATCAAGAACGTGTTATCGTATCCAATATTGAAGGGACAACAAGAGATGCAATCGATACACCTTTTAAACGTGAAGGTAAGGAATATGTAGTAATCGATACTGCAGGTATTCGTAAACGCGGCAAGGTGTATGAGAATATTGAAAAATATTCCGTATTGCGTGCCATGAGCGCTATAGAACGAAGCGATGTGGTGTTAGTTGTCATTGATGGAGAAAGTGGAATTCGTGATCAAGACAAACATGTTGCTGGCTTTGCACATGAAGCGGGAAAAGGGGTTATCATCGTATATAATAAATGGGATGCTGTAGAAAAAGATGAAAAAACGATGAATCGTATTGAGAAAGAAATACGGACACAGTTTCAATACTTATCCTATGCACCAATTCTGTTTGTCTCTGCATTAAAAAAACAACGCATCCAGACAATTCTGCCGATGATTGACGATGTACATGATGCTTCCGTTTTACGCATACAAACAAATGTGTTAAATGAAGTTTTAATGGATGCACAATTAATGACCCCACCACCGACCCATAAAGGGAAACGCTTGAAAATTTATTATGCGTCGCAGGTGGCTGTAGCACCGCCAACGATTGTTTTATTCGTAAATGATCCAGAATTACTGCATTTTAGCTATAAACGTTTCCTAGAAAATAGCTTACGTGAAGCCTTTGGCTTTCAAGGAACAACATTACGTATCTTAGCAAGAGAAAGAAACAGGTGATCATATGAAGTGTGTAGTTATCGGCAGCGGTAGCTGGGGAACTGCATTAGCACAAGTATTATGTGATAATAAAGTTCATGTGACTTTATGGGGCAAAAATAAAAATGAAGTGGAGGATGTTGAACTGCATCATCAAAACAGTCGTTTTTTTCCTGGTGTCGTTTTGCATCCCAATTTGCATGCAACAACGGATTTGACGATTGTTAAGGACGCAGATGTAATCGTTCTCAGTGTACCTACGATTGCGGTTGAGGAAATGTGTCGTAAGATTGATACTTTATTAGAGAAATCTGTTATCATCGTAAATACAGCAAAAGGATTTCATCCAGAAACAAATGAGCGTATGTCAGAGGTGATTCGTCATGCTATGACACATTTATCAAGCGTTGTATCCTTAATTGGGCCTAGTCATGCCGAAGAAGTTGTCTTGCGAATGTTGACAACTATTTGTGCAGTATCACAAAATAAAGAAGATGCTATTTGCATCCAAAAACTATTTTCAAATGACTATTTGCGTGTTTACCGTGGCCACGATGAAATCGGCAGTGAAATTGGCGTTGCTTTAAAGAACGCCATCGCAGTAGCAAGTGGTGTGTTAAGTGGTGTCGGTTATGGCGATAATACAAAAGCCGCTTTGATTACCAGAGGACTGACAGAGATGATCCGCTATGGTGTGGCCATGGGCGGTAAACAAGAAACTTTCATGGGACTTACGGGAATAGGAGATTTAATAGTTACTTGTACAAGTAAACACTCTCGTAACTTTCAAGCCGGTTATGAAATAGGTATCCATAATTCAGCTGATTATTTTTGGAAAAATAATAAAAAGACAGTAGAAGGTGTGCGTACTGCAAAAGTTGTTCATGAAGTAGCCCAGAAACGCGGCATTGAGATGCCGATTATTAATGAGATATATAAGGTGCTATATGAAGGTAAAAAACCGAAAGATAGCGCACAAGAGCTTATGCTACGTGATTTAAAAGAGGAAATGTAAAGGTGGTTTATGAAAACTGCCTTTTTTTTCATCATCTGTGGATTTTCTTTTCAAAATCATGCTATAATAAGTAACGCATTGTAGTCAGGAGGAAATAATATGGCAGATTATGTCAATGAAATAAAGCGGCGAAGAACCTTCGCAATCATTTCTCATCCGGATGCTGGTAAGACCACACTGACTGAAAAATTATTATTATATGGTGGTGCTATCTTACAAGCCGGAAGTGTAAAAGGAAAAAAAGCAAATAAACATGCAGTCTCTGACTGGATGGAAATAGAAAAACAAAGAGGTATTTCTGTAACAAGTTCTGTTTTACAGTTTGAATATAATGATTTCTGTATTAATATTCTAGATACGCCAGGCCATCAGGATTTCTCTGAAGATACATATCGTACCTTAATGGCAGCTGATTCTGCTGTTATGGTTATTGATGCTTCAAAAGGTGTTGAGGCACAGACAAAAAAATTATTCAAGGTTTGCTTGTTACGTAAGATCCCTATTTTTACCTTTATTAACAAGATGGATAGGGCGGCAATGGATCCATTTAAGCTATTAGAGCATATCGAAGCCGAATTAGGCATTTCTACTTATGCAATGAATTGGCCAATTGGTTCTGGCAAAGAATTCAAAGGTGTATATGAACGTGATCATAAAAGAATTATCGCGTTTCATGGCGGCGATCATGGAATGAAAGCTGCTGAAGTAACAGAAGGGTCTCTTGAAGATGATACCTTCCGCAGCATTCTTGGTGATCATTTTTTTGAACAGTTACGTGAAGATAGTGAATTGCTAGATATCGCCAGTACTGAATTTGATGAAGCAGCGATTGCAAAAGGTGAATTGACTCCCGTATTTTTTGGAAGCGCCTTGACTAACTTTGGTGTTGAACCTTTCTTATCACACTTTTTAAATATGACCACTAGTCCTTTACCAAGAGAAGCCAGTGTAGGCGAAATTGATCCTTTTGATGAACATTTTTCAGCATTTGTATTTAAGATCCAAGCAAATATGAATAAAGCACATCGTGATCGTATTGCATTTATGCGTATTTGTAGTGGTAAATTTGAAAAGGGAATGGAAGTCTTGCATGTCCAACAAGGTAAAAAAATCCGTCTTGCACAACCACAGCAATTCATGGCACAAGACCGCGAAATTGTAGAAGAGGCATATCCTGGTGATGTGATTGGTGTCTTTGATCCAGGTATCTTCGCTATCGGTGATACTCTTTGTGATGCATCTTATAAATTTGAGTTTAAAAAAATCCCAACTTTCGCTCCAGAACACTTTGCTCGTGTTACGCAAAAAGATACAATGAAACGTAAGCAATTCACAAAAGGCATTACGCAAATTGCACAAGAAGGAGCAATTCAAGTGTTCCAACAAATCGATACTGGGATGGAAGAAATCATCGTAGGCGGTGTTGGTGTTCTACAATTTGATGTATTAGAACAACGTTTACAAAGTGAATATAATGTTGAAATTAAATTAGAGATTCTTCCTTATCAGTGTGTTCGCTGGATTGATGATCAAACATTAGATCCACATACGTTAAATCTTACGAGTGATACAAAACGACTAAAAGATCTGAAAGGTAAAAATCTTTTACTATTCATGAATAATTGGGGAATAAAATGGGCAACGGAACAAAATAAATCGCTATCGTTAAGTGAATTTGGCAATATGGAATAAAAATACCTGAAAAGGTATTTTTTCTATTGTTCGCACAATAATAACTACAGGAGGTAATTATCATGAAGGATGAAGATATTATTTGTACCTGTATGAGCGTATCTGTAAAAGATATACGCCAGGCCATTGATGAAGGTGCTAGAACAGTTCAAGAAGTACAAGATAAGACGGGTGCAGGAACTGTTTGCGGTGTATGTAATGAAGATTTAGAACAATGTGTTATGGAGTTATTGGCTCAACTACATTAAGAACCTTTCAATAGGTTCTTTTTCAATGTTCTTTCTTTGATTAGGCATAAACCCAGTGTCTTTATCATAAGTTTAGAATGACTAAGGGAGGACAAACTATGGATACCACAGAGATTTTAAAAAATATAGCTCAGCGATGCGGTGGTGATATATACTTAGGAATCGTCGGTCCTGTACGCGTTGGTAAATCAACGTTTATCAAAGAATTTATGGAAAAAGCCGTCATTCCATACGTACATGATGAATATGAAAAAGCCCGAATGATCGATGAACTGCCACAAGCTGGTGTTGGAAAGACGATCATGACCACAGAGCCAAAATTCGTTCCAAACAATGCCGCTACAATTGAATTTGATGATGGTTTTACGGTTAATGTACGTCTTGTCGACTGTGTTGGCTATGTTATACCAGAAGCAAAAGGATATAAGGATGAAGATGGCATTCGTATGGTAAGAACACCATGGAATGATGAACCAGTACCGTTTAACGAAGCTGCTAAGACAGGAACGCAAAAAGTAATTCAAGATCATTCTACCATTGGCATTGTAATTACAACAGATGGAACGATATCCGATTTATCCAGAGAGGCTTATATAGAAGCAGAGGCTGAAGTCATTGAGGAACTGCAAGCTATTGGAAAGCCATTTATTGTTATTGTAAATAGTGTAGACACAGCTTCTCCAACATGTAAAGCTGTTGTTGAAAAACTACAAGAGAAATATCAAGTTCCAGTATTAGCCGTTGCTGTGAATCATATGAGTGAAGCGGACATTCAGTATATTTTAAGAGAAGCTCTTTATGAATTTCCTGTATCGGAAATTAATATAAATATGCCGCAATGGATTGCTGTATTGAATGATGAACATTGGTTGAAAAAAAGTTTTCAGGATACCATAGAAGAAAGCATGTCCAGTGTCGAAAAGCTACGTGAAGTAGAGAGTATCACGGACATATTAGATACGAATGATAATATTGAATCAAGCAATATTGCGACCATTGATACTGGGCAGGGAATAGTGAATGTTGATATCACTATAAAATCTGGTTTGTACAATGAAATACTAAAAGAGATTATTGGTAAGGATATTAAAGATAAAGCGGAGCTTATATCCCTAATGCAAGACTATAGTAAAGCAAAAAGGGAATATGATGCTGTAAGCAGTGCCCTGAAAATGGTTAAACAAACAGGATATGGTTTTGCTAGTGCATCCTTACAGGATATCGCTTTAAGTAAGCCAGAAATTGTTAAGCAGGGGAGCCGCTATGGTGTGAAGCTAAAAGCTGTCGCTCCAAGCATCCATATGATCAAAGTGGATGTTGAAAGCACTTTTGAGCCAATCATTGGTTCAAAGGAACAAAGTGAGGAGCTAATTCGCTATTTACTTCGTGATGAAGGTAAGAATGATGAAACTATCTGGGATAGTGATATTTTTGGTAGAAAGCTTTCCGATCTAATTCGCGATGGATTGAATGCAAAACTTTCAATGATACCGGAAGCAGCAAGAGCTAGACTTCAAGATATCTTGACAAAACTCGTTAATAAAGGAAAAGGAAATGTGATTGCTATCGTGTTATAACGATATAATTAGTTATAACTTTATTTGAATAATTAACGAAATATATTGAAAAAAAAGCCTTCAAATGGTATCATATATCTATGTTGGAGGTAATTAGACATGAGTGAAATCTTAAATAAAAAAGCATTGGTTGAAGTCGTAGCTGAAAAGCTGGAAATGACAAAAAAAGATGCAACAGTTGCTGTTGATACAGTATTTGAAGAAATTACAAAAACACTGGCAGACGGCGGAAAAGTTGATTTATCTGGATTCGGTAAATTCGAAGTAGCTGAGCGTCCAGCTCGTATGGGTATCAATCCTGCTACAAAAGAACCATTACCAATCGCTGCATCAAAAGCTCCTAAATTTAAAGCTGCTAAAGCTCTGAAGGATGCTGTAAAATAACAATGTTTAATAAAAGGGATGTTCTTTATCAATAGAATACCCCTTTTTATTTCACAGTAGAGTAGGTTAGTTGATTCATGTTATAGTTACTTATATTACTTTTAACTTATAAAATTGTTTTGTGTACTACCTGTGCTCTTATAATAAGCATAAGCGATTATAAGTATTACGAATTCGTTTTTTGTTTATTCCTTGAATTTTATTCTAATTATATTTATCCTAATGATGTAGTAGTAATTAAAAAGAATGTAGGTATCTTGAGCTATACATATTACTTCGCATAATGTATATTATGTAATATAAATAGACGTAATAATGTACACTTTAATAGTTTAATCATAAAATCACTCCTTTACAAATCTATACCGTATTGATAATCAGCTATCATATTAATATAATCATTAATCTCATCAACCGTACTTTCATAGCCGATTGATTTATCAGTCTTATATACTTGGTTTAACAATAATAGCAACTGCTTATTACTAACAACACTCTCTTTAACAGGCTTAAGACAATTCTGAGAATAATAAAAATGTCTTTGTCCCTTTTGGTAATCATCATCAATATTTTTACTGATATATTTTAATATATATGACCGACAAGCCGCTTGGTCTTGTATCTTAGATACAGTACTAAAACCATTATGCCAGTTACTCCAATTATAAATAGGCAAATCTTTATGATACCTACGTTTATACTGATTACTACGTACATTATCATATGTTAATAAACTATCATCCTCAAGATATATCAATCCATGATAATGATATGCTCCATCCTTGTGTTGCTCATGCACTAACAAATACTTAAAATTAGGACATGTGTCTTTATGCAAAGACCTAAAATTATTTAGATACTTGCGCACTTTACTGCTACAAGCACTAAAACTATACCTATCACAACACTCGGAGTTAAACGTAAGAGTAACAAAGTAGTTAAAATCATTACTACGAGCGATATCAAAAATCTTATTACGAGTTTTTGCGATATTATAAAGTACTTTTGCTCTCCGCTTTTCTTCAGCTGATTTTTTTCGCGCATCATCAGATATTGACTCAAACGCAGACTTTGCAAACGCAGGTTTTTCCGCGCTCGCAATATCCAAAAATCCACCTTGTAACTCAATCTCTCTACTACGCTTAGCGTCCGCCCACTGCGCCACAAAGTCACTATATGTTTCAGTTTTTTTATACTGTCTATCATACTTCTCTGCCAACCTTTCCTCATCCGTAATACATTCATAGCCACTAACTTTTTTAAATGCCGTGAAGTTAAGTTTTTTAACAGCTATAGTACCATCGGGATATTTAGTGATAATTGTATCAAAAGGCTTGCTAATCTCTATCTCTTTTTTTAGTGCCATGAGATACTCCCCTGTCTGTAATTTACCTAACGTTTAGTAGTTAGGTAGTGAGTTAGAGGGGTTTAGTCAAGTAACGCGCGTGCGCGCGATTATACCCCTCTAACGACAAAATGTCAATAAAAATTTAAATTTTATTAACATATAAATAAATAAAAGCTTCTGCCTCCCTCGGAAAAGCTATGGGCTTATCTCTCAATCAGCACTATCACTACAACATATGCGCTTGCTACAGCAAGGGTATATAAACGCACGTAGTGCGCCCTTGCTTGCGCTCACTTGCATATGTAACGTTAACCGTGCCGACCGAGGGAAAGCCCTAAAAAGCTGTCCCTCAATTTTTTTAGTTATACGCGCTTAGGAGCAAAGCCATCACGAGCCAAACGCTGTATAACCTCATACGTATTGTAACAATTACGTAACTCATCAGATTGGATAAAACTGCACTTATACTTACGTGGTGTTTTGAATTTCTTTTTAGGGTCAGTCTGATCAATCATATAGTTATAATCATCACCATCATAACAACGATTACGAGTCCATCTACCGCCAAATGTGCGGCACTCAATGACCTCGTAGCACTGCTCACGTAATGGCTTGCTAACGCGCGTAAATACTTGAGATGTACTTAATATAGTGACACACTGCTTACGTTGCATGGTAATAGCTGACAAAAGATACTCGGGAAAATCCTTAGACCTCTGACTGCTAAATTCATTCTGAATTTCATCGAACGCAAATATGACCCCATCCGTGCCATTACGTAACCTCATCAAGTCATTAAGAGACTTAAGACGACCGTCAGCATAACGGTAATAAAAATTAGTAAAAATCATTGCTTTTGGATATTGCTTATGTAACTCATTAAGACGATTTACCATGCTTACAGTCTTACCGCCACCTTGCCTACCAACATACATATGCAAACCAAATTCGTTAAATCTTTGTACCCCTGCCCGCCTTTCAGCGGCAGAAAGTTTAATATCCAACCACTTATACTTCAAAAATTGACATAAATGTATCAAAAAAAGCTTAATCTTACCAAACTTTAACACACAAATAAACACAATAAACATATATATATAATACATATATACCTCCCACTACACTGACCGCTAATCAACACCAGGTATCTTTTTGTAAATCCACTCTATGACAGCCCAACCTATGTGCCCGAATTGCCAAAGACTAATATTAGCCAAGCACACAGCCCACACATCCGCAGGAAAAAACATCATAGCAATACCTAATAAATTAGCAGTATCTTGTGCCCAACCAGGCATACTACTACCAACAGGTATCAAAGATATAAGACCATCAATTATGCCAAAGATAGGAGTAAACAAAAGCTCTAAAATCATTTACTATCACCGCCCTGAGAGCCACTACTACCATTTTGTAAAGTATCCCGTCTAATTAATTTATAAACTTGATTAATGTTATAAAACAGTAACAATACAAACATCACACCACGTACCCAACCATAAATAGTAGTCTGATAATCGCTATACCAACTCATATCAACAATAGTTAACTGTTGACCCATAATAGTAGTAGTCATATCAGGTAAAGTAGAAGCACGAGTAGCAACCTGTAAAGACGCTAATAACTCCTCATAATCTTGTGTTTTTACACGAGTACCAAGAGTCTTAGACAACATATTGAACTGAGAATCAAAATAATCATCAGACGGTACAAATAATGCCTTTAATAAATCTCCAATAGCACTAACAAGACCCCCTAAAAAATTAAGTAAGCTTGTAAATCCGCTAACAAGTGACCCAATCGGGTCAGAAAAGAAAGCCCAAACTGCCCCTGCAACAGCCTTAACAGCGGATACGATACCGTCAAAAAGAAACTTTAAACCATCAACTATTGCCCCAGGAATCGCGGCAATTGCTTGCACAAGACCGTCAAAGAGACTCCCAAGACCACCAAACAAATCGTCCCACCAATTATTATCGTCTGGTTCTGGTGGGTCTGGGTAATCAACGGCGCAACCGTCTCCGGAGTCAGCAGGGGTACACGAAAAGTGACGTTACCATTATCATCAGACAAAGTGTGGCTACTGTGAAATAAATGATAAGCCCATCCTTGAAACATATAAGGACCATTAGCCTCAGTAGTATGAGTATAATAATTTAAACCATCTTTGATCTGATCAGCTTTAAAACGTATCTTACCACCATCGCTATAAGACGTTAAACTACCCTTTGAATACACATAACTATCACCATATAACTTAACAGTTTCATTACCGTCAAAAGTAATAGGCTTGTTACTACAGCAAAAAACATAAGAACTATCCAAAGCAATAAAAGCGTAATAAGGGTAATCATCGGCAATATCTTTATAAGCAGTAGGCAAAGGTGGAGTATCATATACGATACTAGCCGCACTTACAGGAGTAGTCCATAAACCAAACAAACAAGCAAAACATAAAATACCAAAAAATATCTTTAATTTTTTCATTACTTATCTCCTTTCATTCATCATGAAAATTTAAAGAAAGCCCCGCGACCGCAGTCATGCGGGAGCGCGGGGCAGTCATCTTACAAAAACTTGTAAACGATGCGCGGTATTAAACCAACACCAACCATAATAGCCATGATAGCAATACCAACAGGTAATAATACACCAACATTGTCACTAACAGCTGTACTAATAGGAGCAAGTTGCTCAGCAGTAAGAGTAGCACCAGCAGCTAAAAAAGCACCCATAAATTACCTCCTTTCTACCGACCTATTTCAACGACCAACGAAATACATCAATGGACGTAAAACAAAATAAACAACTAAGATGCCAAAACCAACAATCACAGACCAATGTATTAATATATGTATCTGCTCAATATGTGAAAGAATCTCAGTAAGTAACTCAATATCACTCAACAGATATCAACTCACTGACCTTACCATATTTGTTATAGATAACTTTAACCTCTGTATCCACAACATCATCGATATTACGGCCCTGTAAAAACTCAATCATACGCTTTTCATTAAGACTAAATTTAAACGTCTCCCTACCTGCAAAATACTGACTGTCTGGACGGTCGTTTAATACGTGACAAGTGTAACCTTGAATTTGTTGACCAGTCTTTTGGTCAGCAAAGTTGTAAGGGTTAATACCCACTAATAACATCATGTGCCATACCTCCTTTTAATTTATAAGCACAAAACCATGATATGGTAAAATTTACCATGTAGATAATAAATAAGGATATTTATATCTTACATAAATATTATAAGATATAAATACAAATATGTAAATAATAAATATTTATTTTTTAAATAAAAGCTTTAATTTTATAAATAAAAACATATAATAACAATAACAGAAAAGAGGCGAGATAATGAATAGATTAAAAATACTCAGAGAGTCAAAAGGACTAAAACAAAAAGATATAGCAAATAAAATGAATTTGTCACAAGGAAATTACTCAAGATATGAACAAGGTACTTTGACACCAACAACAGAAACATTAATCGCATTATCAAACTATTACAATGTATCAATTGACTACATTTTAGGATTAGATAAAACAAAAGGTGACATAGAAATACAATTAGATTTAATAATAGATTACATAGAAAACATAAAAAAAAGCTTAAAAAAAGACGCTGAATAGCGCCTTTATTACTTTATCTGAATAACTTTATACCTATCAAGTGGAACAAGACTCAAGACCTCTAAAATTAGCTCACAATGCCAGTCATAACTATCAATTAGCTTATGTGGAGCAAATTTAGTAACTTTAAGTTTAATATGCCCATCCTTATGCCAATAAGACCAATACTCATAATACATACCAAAGCCACTATGCACATAGACATAACCAATACCAAAACGATAAACACGCTTATAATAACCCTGTATAATACCTAGCATATAAGTGTTAACTTAGCGATATGTATATTATGTTGTTAAATAATATAAAAATATAAGGTTTATAAAACAATTAGTAATACTTAGCTCTTAATTATTACTATATACACACACTTCATATGATATTGTTTCTTCCAGCATTTCGTTTGTTGATCCTTTACACATTACTTTCTTATATTATATTTTTGTCATATAAATAGCTATTAATTCCTATAGCAAGTAGTATTCCTTATGATATATTACATTATCTATTTCATGTATCTTGCTTCTATTGACTTTCTTCATATATTCTTTATTTTTAGCACGCTCTAATTTGCAACGAAAGCATGCTAAACGTATCTATGCTTTGCTTGCTGCATAAAATCGGATAGTATACTACCTCTGATTGCTATGTGTGCTTATTAAGGCGATTCATAGCATTATTCCTACATGTGATTAGGTGTTTTAAACTACATCATAGTATGTACATGATAAATTCATCATCTGCAATTTATTTGTCAAACAATAATATAATTATAGACATATTATTAACACATAAATTCAATGCCAAGTCTATATGTTTATAATTCGTTTGTTGCATCCTGCTATAATTCTTTCAAAGAACATATCGTATTTCAATGGCCCGTTTTATAATAAATATAATTATCTTATTATCATTCTCACCTCTTGTACCCTATACAATATGTGAAATAATTAACAAATAAATATCGTAATAAAAAAAGGATGATATTCATCACCCTGATCAAATGTTCTTATGCTCTTAAATAGCGTGTAGTCGTTTTAACATTTGATTTTTCGCTTTATTTTCTAAAGAATCATCCAATGGCAATAGGTCTGAAAACTTCAAATCCGGATATTCTTTTGTTAAGCTCTTATAAATTACAAAATCAGCAATTTTGGGGTTTTTAGGAAATAAAGGGCCATGCATATATGTACCAAGCACCTTACCGTTATAGAAACCCTCTATTTTATCTTCAAAATTGTTTCCATAGCCAGCTATGACTTTGCCAAATGGAGTTGCTACATTTCTCGTTTGCCCACCATGGTTTTCAAAGCCGACTGCCATGAATTCTTCACCATCTAAATTACACTGAATAGCAATATTGCCAATACAACGTTTTCCATTATCGCCGCTTTCAGTATAATAATCGAAGAATTTCAAACCTTCAATTTTTTCATTATTGGCATCGATATAATACTGACCAAATAACTGATATCCACCACATACAAGGAAAATGAAAGTATTGCTATCCATAGCTTTTTGAATGTTATTTTTACGGGCAAGTAAATCATCAATCAGCATATGCTGTTCTTTATCTGCTCCCCCACCTAGAAACATCAGATGAAATTTGCTTAAATCTTTCTTTTCACCAATGGCACAAGTGTCAATCTCAATATCGATACCGCGATCTTTACAACGTTTCGTAAGTACCATCATATTCCCTTTATCTCCATAAAGATCCATGATATCGTGATACATCCAGCATACCTTTAATTTCATTTTTCATTCCTCCTTAGCAGCTTGCGAACCGGCTGCAAGGCCGTATACGTAGCAATGGCATACATAGTGGTATCTGCATTCTTTAGACTTGCGACTGCCTTTTCCAGATTTTCTTCCACTTCAATGCGTTCTTTATAACCTGCATACTTTAATCTTAATGCCATATCGTAACAACGTGTACCGCTGCAGATGATATGAACGGTTTTTTCGTTTACTAATTTTTCAAAAAATGTATCATAAATCCAGGATACATCAGTGCCATCCTGCGCATGATCATTTAATACCAGTAAAACTGTTTTATCATCCTGATCTTCTTCTATGACTTTCATGACTTCATTGGCACCTGTAGGATTTTTCACAAGATTCAATACACATTTTTGACCATGAAAGTTAAATTCTTCATTACGGCCATCAGGAACATCCATGGTTTCAAACGTTTTAGCTGCATACTGCATATCAATGTGGAAGAAATCTGCCACGCATAAAACAGCCATACAATTATACATGGTATATAAACCACCTTGTGGTGCATGAAATTCCATATCTTTCCAAGTGAATTGGCGATCACGAATGCTTTTCACGCTACCTATGACATCTGTAGCAGGTGTTTCATAGTCCTTATTCTCACAATGGTATTCACCGATATGAGAATACTGGTAAAAGTCATAAATCAGCTTACCACCACAACGTGGACAGAATTTACCTTCACTTGCCTCTTTGTTAACGGTTTTGCTTTCCTCACATCGCTCCATGGCAAAGTATCGTGCATCTGCTTGCACAGCAGCATCTTTTAAACGAACAACATTGGGATCATTGGCATTCAAGATCAAGGTACCATCAAAATCATGGATTGCTTCTTCTACTTTTTGGATTAATTGCTCCATCTCCCTTGCCCTATCCAATTGATCACGAAAGAAATTAGTTACCACTAATGCGGTGACAGGCAGACTTTTAATAATATAAGGGATATTTAATTCGTCAACCTCTAATACGATATAATCGGCAGGCACTACACCAGATAGACTTGCCGCTTTCAATAAACAAGTCGTAATACCGGCACGCATATTATCACCTTTACGATTGGTAACCACTTGTTTATGAGCCGTTTCAAACATGGAAGCAATTAGATTGCTTGTAGATGTCTTGCCATTGGTTCCTGTTACTAAAATGATGGGGCATGAGATTTTCAGCTCTTTTAAGATGTTAGCATCAACCTTTAGTGCTAATTGTCCAGGCAGAGAACCTCCGCGATGAACCAAACTTAGCAGAAAGGATGCAAGCTTATTCAGCAGTATTGCGAGATACTTCATATAATTCCTCCTTGATTGCTAGAAGTGTATTGTAAAATTCACTTCCTTATTATACCTTGAAATGTTTAAAAACGCTACGTTCTTCATAGAATTTATGGGATTTCTTCTTTTATTATATAACTGCCCTTAGAAATTATGTGAAAGCCTTTTAAAAATAAGAATATTTTCGGTAAAAGAGCAAAAAAAATTAAAAAATTGAAGAAATTGTAAAATTTAAGTGGTAATTATGCTGAGAAATGCTATAATAATTTCGTCATTAAGGAATATGGAGGACACTATGGAAAAAATCTACGTAGGTAAAACAAAAGATGTTTACAAATTAGACAACGGTAACGTATTGTTGAAGTTTAAAGATGACTGTACTGGAAAAGATGGCGTTTTTGATCCAGGCGAAAATGCAGTTGGCTTAACAATCGAAGGTATTGGTAAAGCAAATCTGGAAACTTCAATCCACTTCTTTGAAATCTTAAAAGATGCTGGCATCAAAACACATTACGTAAGTGCTAATGTAGAAGATGCAACGATGGAAGTTCTGCCTGCTACCGTATTTGGTAAAGGCTTGGAAGTTATCTGCCGTCTGGTAGCAACCGGTAGTTTCATTCGCCGTTATGGTGATTATATTGAAGATGGAACACCTCTTCCTGGCGGATATGTAGAAACAACATTGAAAGATGATGCCAAAGGTGATCCGCTGATTACCAGTGAAGGTCTGGCTGCTTTAGGAATCATGAGCGAAGAAATGTTCGCAAGCATGAAAGAACAGACTTTAAAAATTACGGAAATTGTAGCTGCAGACTTGAAGAAAAAAGGTCTTGACCTGTATGATATCAAGTTTGAATTTGGTTACAACAATGATGAAGTGATTCTGATTGATGAAATTGCATCCGGAAACATGCGTGTTTACAAAGATGGTAAGATCGTTGATCCAGTTGATCTGACATCAATTATTTTAGGTAAATAATGCAATGAAGCATTCTCATGCACGTAATAAGTGTGAGAATGCTTTTTTAAACGGTTACATTACAATATCAGCACAAGAAAGATTGACATGAAAAATCCCCTGCCCTATAATTGTAAGGTAAAAAAAGCAATACATTTTTTTACTTGGTTTACATAGGTATTCATGTTCGATATATGCTATAGAAAAGATATTTATTTATGTGATATCTGTATATGGAAAGGAAATGAACAACAATGAAAGAGTGCACATTACTTTACGAAGGAAAAGCAAAGAAAGTTTTTACCACAGAAGATGCTGATGCTGTTATTGTAGATTATAAAGATGATGCAACAGCATTTAATGGTTTAAAAAAAGGTACGATTCAAGGAAAAGGCAGTATGAATAATCGCATAACAAATTTTTTGTTTCAGAAGTTGGAAGAGCAAGGAATTCCAACCCATCTGATCAAGGAATTAGATGATCGCAAGACCTTGGTGAAAAAAGTGGATATCATCCCTTTAGAGGTCATCGTACGTAATAAGGTGGCTGGTAGTTTTGCGAAGCGTTTAGGCCTGGAAGAAGGCACGGAAATCAAGAGCCCGATCTTAGAATTCAGTTATAAAAATGATGAGCTTGGTGATCCTATGATCAACAGCTATATGGCAATTGCTATTGGTATTGCAACACGTGAAGAAATCGATACTATTACTGATATGGCATTTAAAATCAACAACACATTAAAGGATATCTTTGCGAAAGCCGATATCGAATTGATTGATTTTAAAATAGAATTTGGTAAATTTCATGATACTATTGTATTAGCGGATGAAATTTCCCCAGATACATGCAGATTATGGGATATGCATAGCCATGAACATTTAGATAAGGACCGTTTCCGCCGTGATTTAGGAAATGTGGAAGATGCCTATCAGGAAGTATGTAAACGTCTGCATATCGCTTAAAAAATTACTTAAATAGATGAATGGAAAGGAGCTTATATGTACGATCGATATGAAAGTCCGTTGGGACAGCGCTATGCTAGCAAAGAGATGCAGCAAATATTCTCACAGGATAAGAAATTTAAAACATGGCGTAAGCTATGGATTGCTTTAGCGGAAAGCGAAAAAGAATTAGGATTGGATATCACTCAGGAACAATTAGATGAATTGATTGAGAATAAAGATACTATCAACTATGAAGTGGCGAAAGAACGTGAAAGAATCGTGCGCCATGATGTGATGAGCCATGTGTATGCATATGGTGTACAGTGTCCAAAAGCCAAAGGTATCATCCATTTAGGTGCGACTAGCTGCTATGTTGGTGACAATACAGATCTCATCCTCATGTATGAAGCATTAGAGCTGGTAAAAAACAAAATTGTGAACGTCTTGGCGGAATTAAAAAAATTTGCATTGACCTACAAAGATCTTCCGGTTTTAGCATTCACCCACTTTCAGCCAGCCCAACCAACCACACTTGGTAAACGTGCTGCCATTTGGGCACAGGATCTACAGTTGGATTATGAAGAAATTTGCTATTTACTAGAGCATAAAAAACTTTTAGGCTGTAAAGGTACGACCGGTACACAAGCAAGCTTTATGGAATTGTTTGACAATGATAATGAAAAGGTTAAGGAACTGGACAAACGTATCGCAAAAAAAATGGGTTATACAGATTGTTATCCGGTATCTACCCAGACCTATTCACGTAAGATTGATTCTCGTATACTTCAGGCATTAAGTAATATTGCCCAAAGTGCACATAAGTTTTCAAATGATATTCGCCTTTTACAGCATTTAAAAGAAGTGGAAGAACCATTTGAAAAGGGACAGATCGGTTCCAGTGCTATGGCTTATAAGCGCAATCCTATGCGCAGTGAACGAATGGCTTCTTTAGCTAATTATGTCATCTCGGATGCATTAAATCCGGCATTAACTGCCGCAACGCAATGGTTTGAAAGAACCTTGGATGATTCAGCTAATAAACGCATCAGTATTCCGGAAGGCTTTCTTGCTGTAGATGGTATTCTTGATCTTTATTTGAATATTACGGATGGCTTAGTTGTTTATCCAAAAGTCATTCATGCACATTTAATGAAGGAACTCCCTTTCATGGCTACCGAAACTATATTGATGGATGCGGTAAAAGCCGGCGGAGATCGTCAGGAGCTGCATGAACGCATTCGTATTCATTCTATGGAGGCTGGTAAAGCGGTGAAAGAAGAAGGAAAGGAAAACGATTTGCTTGCACGTATAGCTGAGGATGAAATGTTCCCTATGCATATGGAACAGCTAGAAGCTATCATGGATCCACAGAATTTTGTTGGTCGTGCGCCACAGCAAACGGAAGAATATTTCCATGACTTCATTGACCCTATTCTAGCCAAAGAAAAAAACGCACTGGGAATACATGCTGATATTCAAGTATAAAAAGCGATAAGCATTGCTATGTATAAGAAAGACTGTACGACACGCAGTCTTTTTCTTTTACGTTAAAGCGAATCGGTTTTTGCTTATTTGCAAGAAAAAATTATAGGAGTAGGAAGATGGTGGTTACCAATAACGTTTATTTTGCATAACATATACCATCTTCCCTTTCTACTAAAAATACGACACACCCATAAGCAGGACTGTGTCGTATTATAAAGAATTATCATAGAATATCATAAAAAAGCATATAAAGCACTTTTTATGGTTTATCCAATACATAAAGATACTGCTTTGTTATTCGTAATCCTTCTTATCCAATTGTTTTGCATATTTAATAAAGTCTATAAATAAAGGATGTGCACGATGTGGGCGGCTTTTAAATTCCGGATGATATTGTACGCCTATATAAAAATCATTGGCAGAATACTCAATAGCCTCGACTAATGCATCATCAGGTGATACCCCACTGATACACATGCCATGCTCTTCAAAAGATGCGCGATAGGCATTGTTAAATTCAAAGCGATGACGATGTCGTTCTGCGATATGATTTTTTTGATAGGCTCTCTCTAGTTGCGTTCCTTTTTTAATGGTACTAGGATACGCCCCTAAACGCATTGTTCCACCTTTTGAAAGCAGTTCTCTTTGTTCTTGCATATAGTGGATGATTGGATGCTGACAGTCATTATCAAACTCTGCAGAATTGGCATCCTTAAGTTGTAATACACTGCGGGCAAAAGCAATAGCGGCAATCTGCATCCCTAAACAAATACCTAAATAAGGAATGTTATGGATACGGGCATAATTGGCAGCAACGATCTTCCCTTCTATGCCTCTATTACCAAACCCTCCAGGTATTAATATACCATGACAGCCGCTTAATTTTTCAGCTACGCTTTCCTCTGTTAATTCTTCTGAATCTATCCAGCGGATTTGAATGTGAACTTTGTTTTTTAAACCGGCATGATGAAGTGCTTCAACAACGGATAAATAAGCATCATGGAGCTTCACATATTTTCCTATCAAGGCAATTGTTACTTCTTCCTGAATACTGGAAAAAACTTCACTTAATTCTTCCCATTGATGTAAATCAGCTGATGGTAACGAATAGTTAAAATGTTTCAGCACAATCTCATCTAATCCATTTTTTTGTAACATCGAAGGTACCTCATACAATGAGCGCATCGTTCGATTTTCAATGACACATTCCTTAGGTACGTTGCAAAATAATGATAACTTTTCTTTAATCGTATCTTCTAATGGTTCATTGACTCTCGCAATCAAAATATCCGGTGAGATACCATACGATTGCAGTTCTTTTACCGAATGCTGAGTTGGCTTTGATTTATGCTCTTGGCTGCTTTGTATATAAGGAATAAGCGTCACATGAATGTACAAACAGTTTTGACGTCCCTGTTCAAGTGCAACCTGACGAATCGCTTCAAGAAATGGCTGGCTCTCAATATCCCCGGTAGTTCCACCGATTTCGCATAATAAAATATCTGCTTGCGTTTTCTTCTGGGCCATATAAATATAACTTTTAATCTCATTGGTAATATGGGGAATGACTTGAACAGTTTGACCAAGATAATCTCCCCGACGCTCTTTTTGTAAGACATTCCAATAGATCTTCCCAGTTGTTACGTTGGAATAGCAGTTTAAATCTTCATCAATAAAACGCTCATAATGACCTAAATCCAAATCGGTTTCACTGCCATCCTCGGTCACAAAGACCTCGCCATGTTGATAAGGGCTCATGGTTCCCGGATCTACATTGACATAGGGGTCCATTTTCATCGCTGAGATTTTCAACCCTCTTGCTTTTAATAGTCTTCCTAAAGATGCTGCGGTGATGCCTTTTCCCAAGCCGGATACAACACCACCGGTAATAAAGATAAATTTACACATAGATATATATCCTTTCTCATTCGGTTTTATTTTCATATTTTCGTATCACCGCTTTTGCTAGCTGTAAGCGTGTGAGTCGCGCATTCATTGCTTTTTTCTCTAAATATTTGTGTGCTTGTTGCTCATTCATATGTTCATGTTCTAACAACAGGCACTTTGCTTGCTGGATAACCTTGATTTCCTGCAGACGTTGTTTCCATTGCTGTTCATCTTTTTGTTGCTGTTTTTGTTTGCGCTGAGTAAGTATGGCAAATTTTAAAAGCTGATACAGCGTATGTTGATGAATTGGTTTTCCAACGGTCATGATACCGGCTTTCTGCATGCGATCATCAATACTTTTTAATTTCTCATGATGTACCAGTAATAAGATGCTGGCATTGTTTTTCACATTCATATCCAACATCAGGCGATAATCTGCTTCATCTGGAAGCGGATAGTTTATGATAATGAAATCATAGGCAGCTGTTATAAAAAGACGGCGAGCGTGCGCTGCATGGGTGCTGATCGTGATACTGAGGTCATCTTCACATGCTAAAAATTCGCGTATGCATTCAGTTGTCTTTTTACTGCCAGATATAATCAATACACGAATCATAGATCATCACCTCTTTTAATCGTATCAAGTTATTGTTTGTGTGTTTTCATTTTGATAGTTTTTACATTTAGTTTTAATGCACAAATCCTTGTTTGCAGTAGACCGATAGCCTTATTCGTATATATATCGATTCATAGTTAGTATGGTGTAGAACAAGAGCTAGAATACTATCTAAGCGTGTATTATGCAATCACAGGTTGTATGTTCCCATGCTTAAAATTCGCAGTTGTCTAATCATGAAATGTTATTAGAAGTTCTAACACTTCCCTTACAAGTCGCTATTTCTTTCTGGTTATGAAATTAAAAAGGGCGTTAAAGGAAGTGAAACATCTAGTTTCATCCTTTGAACGCCTTTGTTCAATACTTATTTTATAATATATATAAAGCTTACTTTAACATTTCATGAACGATGATATTACTATTACGCTCTGGTCCAACAGATATCATAGAGATTTTTGTATGGCACAATTCTTCAATGCGACGCAAATAAATTTTGGCATTCTCAGGAAGCTCATCATAATGGGATATGTTTGCGATATCCTCATTCCATCCATCGAATATTTCATAAATTGGTTTTGCTTTTTGCAAGTCTTCAATATTGCTTGGTATGTAATCATAGCGCTGTCCATCAATCTCATAGGCAACACACATTTTGATTTTATCAAACCCGCTTAAAATATCTAACTTCGTAATCACAAGATCGGTTAATCCATTGATCATTGCGGCATGTCGTACAACATTGACATCCAGCCAACCACAGCGGCGTGGACGTCCGGTCGTAGCACCATATTCCCCACCTTTTTCACGCAGTGTATCGCCTTCCTCATCAAATAATTCACATGGGAAAGGTCCTTCTCCAACACGCGTAGAATATGCTTTGGCAATTCCGATGATCACATCCAACTTCTGCGGTGCAACACCAGCACCTGTACATACACCGGCACTTGTAGGTGAACTGCTTGTCACATACGGATAGTTGCCATAATTGATATCTAGCATTGCCGCTTGGGCACCTTCAAATAGCACCTGTTTGCTTGTGTCTAATGCTTCATTAACTAGCAACTGCGCATTGACGATACGCGGCAATAGTTTTTCTCTGATCTGGGCAAATTGCTGCACCATGTCTTCATATACGAATCCTTCATCCTGATAAACTTGATGAAAGAGGATGTTTTTCATTTCTAAAGCACGTTTCAATTTCTTTTTAAACTGTTCAAAGTCTTTTAGATCTCCCATTCGCAAGCCGATGCGAGAATACTTATCAGCATAGCATGGACCAATACCACGTTTTGTTGTACCGATTTTTGCTTCCTGCAATTGAGCTTCCTGCAAACTATCTAAACGCACATGATATGGCATAATGATATGGGAACAATCAGAAATCTTGACATGTTCCGTAGGCAGACCTTTTTCCTCTAATGCCTTAATTTCTTCCAAAAAGACAAAAGGGTCAACAACAACACCTGGTCCAATGATACACAACGCTTTTTGTAAAACGCCACTTGGCAACAAATGGAGAACTACCTTATCATCATTGACAACAACTGTGTGTCCGGCATTGTTACCACCTTGAAAACGAACAACATAATCCATATGGGAACCTAAATAATCGACGACTTTTCCTTTTCCTTCATCGCCCCACTGTGTTCCTACAACAACATAACCTGGCATAAAAATTCCTCCTTGCGGGTTTTTAAAGCCCAGTTGTTAAGACTTATAAAAAATCCTTTACTAATATAGCACAATCTATGGTAAATGAAAATATTTTTTTCATGAAAATAAATGGGAATTGTTACATTTAGATAGATTTAGCAGTATCACATAAGTGAGTAATCTTGCAAAAGGCACTAAAAAAAGGCATTTTATGCCCTTTTTCATTATTTCATGCACGCTTCCAATTTATCAACAGCAGGTGCAATTAATTTCTGTACTTCTTTTACTGTTTCCGGGGTGAAGTCATCATCTTTATAAATCTGTGAAATGGCATCCATCATTGGTAATTCAGCCCATAATTCAACATCATTGTTCTGTAAGAATTCATCTGTATTCTTATGTGCAAATATTTCAATATGGCGACCACAATCCGGGCAAACGACATAGCTCATGTTTTCGATGATACCCAAAACCGGCACCTTTACTTCCTTACACATATTAATGGCTTTCGATACGATCATTGATACCATAGGTTGTGGTGTAGATACCATCACAATGCCATTCACCGGCATATTTTGTAAAACAGTCAATGCGACATCACCAGTTCCCGGTGGCATATCGATCAGCAGATAATCCAATTCTTCCCAAACGACATCTGTCCAAAACTGACGAACAGCATTTCCAACGATGGGACCTCGCCATACAACCGGTTGATTTTCATCATCCATCAAAAAGTTCAAAGACATTACTTTAATACCATCTTTATCAATGACAGGTTCAATAGCATCGTTTGTGCCATATGCCTTTTCATGTTCCAAGCCTAAAAGTCTTGGGATACTTGGCCCAGTGATATCGGCATCCATGATACCCACCTGATAGCCTCTTTGACGCAGCTCTTTTGCTAATAAAACGCTCATTGAGCTTTTACCTACGCCACCTTTTCCACTCATCACGCCAATGACGTGTTTGATTTTGTTGCGGGCATTGTTCTGGATACCACAGGTATCTTCACTCTTCCCACAGGTCCCTTTACTAGGACAGCTACTGCAATTACTCATGTTCTCTACTCCTTTACTTATTTATTTCCATAAAGCCAGCATACTTGTTCCAATCGTATTCTCTGGCATCTCAATTGCAAAATTTTCCGCAATGCTGGCACCGATATCCGCAAAGCTATCGCGCAATGCTAATAAGCCATGTCCTTGCATAGATGGACTATAGGCAAGCATTGGCACCATTTCTTTGGTATGATCACTGCCTTTATAGGTAGGATCATTTCCATGATCAGCGCTGATAATTAATAAATCATCTTCCTTTAGCTGTTTTAAGACGATGCCGAGTTTTTCATCAAAGCGCTCTAGCTCTTCTCCATAGCCAACAGGGTTACGGCGATGCCCCCACAAAGCATCAAAATCAACAAGATTTACAAAACATAAGCCTTGGAAGTCCTTTTTCATGATATCGATTGTCTGCTCCATACCATGCACACTGCTTTTTGATTTATACGCTTCACTGATGCCTTCGCCTACAAAGATGTCATTGATCTTACCAACACTGATAACATCATACCCATGCTCTTGTAAGGCATTTAATACCGTTTTCCCATATGGTTTTAAGGCATAGTCATGACGATTTGCCGTACGCTTGAATTCGCCTTTTTTCTTGCCGATATATGGACGGGCTATAACACGTCCTACCTTCCATTCCGGTTTCATGGTCAACTCTCTGGCGATTTCACAACAGCGATATAATTCGTCTAAACCGAATGTTTCCTCGTTACCGCAAATTTGCAAGACACTATCTGCGGAAGTATAGACAATCATATCACCGGTGGCAATTTCGTGTTCGCCCAGCTCATCTAAAATTTCGGTACCACTTGCTGCTTTATTCCCGACAATCTTATGTCCGGTGCGTTTGCTCAGCTCATCGAGCAGCTCCTTAGGAAAGCCACTATCTGTAAATGTTTGAAATGGTGTGTCGATATATAACCCCATCATTTCCCAATGACCGGTCATCGTATCCTTACCGACACTGCGCTCGATCATTTTGGTATGATATCCCATAGGTTCTTGTACGCTTGCTACATGCTGCATAGGATGCAGATTGGCAAGTCCTAGTTTTGCTAAATTTGGGATATGGAAATTTTCCATATGCATAGCAATATGACCTAAGGTATCACATCCTTCATCGCCATATGCCTTGGCATTAGGGGCAGCCCCAACACCAAGGGAATCTACAACGATGGTGAATACACGTTTATATGTTTTCATGGTCGTCTTCCTCCTTTGATCTTGGATGAAAAGATGCATAAGCATCTTGTAATCGTTTGTTTTGAATATGGGTGTAAATTTGTGTCGTAGCGATATCCGCATGTCCCAGCAACTCCTGTACAACGCGAAGATCAGCACCACCATCTAAAAGATGTGTGGCAAAGCTATGACGAAAGCTATGTGCGGATAAACGTTCATCTAAGCCAAGTGCTGTAAGTTTGCTTTTGATCAGGTTATGTACATATTGTCTTGAAACATTCTGTCCTCGTGAGTTAAGAAACACAAAAGGACTTCGCTGTTTCACCCATTGTGGGCGAACGAATTCTAAATACTGTTGCAACGCATGTACGCTGCGCTGATGCATAGGCACCATCCGCTCTTTTTCTCCTTTACCAAGCACTTTGAGAAAGCCCTGCTCTAAATGTGTCATATTTAAACGCAAATGCGTCAGCTCACTTACTCGCAAGCCACAGCCATAAAGCACTTCTAATAAAGCCTTATGGAATATGTCCATATCACTGTCTTGAAAGCTATCTAATAAGCGTTCAATATCCGCCACATTAAAATAGGTCGGTAATTTCTTTGCGGTTTTGGAAGAGCGTATGTGTAAGGTTGCATCGGGAATTTTAGGGTATGTCATCGTCAAATAGCGATGAAACATGCGCAATGAAGTAATCATATGATTGACACTGCTCGTTTTTTTCTTTACTTTTTGTTCTTTGAGAAAATCTTGCAGATCCATGTAGGTTACATCTTCAATAGCCGTAAATCCATGTGCGTCTAAAAAAGCGAGGTATTCCTTTAGATCATTACGATAGGATGCCACGGTTGCTAAGGACTTATTCTCTACGACTTGTATATAATGAAGATAATCTTCAAATGCATCAGTTATCTGCATAATCTCACCATATGATATTATAGCACAGTTTTTATCTTTTTGGTATGGATAGGCTTATATCCTTACTACATGCAGAAACACTTCAATATCCTATCTTTTAACCGTAAAAAAGAAATATATACGTGACAATCTAAATTAGTATTAAGATTGAACAATCTTACGATTGATACTTTACTTCATCGCTTTAGCATGATTGGTGGTAACACATGTGTATGATGACCCCCATCTTTAATTGCCTCAATTAAAACAGTGATGGCTTCCTCTTTATTTTGATCATAAACAAATTGTAAGGTACGCACACCGAATCGATGTTGTAACAATTCTTTCATCAATTCGCCAATCCGATCCGCACGATGTACCAAATAAAAACGGCCTTTTTCTTGTAGCGTGGAAGCTGCCTGTTTACACAATAAAGGAAAAGGCAGGTAACACTCGTGACGGGCAATACGCAAATAATCACTCTCATTGAGATTTGCATGCGTATTGACCTTAAAATAAGGTGGATTGCATATCACAACATCTACCTTAGGAAGCGTCATGTTCCTAGCATCACCTGCTAAAATTGAAAATGGCACACCACAATCTTTTAAATTATGTTCAGCCAACTTGCATGCTGCTTCTTGAATTTCTACACCATATAGGTAAGCGGGCTGCTTTGTTGCAGCCACTGCCAGTAAAGCTCCATTGTTCGTTCCAATATCTAAGATGCGCTCTCCTTGTTTTATCTGCATAAATGCGGCTAAAAGACTGGTATCAGTATTTATGCGAAACATGTCTTTTCGCTGATATACATAAGTAGTTGTACCATGTATATAATCATACGTATAATGATCGTTCATCTTCTCACTTCCTGTATGTAGTATTATACAGGAAAATCACATTAAATTAAACAGCTTAATGAATTCAATAACAATCGTTGATTTCAAATATGCCCCCACTAGCATAATCAGAAAACAAATAAAGATATCATTAAGTACGGTATTAAATAATTTACGAAAGTCTAGGCGTTCACGGTTTGTGCAGCTATAAACGATGTACATTGACAATTGAATTGCACTGGCAGAAATCAAAAACGTAGCAAGTAGGTCAAACACAACCTGGGGTAAGAGTGTCAACAAAATGCCGACAATTCCTTTCATCTGATAGGTTGCCACAAAGAGCGCACAAGAGAAGCCGATTTGTAATCCCTTCGTAAACACAACGAAACTAATAATGGGGATGCCGGCAATGCTTGTCCCCAACAAAAAGACAAATAAAATAAAAAGAATTCCCAAAAAGAATTGTGATATAAAATAGTCATACTTATTGACATTGGAATCAATGGTCGTTAAATAAGCAGAAAGATTTTGAATATCATTCACATCTATGTAATTCGATAAGATAATACCCATGCATAGTCCACAACCAACCAAGATAGCAATATACAAATAGACATTTTGATATTTCTTTAAAAAGCCGTGATAATGATGTTTCTTTTTCATATGCTCACCTCACTTCAGCATATGAAAAAAAAGAAGAGTTCACCCCTTCTTTTCTTCGTCATATTTCTACATTTTTTTCTTAAGCTGCGCGGCGCTGATCAGATTTGCACCAGGAAGTTGCTTATTCAACTGTTTCAACACCATAGCAACATCGTTTGTATCTTCTACGGGTTCTTGAAACATGTCAATTTGTGTAACACTGGTTTCTTCACTGTAAAGCGATCCTAATCCGATTCCAAGATGACGGATTTCTTTACCGCTGTGATTTTGATCAAACAATAGCAATGCTGTTTCCAATAAAATGGTTTCCTCATTCGTATAGCCTTGTAAAGACTGTGAGCGAACAGCATTGGTAAAATCATAATATCGAATAGAAATGGATAGTAAAGAACCTTTGATTTTTTCTTGTTTTGCTCGTTGACTCAAAGAATGAGCTAAACGGCGAAAAACAGTTTTTACTTCATCGTATTCTATGATATCACGATCCAGTGTCGTTGATTGTGAAATGGATTGCACACTGGTGTTATAGGATAAACGATTACTGCCATTTCCACGCGCATGTTGAATGGCCATATACCCCTGCTTGCCAAGCAGTGTCATTAGCATCGTTTCATTTGATGGATCAGCCAAATCGCCAATGGTATGAATTCCACGTTCTTCTAATAATGGCACACTTTTCTTACCAATGCCCCACATATCTGTGATTGGTAGTGGCCATAACTTAGATGGCACTTCTTGCTTCCGCAATACCGTGATTCCCATAGGTTTTCGCATATCACTCGCCATCTTTGCTAAAAACTTATTTGGTCCTACTCCTATACTGCATGGTAACCGCAAATCTTCATAGACACGTTTCTGAATGATCCATGCCAAATCTAGCGGTCGTTTATAATTACCTATGATATCAGTAACATCCATGTAACATTCATCGATACTAGCCGGTTCAATACAAGGGGTGAATTTACGCAGATAGGTGAAAAAACGATTACTTAATTCTTCATACCAGGAAAAATCACCTTGTACAACTACCAGCTGCGGACATTTTTCTAAAGCCATCAATAATGGCATAGCACTATGAACTCCACATTTACGAGCTTCATAATTTGCCGTACTGACAACACTTCTGCGATGCAATCCGGCTACAGCAACCGGTTGTCCCTCCAACGCAGAATTCTTCAAAACCTCCGCACTTGCATAAAACGCATTTAAATCAATATGAAATATAACTCTTCCTGCCATATCCAACATCCTTTATTTTGGTTAATAAACATCAAAT
Organism: Longicatena caecimuris; assembly: GCF_004341945.1. Classification (GTDB taxonomy): domain Bacteria; phylum Bacillota_I; class Bacilli_A; order Erysipelotrichales; family Erysipelotrichaceae; genus Longicatena; species Longicatena caecimuris. The sequence goes on from NZ_SMBP01000001.1 coordinate 166,017, forward strand.
GTACATGATGATTCATCCGCTTACCTTGACCATTATAAAGGATTTCAGGAAGAAAATCTAGCGATAAGTTTGCATCATCGCTGTTTTGTTTTTTAAACGATGCTCAAGACGTAATTTATCGGCAATCATCGCAATGAATTCCGAATTGGTTGGTTTTGCCTTACTAGCAGAAATCGTATAACCAAAAATATCATCAATGGCATCAATATTCCCTCTATTCCAAGCTACCTCTATCGCATGACGAATGGCTCTTTCCACACGTGAGGCGGTCGTTGCATATTTACGAGCAATCTCCGGATATAAGACTTTGGTGATCTGACCTAAGAAATCAACATTTAGATAAGTTTCTAAAATAGCTGTTCGTAAGTACATATAGCCTTTGATATGTGCGGGTATACCGATCTCATGGAGTAATTCCGTAATCTCACTTTCCAGTTCTAATTTGGCAAGGCGTTTCTTTTCATCTTCATCAAGATTCACCCGCAAGCCATTGCCTTTCTTTTGTTTACTGGTAAAGCCAACGATGAAGTTTAGCTTATCGACAAGCTCCTCCATCTCAAAAGGTTTCATGAGTATGTAGTCGATCCGAAAGTTCTGCACTTGTGATACGATCAAATCATTCACAAATGGTGTTGTGGTGATGATGTGAGCTACCTCAATGTTGTTTTTCTTTAAATCTTGCAGAACACTGATCCCATCCTTCTTTGGCATCAGCAGATCCAGTACGAGGATGTCAATGTGTTTCCCATGAAGCTCTACAAGACATTGTTCACCATTGGTGGCACTGCCTACGATCTGATATGCATCACTCTTTGCGAATGCTGCTTTCATAGAGTGAATCATTTCCAGACTGTCATCGACAAGATAGACGCTAAGTTTGTTGTTCATATATTTCTTTCTCTCCTTCCCTATTAATTATAAGAATTCTAAATGAGAAATAACAATGAATTTGTCGAACACCGTAAAGAAATTTACAAATTTTTTCAAATTATGAAAAAATGACGACGTTTTATGCCGTCATTTCTGTGATAACACCAAAGTGTAAGTCGAATAATGTCGTAATTACGCAAGTTTCTTAGAATTAGATAACATCCATTCGATAAAGACACCATATCCATGAATAGGATCATTCGTAATAACGTGTGTAACTGCTCCTATGATTTTGTTATCTTGGACGATAGGTGAGCCACTCATGCCTTGAATAATACCATTTGTCTGTGCTAATAATACAGGATCGTCAACAATAAATTCTATACCTTTTACATCACCGATGTGCTGATGATGAATCTTGGTGATATTGATGGAAAAAGCTTGTACTTCGTCACCATGTAAGACCGTATACAACTGGGCTTTCCCTTTGTGTACACTTTGCGCATCTGCCCATTCCATGAGAGGCGCATTCCTTCCCAATTGTACATAGGTTCCATAAATACCAATACGCGTATTTTCCCGAATCGTTCCCAAGACTCTAGTAAAATCAATGGTGGCGCGTTTTTCTCCGGCATGATTTTGCTGTGCTTTTTGAATAGATGATACATTCGCCGGATAAATGCTTCCTGCTTGAATATCCGCTATCTCCTGCAAATCCGTATCCATAATTTCATGCCCAAGTGCTCCATAAGTATGATTGCTAGGATCATAATAGGTCAAGGTACCAACACCGACAATTTTATCTTTTACATATAAACCACACTTATATACCTTGTCTGTTTCATCATACACATTAAACAATGATGTTTCTATGAGCTGATTCTTTCTAAGAACAGTGATAGGAATACTATCTTTTGATTGTGTTCTTTGATAGGTCAACAGTTCCCTTTGCATATCGGCAATGTTTGTTACCGTGACGCCATTGATTTTTTTTATGATATCTTTTTTCTGAATATAGGTTTCTGGTGTATACGTTTTATTTTGTATCGTAAAGTGATACGTCCCACTGATGAGTACACCATCATAAGAAACTTCAATACCAACGCTATCTCCGCCTAAGTAAATACCTTCATTGGCACAGATCATTGAAGGATGAATGAATAGGCAAATGAAACAGCTTAGTAAAATTAAAAATTTCTTTGACAAAGTATCACCTCCCAGGGCTAGTTTGTCCTGTGTCAAGTGAAACAAGTCAAAGAAAATCATTAATCTCTTCGCGCTTTTTCTAATAATTCTTTTGCCATGGCATGCGCAGAAACACTTTGTGATGCACTAGATATACTAGCAAGTTGAATGATACGCTCTTGTTCATCTAATACATGGATCTGTGTTTTGACATGATCATTTTCCTGTAACTTTTCTACTACATAATGATGGTCCGCACAAGCTGCTACTGGGGCCAGATGTGTTACGCAGAAAACCTGAACATCTTTTGCCAGCTCCTGCATCTTTTTACCAATAGCAAAGGCAACATTGCCACTGACACCAGTATCAATCTCATCAAAAATAACAGTCTCAATACCTTGCAAACGTGTGAATACCGTCTTCATGCCAAGCATAAAACGCGATAATTCACCACCGGAAGCCGTTGCTGAAAGACTTTTTAAGCGTTCTCCAGCATTCATCGATATTAAAAATTCCACCTTATCCATCCCAGTGGCATTGCCTGCAAATGTTTCAATTGAAACATGAAAACGAGCATTGGGCAATTCTAGATCACGCAACTGTGTAACAACAAGTTCTTCCAATTCTTTTGCTTTCGCTACGCGTAACGTATGCAGTTGTTTTGCTTGCGCTTCATACGCCGCATAAGCTTTCTGTCGGGCTTTTTCCAATTTTGTGATAGCATCTTGACGATGTAAGATACCATCAATGGTACGATCTAGCTCATCGCGTTTTTCACAAACAGCATCATAGCTTCCTCCATATTTACGAAAAATTTTATGTATGTAAGAAATACGATTCTGCAATTCATGGAAATGTTCTTCATCAAATTCTAGGCTTTGTGCATATTCTTTGATTTCTTCAGTAAGATCTTGCATCACATAATAAGCATCATTTAACTTCTGTGCATATGTATCCAGTGTCTCATCATAATGCAATCCACTTAATTGATGAGCCGCTTCATAGATAATAGGCAATCCACCCTCTTCTTCATCCAATAATTGAATTGCGGCATGTAAACCGGCACTGACCTTTTCATAACCCATCATATGACGCAATTCTTCTTCTAATTCATCTAATTCATTTCCTTTCAGCATTGCTTCATCAATTTCATTTAACTGAAATGTGAGAAATTCTAAATCATCTTCACTGTAATCTGCATGCAGCAGTTGTGAAAGCTCATCATCACATTTCTTAAAAACACGATAGGTATCACGAACATCCTCGCGTAATGCATCTTGTTGCAGAAAACGATCTAGTAAAGATAAATGATATTTGGGATTCAATAAATATTGTGTATCATGTTGGGAATGTAAATCAACTAGAGCTGCCATAACTTCTTTTAAAAAGGCAATCGTTGTTGTTCTTTGGTTAATACGTGCGACACTTTTGCCTTCTTTACTAAATTCACGCGTTACGATGAGCAAATCATCTTCCAAAGTATATCCCGCTTCATCTAATAAGCTTCTTACAGCATGGTGAGAAGGCACTAAAAAGGCTCCTTCGATAATTGCTTTATCTTTACCATCTTTTACCATACTGGCACTGATGCGATCTCCTTTTAAGATTCCTATGGCATCCATCAACAGCGATTTACCTGCTCCTGTTTCACCAGTAAAAGCAGACATATGGTCTTCCAATGTTAAATTCACATGATCCAGCAAAATAAAATCTTTGACATAAATTTGTGTCAGCATAGAATCACCTCGTTTTCTTATGGTTCATGACGATTGTATGATAATCAAATAGCTGCTGCTTGTAGGTATCACAAATGTGCATGACAAATTCACGGTTGCCATCTCTTCCTAAGATGCTGCTTTCTTGTAAATGATGAACATAAAGTCCTTGTTCTTTTACAAAGTCAACCATCTCTTGCAACACGCGCATGTGCACCTTGGCATCTTTAACAATGCCATGTTTTCCAACGTAAGCTTTCCCTGCCTCAAATTGCGGTTTAATCAAAACAACAAGTTCTTTCTTACTCATCACCGAGAATACTGCTGGTAAAATGAGTTTTGCGGAAATAAAAGAGACATCCATACAAGCAAAGGTAATTGCATCATCAAACATATCCTTGCGCAAATAGCGACAATTGCAATTTTCCATATTTACGACGCGTTTATCCTTACGCAATCGCTCAATCAATTGATCTTTTCCTACATCAACAGCATATACCTTTTGAGCACCTTGTTGAAGACAGACATCACTAAATCCTCCCGTGCTGGCACCCACATCCAAACACACACGATCTTTTAGTTGTAACTGAAAATCATCTATGACATCATATAGTTTAAAACCAGCTCTACTGGCAAATACCATATCTGCTTCGAAAATGACAATTTCATCCTCTTCTGTTATAGCATAACTACTTTTGGTGATGGTTTGTCCATTAACCTGCACAAGGCCTTCTTTGATCATATCTTGTGCACGAGAGCGTGATAGATCTCTACGCATGACAACGATTTTTTGATCTAATCGCATAGGCATCCTCTACAAATAGCTTGCGATAATATCGCAAAGCGTGTTGATATCTAAACGTTCCAATTTCTTTAATTGCGGTATACTGCCGTGTTCTACAAAATGATCATCAATACCGATACGTACAAAATGTTTTTGGTAGCCATGATCATTCGCATATTCTAAAATCGCACTGCCTAAACCACCAGCTAACATATCTGTTTCATAGATGATGACAGGTTCTTCCATTTGACAAATGCTATTCAGCATTTCTTCATCCAGAGGTTTAAAGAACCGTGCATTTACAACGGTAATCGCTAGTCCATTGATGCGCGCCTTAGAAATAACTTTATCCACATTATCTCCATAGGTGATTACACAAAGTTTACTCGTCTCCATAATCTTTTGCATGCTCCAACTGCCAATACGCACAGGATGATATGTATCTACCTTATGAAAGGGAGTGTTTCCACGCGGATAGCGTAATGCAAAAGGGTGTTCTTGTGTAAAAGCTGTGTATAAAAGTTGTTGTGCCTCATCGCCATCTTTTGGTTGTGCTAAGATCATATGCGGGATATGACGCAACATGGCAATATCAAAAACACCATGATGGGTTTCACCATCCTCGCCAACTAAGCCACAACGATCAATGCCAATGACAACAGGCAGATCCATTCGAGCTACATCATGACTGATTTGATCATAGGCACGCTGCAAAAAGGAAGAATATACTGAGATAAAAGGACGTTTCCCACTTGCAGCTAATCCTGCCGCAAAAGTCATCGCATGTTCCTCGGCTATACCACAATCAAAACTACGCATAGGAAATTGCTCAAAGAAAGCAGATAACTTACTGCCACCTTTCATAGCAGGGGTAATTGCTATGATATCTTTATTATCTTTTGCCAAATCACAAAGTGTACTGGATATGACTTCACTCCAGCTTTTTTGCCCATTTGGCATACGTGATAAGGAACAACCGGTCTTAGGATCAAACTGCGATACACCATGCCATTTTCCTTCTTTATCTTCTTCCGCAAAAGGATACCCTTTTCCTTTTTTTGTTAATACGTGTACGACAATCGGGCCATCATGACGCTTTGCTATTTCTAACACTTTGATCAAACGACGAATATCATGACCATCTACCGGACCGATATAATCCAAATTAAAATCACCGAAAATCGAAGTATCCACAACATTTTCTTTTACCGCATTTTTGATATTTTTCATGGATTCTAAAACACTTTTCCCCATTTTAGAGGTTGATAAAGCACCTTTTAAATCTTCTTTTAAAGTATTATATGGCTTGCTTGTACGAAGCCGAGTAAAGGTTTCATCCATTGCACCGACATTTTTGGAGATTGACATGTTATTATCATTGAAAATAATGACCATATTACGCTGTTCACTGCCAATTTGATTTAATGCTTCCATGGCCATACCACCCGTTAAAGCTCCATCACCAATTACAGGAACAACCTGATAGGAAGCATGATTCAGATCCCGTGCCACACACATCCCTAAAGCGGCAGATAAAGAAGTAGAAGAATGCCCTGCTTCCCATGCATCATGCTCACTCTCTTTGCGTTTCTGAAAGCCGGCAATGCCTTTGTATTGGCGCAGTTGCGTAAACAGCGGCGCACGTCCAGTCAATATTTTGTGTACATACGATTGATGCCCAACATCAAAAATGAACTTATCCTGTGGTGTTTCAAAGACATAATGCATCGCTAGTGTCAATTCTACGACACCTAAATTGCTTGACAAATGTCCTCCTGTTTTCGCAATACTCTCAATTAAAAAAATGCGAATTTGTTGGGCAAGATCTTCCAACTGTGCATAGGATAAAGACTTGATATCCGATGGACTTTTAATATCAAATATATTCACATGATCACCTCATCAGTTTTTACGCTTTGTTAAAGCCACAAAGATGGCATCCAAGGCATGCGCATCATCAAACAGTTCATGCAGTCTTTGCTGCGCCCGCTCATAATAGAAGGATGCCTCTTTTTGCGCTTCTTCAATACCAAGTAAAGAAACATAGGTGCGTTTATTATTCTGTGCATCACTGTTGATATTTTTACCCAATTCCTCAACGGTACTCGTCACATCCAAAATATCATCTTGGATTTGAAAAGATAAGCCCAAATCACTACCGATTTGCTCCCAAGCAGGTATATCTTCTTCATGGTGTGTTAGATAAGCCGCACATACCAAAGGAAGCGTTAATAAACGTCCGGTCTTATAATAATGAATATCTTTTAGTTCCGCCAAGGTAAGATCTTCCTTTACTTCACCTTCTAAATCTTTTATCTGTCCAAGCACCATACCATCTGCACCAGCATACCTGCTTAATGCTTTTACGATTGCACAATTCACCAGCGCATCCTCACTTGCCATAGCTCCCAGTAAAAAAGCCTGCGTTAGTAAAGCATCTCCTGCTAAAATGGCAGTTGCTTCATCAAATTGCACATGACAAGTCGGTTTACCACGGCGCAGCGTATCATCATCCATTGCCGGAAGATCATCATGAATTAAAGAATAGGTATGTATCATTTCAATAGCTGCAGCAACAGGATATCCAACACGCTCTTCTATGCCATAACATTGCAAAGCTGCCAGTAAAATTTGCGGACGTATTCTTTTACCTCCTGCCATTAAAGAATACTGCATGGCATCTTTTACTTTGGAATCTTGCAAAGCATCACATATATGCTGCAAATATGTTTCAAAGTTATTCATCACCTGCATCCTCCTGGTAAGCAGCTAAAAGCTGAGCCACTTTATTTTCAAAGGTTTTTAACTGCGTATCACAAGAATTTACAAGCTTCAGCCCTTCTTCAAATAAGCTGATGGCTTCTTCTAATTCTATTTCATTTCGTTCTAATAATGATACAATTTCTTCTAATCGCGCCATGGAATTTTTAAATGATTGTTTTTCTTCCATTATAATCTCTCCTTTTTCTTTACACAAGCATGCAGAAAGCCATCCACAAGACGTATGCGCATAAGACTTTCTTCTTGAACATCATCAATAGATTTAATCAATGTATCTTTAGTTTCAGCAATCGCATAACCCCGCTTTAAAACATTCAGCGGACTATAGGCATCTAGTAAGGATATTTGTTTATATAATGTTGTCTGTTGTTTCCTTTGATATTCTTGTAGCGCATGTGCAAGCTGTATCCAAACCTTTGCTTTTTCCGCTTGTTTTTTCTGTGCAATCTGTTGCGATTGATGTGCCAATCGATTTGCATATTCCTGTACTGTATGACGATGTTTTAACAGACGCTGTTCGATCATTCCCATTTCCCGTGCTTGCATCGCTAATTTCATCTGACTTTCACGGATATAAGATAAGGGATCGCTCATATAACGATGTTGCTTTAAAGATTCAAGGACAGCCTTTTCTTCTTGCAAACGATGATTCATGATTTGTTTCATCCTGCTTTTTAAATGCATAAGCTGCATAAGGATTTCTTCACGTTGAGGTGTTATCAATTCCGCAGCAGCCGTGGGCGTTGGCGCTCTGGCATCACTCACATAGTCAACTAATGTCGTATCTGTTTCATGTCCTACACCAGTCACGATAACACTTTTCATCGAACTGATACAACGTGCAACACGCTCTTCATTAAAACACCAAAGATCTTCAATTGCTCCGCCTCCACGAACCAACAAAATCACATCATGTTCCATCTCATCAGCCTTTTTTAGATTACGAATAAGATCATCTGCCGCATTGATTCCTTGCACAAGACTTGGATAAACATGAACATTTGCTAACGGCCAACGTCGTGCAATTGTTGTCAAAACATCTTGCACGGCTGCTCCGCTTTTTGCGCTGATTACGGCTATATCCATGGGATATAAGGGCAAAGCTTTCTTACGCTCCAAAGCAAATAAACCTTCCTTCGCCATCTGCTTCTTCACCGCTTCTAACTTTAAGTACAAATCACCTAAGCCATCCACTTGTACATGTGTTACATATAACTGTAAGCTGCCTTGTGGCTCATACATTGAAACTTCCGCTCTGACGATGACCTTCATACCTTCTTTTAATAAAATAGAACAGCGACTAGCATACGAAGAAAACATCACACAACTGATTTTAGCCTTTTTATCTTTCAGCGTAAAATACCAATGACCGCTACGATGATTGGTAAAATTGGAAATTTCGCCTTGAATCAGTAACGTTTGCAGATTAGGATCATGATCAAGTGTCTGTTTCAGATAATGGACAAGATCATAAACACTAAGAAGGGGTTGTTTCATAAACGATCTAAAACCCCATTGATGAGTTTATATGTTTCCTCATCACAATATTTTTTTGCTAATGTCACTGCCTCATTAATTACGATTGGTTTAGGAGCGATCTCCATATCCAATTCACAGGCTGCCATGATCAATATTGCTTTTTCTACATAACCCAAACGCTCAAATGTCCAATCTTCACGCAAGGCTTCATTGATCATCTGAATATAATCCTCTTCATATTTTATGGCATCAATGGTTACTGTATATAGAAATGGATCTATTTCATTACTGTCATTGTTTTCAAAAACTGTTTCTTTAATATCTTTATTGAGAAGAAAATGCTGATACAGGCAAGTCATTGCCTTCTCTCTTAATTCATGTCTGCTTACTGCCATATTCTGATCCTCCTGTATATTCTTTTTTATTTTATCATAAAATGATGTAAAACCACTATGTATTTGATTGAAACATGCAAGTTTTCTTATTCCTTCCATGGAACCTGTGCACTAGGTACCACTTGAGATGCCACATCGGCATGCACTTTCTGATCATCGAAAAAGATATGGGGCGCAAATGCCTTTAAAACATCTTTTTTGGTTATTCCACCTAGGAAAAATGCCTCATCAATACGTACATCCCAAGCCCGTAAGGTCCGTATGACACGTTCATGAGCTGGAGCGTTGCGAGCAGTTACCAAAGCCGTACGAATGGGAGATTGTGTACTATCCATATGATTCTGTAAATCGCTGATGGTTTTTAAAAAACGCGCAAATGGTCCAGCCGGCAATTGTTGAAGAGCTTTTTTTTGCTCATTTTCCACAAAGGCTGCCAAGCCTTTTTCCTGAAAGATGCGCTCTGCCTCATCGCTAAACAAAACAGCATCCCCATCAAATGCAATTCGTATTTGCTCAATCTCTTGCATCGGATCAAAGTCCTGAATAGCGTTGGTATAAATACGTCCAGCCGCAAAACCAGCTTGGATGGCTGCTTTGACATCTTCTTCATTGGCACTTAGAAATAAATCAACCCCAAAACTAGAAAGATAAGGAGATAAAGCAGCACCTCCACTCAATACAGCGCGGCTGATATCCAACTGATAATGCGCTATACTGTTGAAAATGCGCAAAGAAGTATCTGCTGAATTTCGCGACATGATCAACACTTCTACCTTACGTTTATCAAATCTACTATTCAATTTTAATAAAGCTTTTACTAATGCAAAACCACTTCCCGGCTTTAAGATCGTATCTTCATGAGCAATCTGATAGTCCGCATATGCTTTTAAACCTTCTTCTTCATAAATGCGATTTTCTTCATCTAGATCAAAAAGAGCTCTTGAACTGATTCCGATCACCAAACAATCCTCTAAGCTAACCGCCATATCTTCACCTCCAACTCAAAAAAAAGAAATCCATGCGGATTTCTCTAAAACATAAAGCCACTGACGCGAATATCAATCTGGTCAGGCTGAAAGCCCGTCATGTGTTCTATATTTTCAAAGATCTTACCCTGCAGTTTACTGCATACATCGTTTACATTCACGCTGTATTTCACTTTTACATCCATCGTTAAAATCAGCTGATCGTTCGCAATTTTACAAACAAGCGGATATTTAAATGGTGTACTTGTTTCTGCGAGCTTAAGATTTTCGTCTTCTTCAATAACAATCTTGGCAATCGTCTGAAAAGCTGATTTGCTCAATGCGATAATACCATCGTTATTGTTTTCCTTCAAAGCAATGTATTCTTGTGCCATAGTTATCACCCTCTGGAACTATTATAACAAAAACCATTCCTATTTGAAAGTGACTTCAATGAAATATTTCTGATTTGTTACTTCACTGACGGTTTTCATGATTTCATTTGCTAATTTTTTTTCATCTTTTTTATCAAATACATTCACGATACATGTATTATCCTTAATTTCAACTGCTACATTCAATTTTTCTTTACTTAATGCCTGTGCAACTTTCTGTTGCATTTCTTTGTCATCTTTTAATTCTTCCATCGTTGTCAATGCCTGCTTTTTCGCTGTTTCATCTGCATCACCTTTTGATAGAACCGAACTGTTTTTGTTAATTTCACTATCTTTTTTCTTGTCAATTTCTTCCTGCAGTTTCGCTGCCTCATTCACTTTGGATGTATCCTTGCTTTCTTCCTGTTTCCCTGTTTTCGTCTCTTTATTTTCTATCTTGTCTTTACTGTTTGAATCGCCAGTTTCTTCTTGTGGCGTATTCTCCTTCATCACTGCTGTTGTATCACTTGGCAGCGTGACATAGTATACACTTAACATCAAAATTAATGAAAACATGGTCAGAAATGCAAGTGCCTGTTTATTCATAGAAAATGCCCTCCTTGCTACTACACTACTATGCAAAAGGGCATCTTAATATGTCTATTAGGTTTCAAAAAGATAGGCTCAACTGAAAATCTTGCGCATACGTGTCATCCATTCATCATAATACGCTTCCTTATACTGCATAAAATCAGAATAACTGATGACGCGTTTTTCCAATTCTTCAATAAACTTCACAAAAGCCTTATTTATGGCGATCATCTTATCATCGTGAATAATCTTGATCGTTCCTATTTCACAAAGTGAATTCGCCAACATTCGCGAACACTCATCATGTAATAAATCACTCTGATCCATCGGCAGTCGTACAAAGCTTGTGTTTAGCCAGTAATTGTCTACCAAATAATTGCGAATTACCGTTAAGAACAAACTGAAGTCTTCCATATTATTCCCTGGTTCAATGGCAAATAACATATTAAAGAAGACAAACCAATCATAGTCTTCATTAATGATGGAGAGTAAATAGGTCCCTAAGATATGAACAAAAACATCTTGTGAATAAAAACCTTCCTCCATCACGATTTCATTTTCAAAGTCCATATGTATGGAGTTCAATTTCTTAAACGTCCGAAACAAAGTCGCAATACGGTCATTATTTCCGCCATCATAGCGAATATCCTTAATGAAGATATAATGACCTAAAATCGTTGAAGTGTTCTTTAGATTCATAGTAAAACCAATAGATTCATTCATTTTCGTCGCGAATAAATCATTAATTGCCTTACTGATTTGTTTTTCAAAACTTGATTCGGTAATATTGGCATCTCCTAAGGATGTTGACTGCATCTGATCATAAATAATGTTAAGCTGGCGATCGGTTATTGTCAGGTTGGCTTTGATACTGGCCAATAAATCTTTCATGAAATCATCGTACACATAATAATTGGTGTTCTTATAAACCAATTTATGCTCAATTTCTCCCCAAAAGGAATGTACCAGTGCTTTTATCTGCAATTCCATATTCACCTTCACACCATTTTTGAGATAGTAACCGTCAATGCGATAGATGGCAAATCCATTTTTTTGAATCTGTGGTTGGCGGGAAGCGCAATCCAGATAAAATAGTGGATGCGCCTCATTGCAATAATACCCATCATCTTCATTACGAACATTCATACGTTCGCGAATGATATTTAATACTTTATATTCATCCTCAATGAAACGACATTCAATAATAAAACCAATCAAATCGCTTAGATTGTCCAAAATATCTTGCGCATTTTGATAGTCCACATAAAACCGATTGCGGATAATCTTTTCTCGTAGACTTTCTTTGCTTTTGACGCGCGAATTCACATCAACGATCATCTCGGTTTTATTAGCAAATAAGTCTTTTAGCGCTTTACGAATATCTTTTTCCACTTCATGATAAAATGCATTATTTTCTTCTAGTAACGCTAATGCCTCATCAATTGTATCAAATAGCTTTAAACGCATGCTATCCTTCCTTTCTTTGCCTAAAATAGTTTCTGGCACGATCACAGTCTTTGAGCAACTGCTCTTTTAACTCCTGCATGCCGGCAAATTTCTGCTCTTCGCGTAAAAAACGATGAAATCTGAATGTAACCGTTTTATCATAAATCATTTTATCAAAATCAAGTAAATATGCTTCAATCGATGTGTTTTGCTGATAATTAAAGCTTGGATTATGTCCGACATTAATAATCGCCATCCACCAGGTATCTAATACAAACACACTTCCAATATAAACACCCTGCTTTGGCATGATATATTCACCCTGTGTTTTAAGATTCGCTGTAGGAAAACCATACTTGCGTCCAACTCGATTACCACTTTTCACAATACCTCGCATTTCATAAAAGCGCCCCATAATATCTGCCGTTTCTTCCATTTCACCACGTTTTATGGATTGTTCTATACGAGTTGAACTAATTTTCTCATTGGCACTGGCGATTTCTTCAACGACCTCTACTTTAAAAAAATGCTGAGCCTGTAACGTTTTTACACTGCCTTCTCCACGATTGGCGTAATGAAAATCATAACCACATACTAATGTTTCAATATGCAATGGTTTTAAGACAAGCTCATGAAATTGTTCATAGCTAAGTTGCGCCATATCCTTTTGAAAATCAAGTATGATCCATTTCTGGATCCCCAGTTTTGCGCCAATATCTTGTCGATGTTTCATCGGTGTAATATGGGGAATATTGTGCAATTTTTTCAATACGACCCAGGGATCTGGATCAAAGGTAATCAGCGCTGGAATGGTATGGGTTTTTTCAGCTATTTCCAGCACCCGTTTTACCAACTGTTGGTGACCTAGATGTAAACCGTCAAAATACCCGATACAAGCCGTTATACGTTCCCGGCATTCTATGGGTGTATGTATATTAAATCGTAATATTTCCATAATTTCACCTACCACAATCCGCGAATACAACGAAAGACATCGCCATGATCACGTTCATATAAAGCTATGACATCACCTTTATCTAAAATTGCCAAGCGATTATCCTCACATTGCAAACGTATATGTTTCCCATTATAAATATCTGAAATTGGTGTATAAGGAACACTTGTGTAATGATCCAACACGTCCTTTATAGGGTGTAAGATAAACTCGCCTTTTTTCACATCATCTAACGTCACACAATCCTGTATGCTAAATCGCCCAACACGCGTGCGGATCAAAGAAGACATACATCCATAGTTTCCTGTGTTTTCGGCAATATCATGGCACAATGAACGTACATACGTGCCACTGCTACAACTTACCCTAAATTGTAGTTTTACCTCATCAAGTGCTTGAATATCATAAATTTCCACGCTTCTTACCGGGCGTATCACATGCTCATGATTACGAGCATATTCATAAAGCTTTTTTCCATTAACTTTAATACTTGAAATCATTGGAGGGACCTGTTCAATCACACCGCGAAATTTATCAAGTTCTTTTTGCAAATCTTTAATTGGTATAACCGGTTTTTCATCCAAAACCTCTTCCCAAATATCATCACTAATGGTTTTCTTGCCCAATTCCATGCTTGCGATATATTCTTTATCCGTATCTGCTAAAAACGGTAATACTTTACAAGCTCTGCCAACCAACACGAGCAAGACACCGGTCGCATTAGGGTCTAATGTACCACTGTGACCGATTTTCTTTATATGAAGGATCTTTCTCAACTGTGCAACCACATCGTGAGAAGTCATCCCTGCTTCTTTATTTATCAATAAAATACCATCCATGTCATCACCGTGTATCATTATAACATAAAAATCAAGAATTTCTTGTGGTTAGCCTGTGAAAGAACGAAAAAATCATGTATAATGATACAGATTTGAGAAAGAGCGTGATAAGGATGAAATTACATAAGATACTTGGGGATATTCGTAAAGCGGATCAGGACTATGGCTTAATACAAGATGGTGATCGTATTGGCGTTGGAGTGAGTGGCGGAAAAGACAGCATGGTATTATTAACTGCATTACATATGTATGCAAAATTTTGCGATCGTCGATTCGAAGTTGTCGGTATCCATATTAAACTCGGCTTTCCTAACATGGATTTTCAAGAGGTGACACAATTTTGTGAGCGCCTTGGTATTGAATTTCATCAGATTGATTCCAAGGTTTATGAAATATTAAAACGTAATTTAGATAAAAATGGTCGTATCCGCTGCAGTTTATGCTCCAAGTTCAAAAAAGCTACCGTTAACCAAGCCGCAAAAGATCTACATTGTAATAAAGTTGCCTTTGGTCATCACAGTGATGATGCTATAGAAACCTTATTAATGAATGCAATTCATGGCGGTAAACTAGCCACCTTCTTGCCTAAAATGCATTTATCAAATGATGATATCACCTTTATCCGTCCGCTGATCTATGCGCATGAAAATGATATTTTGAATGCCCAAATGTTAAACGATATTCCCTTTGTAAAAAGTACCTGCCCCAATGATGGTTACACGGAACGTCAGGCGATGAAAGATATGTTAAATCATTTTTATGAACAATACCCGATGGCTAAGAAAAATTTTATCCGTATGCTGTATAATGAAGAGCAGTTATGTTTATGGAAACGCGAAGATGATCACAAACGCATAAAAGAAGAAGCCCGCAAACCAATCGTATTACTGCAAGAGCAGGATAACACCCTATTACAACGAGGCCATAAAACTTTTCTCTGTTATCATCCCCAAGAAAACCCAGCGATGCTGCGCAAGCTGAAAATTAGCGATGATGAAAAAGAAGCATTGCTGCATCATACAACAACCTTCCAAGAAATTATTGCCAAATATGCAAAATAAAAGACGATCACGCATTGTCCTGGAGAATTTCACAGAACCTTTGCTAATCGTCTTTTTATATATACTATAATGTTACTTGCCCTACGCAAAACAATCTTACATATTTTGATAACTTATACCGTTTCACTTTCTAAGAAATAAGTAGCCTCCATATCCGCAGTGCTTAAAGCAAACGACAAAGGGAAATGTTCAAAGGAGTAACCTACACCACGTGCATCATCATTTCCACTAAATCCCATATGATAACGAATGGCAAAGGCTTCTTCCCTGCTTAATCGCATAAAACCTGTAATGATATATACACTTTTTTCACCGTGTCCATACGGCAGCTGATCATCAAATTCATAATATGGAACTTGTGTCCATGCTCCATTTACTTTAACATTCCGTGTACTTTCTTTATAACAATTCACTTTGCAGATATCATGCAATAATGCAACAATTGCAATTGTCTCTTCATTATACTCCATGTGATAGACTTCTTTACTGCGTGATCTAGCTAAGTAATCTTTTAAGCAATCATATACATTCAAGCAATGTTCAACTAATCCTTGCGCATGAGAGCCATGAAATCTAGTGCTGGCAGGAGCTGTAAAAAAATCACTATGATGTAATAAATACTCTAATAGCTTATCACTTCCGTCACGATGAATATGTTCTTGATATAAGCTTATAAAACGTTCTTTTGCATCCATAATTATCTTCTCCTTTATTCTTACAATTAGTATAGCATGAAATAAAGCGAAAAGAAAAACAGATGATTGCTCATCTGTCAATTTCTCATATACGTCCGAAGGGAGAAATCTTTCCCTGTATATACAGGTGGGTGATCTGCGTTAGACATTAGGATCCCTGCACGTAGCAGGTATTCAACACCATCTAACAACATCCGATCTCCCTTATCTCTAAGCGTAGGAAAAATTTATACCCTCCGGACACATATAGTATAGCAGATAACTTTTGAAATAATACTCTTGACTTTATTTTTTTAGGCGTTCCATTAAATTGGATACTTTAGAATCCTCTTTAACGCTTCTAATCACATCATATACAATAGTTTACCAAAGTATATTTCATAATGATAAGAATGATACTATCCGAAACAGCCATAATAGCCTTGAGGTGATACCATGGCTGTTGCACATAAAGGAGCTATATCTTTTGGACTTGTTCATATCCCAATACAACTGTATCGAACAACACAGGATACAGCTATATCCTTTAATCAACTTTGTAAAGATACCCATGAACGCGTAAAATATAAAAAATATTGTCCTAATTGTGACAAAGAATTAAAAAGTGAAGATATTGTAAAAGGCTATCAATATGAAAAGGATAAATATGTCATCATGACAAATGATGAGATTGAAAAGTTAAAAGTTGAAAAAGATCGTACGATCCAGATTCAACATTTCACTTCTTTAGCCAATATCAATGATTTATATTATGAAAAGAATTATTATGCTGTTCCTGAGAAACATGCCGAAAAAGCATATGAATTGCTGCGTAAAGCCATGCAGGAAGAAAATGTTGTTGCAGTTGCCAAAACGGTTATTGGCACTAAAGAAACGCTGCTAGCTCTTTGCCCAAGCGATGAAGAAATTATCGTCAAGACCCTTTTCTATGAAGAAGAATTAGTTGAGAATCCCAAAACCATTTTGCACCCGGATATTGATAAAGCTGAGTTGAACATGGCAAAACAATTGATAACATCCATGAGCAAACCATTTGAACCAGAAACGTATCATGATGAATTTCAAGAGCGCTTACGCAATGCAATTGAAGAAAAGATTGATGGTCATCAAATACTACACAGCAGCGATCGTAAGGAAGATCATAAAACTCCAATTGATCTTATGGAAGCTTTAAAGCAATCCATTGAAGCCACGAAGCCGAAAACCAAGCGAAAACGGGTGCGTCACTAATGCATTTTCCCTTATACGATCCCATGTTAATCGGAACAGAACAGCCTCCATTTGACGATGATGCATATATTTACGAGATTAAAATGGATGGTGTTCGTTGTTTAGCTTATCTTTATAAAGATCATGTAGAACTTATCAATAAACGTCATCTAAAATTAAATTCTAAGTTTCCTGAACTAAAAAGTTTATATAAACAAGCAAAGAAGCCTTGTGTGATCGATGGAGAATTGCATGTTTTTCAAGATGGAAAAAGTGATTTTTTCGCCATTCAAAGAAGAACTCTTACAAGTGATCCTTTTCGTATACGTCAACATAGTAAAAAGTTTCCTGCTGTCTTCACTGCTTTTGATATTTTAAATCTTGATGGTGAAGATCTTTGTCAAAAGCCTTTGATGGAACGAAAAAAATTGCTTGAAAAGAACATTAAAGAATCCCCTATCTGTAATATCTCTCGTTACATCGAACAAGAAGGAAAAGCTTTGTTTGCTTTAACGAAGCAACAACAACTGGAAGGTATCGTCGCAAAGCGTAAAGAAAGTCTGTATCAACCAGGCAAGCGCACAAAAGAATGGATCAAATGCAAACATCTATTGGAAGCCGATTTTGCTGTTGTTGGTTATATTCCCAAAGAACATGCCATGCTCTCCTTAGTGCTAGCTGCTTATGATAACCAAAAACTGCAATATTGTGGGCATGTTACCATGGGTGTATCCAAAGATTATTTATTTGCCCATATCAAAGACACGATTCCTTGCCCTTTTTCTGTCCTGCCAGATGGCAATGAGGATGCCACTTGGATATCGCCGTTTTTATGCGGTACCGTGAAATTTATGGAATACACACAAAGCGGTGGTATGCGTCAGCCAGTATTTAAAGGCTTTCGTGAGGATAAGCAACCTATTGAATGTCTAATGCATCAGTTACAAGAACACTAACT
Source organism: Longicatena caecimuris (assembly GCF_004341945.1). Classification (GTDB taxonomy): domain Bacteria; phylum Bacillota_I; class Bacilli_A; order Erysipelotrichales; family Erysipelotrichaceae; genus Longicatena; species Longicatena caecimuris. Next base: position 184,319 of record NZ_SMBP01000001.1, read on the forward strand.
TATAACGCCGTTCCCCTCTTTGGTCGGTAAAAGGCATCCATCGCTACGTTTTCTAATGTAAGAAGCTGTATTTTCTTATCTAATCCCCCACCATATCCTGTAAGATTTCCTTTTGCGCCTACGACGCGATGACAAGGAATAATGATAGATATTGGATTATGACCAACCGCATAGCCAACCGCTTGGGCTGACATTTTCGCTTTTCCTTGTTCTGCTGCAATTTGCTTTGCTATATCTCCATACGTTATGGTTTGTCCATAGGGAATGGTTTTTAAAATTTCCCACACCCGTAAGCAAAAAGCACTTCCACTCAATCGCATAGGTACATCAATTTTAGGATTTTGACCTTTAAAATAAGCATTTAACCACCTACGTGTCTTATGAAAAACGGGCAGTTCTTCATGGAATTGCTCTTTTTCTATTTCACATAACTCGCTAAATCTTGAAGTAGTAAACCATAAACCTGTTAAATTTTCTCCATCACTCGTTAGAATAATTCTTCCAATGGCAGATTCATAAAAACACTTATATTCCATAAACAATCCTCCATCTGCTTTTCTATTTCACTATAACACAGGATAACACAGGTGCATATAACAAAAAACTTAATTGTTTAGTAAACATTTTCTAAGTGTTAAGATTTTCCATTATCTTGATTCTTCTAGATCAATAACTTCATCAGCGCATTGTATGATATCTTTATCATGAGATACAATAATGATCATACGATCACTCTTCTTCATCATAAGAAAATCGATTACTTTCTTTTTCGCGTCAGCATCTAAAAAAGACTCAGGTTCATCTAATAAATAAAGTGAAACATCTTTAACAAAAGCTCTATTTAAAACAATTTTACGCTTTTCTCCTTGGGAGATGTTATCTTCATGAATATCGCGGTTGTTAAGACTATCTAAACGAAAGAGCATCGCAGTATTTCGTGACTGTCCAAAATTGATGTTATTCAATACGGTGTCCTGTATAACATACGGCTGTTGAAGTGCATAGGAGATACAATTTTTCGATAATGATATACTTGCAGTTCTGAAAAAGGAATATCATTGATTAGAAAAGCCTCTGCTTCATATGCTTGAAAGCCACTCAATACATCTAAAAGAGAACTTTTACCGGCACCGTTTGCTCCTTTGATTACATAGCTATTTCCTTGCTTAAATTTACAAGTCAGATGTTTTACAATCTTTTTATCGCCATAGAATATGGTTAAATTTTTTATGATAATATCATGAATGCTATCTAAGATAATACCTTCCTCAGACTCCTCTTCTAAATCCATAAGAGTATCTAAGCGCGTTATTGCAATATGCATTTCCTGCTTTTTCGAGCCGAAATTTAAAATTGAAGATATATACGTAACCAACATATTGAAAAAATTAAATGCCACAACAAATTCACCAACGGTGATTTCGCCGACTTGTATTCGCTTTAATGAAAGATAGATGATTAAAATTAAGGATAAGCTGGATATCATGGAACATATGAAATTATAAGCGGATGAAACATTCAAACTATGTTTCATTGCTTTTTCACATGTCGTATAAATTGCATGTATATCTTTTTTTACATTAGTATAAAGATGTTCTAATCGCACAAGTTTCCCCCGCCCCATCCACATCACTTCACGTGAGAAAGACGCCGTTTGTGCATCCTTCTCAGCTTTGCGGATGCGAAACATCTTCTGATAACTAATCATGTATATACCAATATTTAAAATTGCAAGCAGTAGTACCAAAAGACAAATTTGCCAATCTACAAAAAACAGAATACCCGTAATCAAAAATGCTAAAACAGCGTCAATATATACTTGTAGCTTATCTTCCATCACGTAGTTAGCACAAGTTAAAGTATCCGTATCTATCTTCTCGCAGATGGCACTAACAGATTCTGTTAGAGAACTCAGTTTTACCCGAAACAAATGTTCATAGATAAGCTCTTTTAGCTTGTGTTGATAAGAAAACTGTAAGTGGCTTGAGATATATGCTTGTAGGGTAGAAAGTGCAGTGATCGCAATGATTAGGATACACACAAAGACTAATACTTGTAATACCCATGAGAACTTCATAGATGTCAAACCATCAACAATAATCCCCATTACATAAGATATTAACACATTCTGCGATTGCACAATAATAGAGATAAATAAGAGGAAAATGAGTTTTTCGCGTATACCTTTTGTTAAAGAGGTAATTAACTTTTTTATTACTGATTCTGTATGCATGATAATCTCCGCCTTTTTTCTTATTTAAAACTATAACAGAAAAGTCATTAAATGCAACTGAATGTGTGTTTTTTTGTTTGAGTAATTACCCTAATCTAGTTTAAGTAAAGCTAACAAACATTCAAAAAACTTTAACGATTTAACCAGTATTAATAGAAGCTATTGCATACTATAATAACGGAAAGTACTGCATAAAGAAAAGGATTGCGTCTATTTGCATATAGACAACAATCCTTATGAAATACAGTTTCATGTAATGTGTCCTACTTTTTAAGGTCACTACACACGATTTTATCCATGTTGTTTGTTCCTTATATAAGTTAAAACTACCTAATCCGCTTCTATTACTCTTTTTCAGTAATGGTAATATGCAACTCCTGCAACTGTTCTTCATCGACTGGTGTAGGTGCATCACTCATTGGACATTTTGCGTTTGCATTTTTAGGGAATGCTATAACATCACGGATAGAGTCGCTCTCAGATAAGATCATTGCGATACGATCAAGTCCAAATGCCAATCCACCATGTGGAGGTGTTCCATATTTTAATGCATCAACGAACCATCCAAAGTTCTCTTGAATCTTTTCTTCTGTAAAGCCAAGTACCTCAAACATTTTATCCTGCATAGCTCCATCATAGATTCGTAAAGAACCTCCACCTAATTCATAGCCATTTAACACAACATCATAGGCAATCGCATGGACTTTACCTGGATCGGTATCAATGTATTGCATATCCTCATCACGTGGACGTGTGAATGGATGATGCATTGCATACCAACGTCCATCTTCTTCGCTGTACTCAAACATTGGGAAATCGGTAACCCATAAGTAAGAGAATTCATCTTTTTTCTTTAACCCTAATAGGGATCCAAAATGATTACGTAAAGCACCTAAGACTTCACATGTAATTCTCCATTTATCTGAAACAATCAACACTAAATCATTTTCTTTCAAGGTTAATCGCTCAATCAAAGCATGAATTTCATCTTCAGATAAGAACTTAACGATAGGGCCACTCACTTCACCATTGAGATATTTCAAAGTTACTAAGCCTTTTGCGCCATTCTTTTTCGCAAGTTCGGTAATCTTATCAATCTCTTTACGCGTCATGCTTGCTTTATCAGGGACAACTACCGCTTTGATGCTGCCGGCATTTGCAATACAATCCTGGAATACTTTAAAGCCACAATTAATGAACAGCTCTGTGATATCCTGCAATTCCATGGCAAAGCGGTTATCTGGCTTATCACTACCATAACGATTCATGGCTTCTTCCCATGTTAATCTTGGGAATGGAATGCTGATATCCATGCCTTTTACATCTTTCATCAGCTTTTGCAGCATTTCTTCCATCATCGTCTGAATTTCCACATCGCTTAAAAAACTGGTTTCTAAGTCAACTTGTGTAAAATCTGTTTGACGGTCTGCTCGTAAATCTTCATCACGGAAGCATCTGGCAAACTGATAATAACGTTCAAAGCCTGATACCATCAATAATTGCTTATAGAGCTGCGGAGATTGTGGGAGTGCATAAAAACTTCCCGGATGCACACGACTTGGTACCAAATAATCACGAGCACCTTCTGGTGTACTTCTTCCCAACATTGGTGTTTCAATCTCAATGAAATCTTTGCTATCTAAATATTCACGCATGCTGTGGGTAATCTTATGACGCATCATTAATTTGTTTTGCATGATTGGACGACGTAAATCTAAATAGCGATACTTTAAACGAGTGTCTTCCAAAGCATCTGTATCATCGGCTACGATGATAGGAGTTGTTTCGGCACTATTGATGATGCTGACCTCATTTACTTTAACTTCAATATCTCCAGTTGCAAGTTTTGGATTCTTGTCTTTTCGTTCTAAGACCGTACCACTTACTTGTAAGATATATTCATTTCGCACATCCTTAATTTGCTCAGCCAGTGTTTCATCAAAAACCAGCTGTGTGATTCCTGTACGATCACGTAAATCAATAAAAACCAAGGCTCCGAAGTTACGACGTTTGGCTACCCAGCCCAGCAAAGTAACTTCTTTTCCAGTATCACTTAAACGTAGTTCTCCATTTGTATGTGTTCTCTCCATATGCGATTTCCTTCCTATTCTTCTTCATTAATTTCACCACAGCCAACATTGCCAAAGATACGATCCATCGTTGGGATCAATTCCTCCATTGGGACTGTATACTGCTGTTGCGTTTTTACATCTTTGATATTCACGGTACCATTAGCTACTTCACTATCCCCGATTAGAATTGCACATCGTGCATGTTTGCGATCGACGGTTTTAAACTGTGCTTTAAAGCTTCTACCTAAGTAATCTGTATCTGTGCGATAGCCATTTGCTCGCAATTCGGTCGTAATTGCCAATACTTCCTTATGTACGCTATCTGCTAAACAAAGGACATACGCATCTAATCCATCTTCCTCATCAAGAGTAATGCCTTCTGCCTCACAAGCAATGATCAAACGTTCCAATCCCATTGCCCAGCCAATGCCACTCATTCCTTCCGGACCACCGAAATATTCTACCAAGCCATCATAACGGCCACCGGCAAATACCGTAGATTGGGCGCCCATTTCCTTATTAACGGAGACAACTTCAAATACTGTATGTGTATAATAATCCAAGCCACGAACCAAACGATCATCCACTTCATAAGGAATACCTAAAGCATCTAAGCCTTCTAAGACTTCCTTGAAATATTGTTTGCTGGCATCATTTAGATAATCTTCCATCTTAGGTGCTGTCTTCATAATATCTTTATCATGATCCACCTTGCAATCTAAGATACGTAAAGGATTTTGTTCATAACGACGCTTACAATCCGCACACATAGTATCAATATCGTTTTTAAAGTGTTCCTTTAATGCGGCGCGATATGCAGCACGGGATTCATCATCACCTAAAGTGTTGATCAACACTTTCATATCCTTTAATCCTAATGCGGATACAAAGCTCCAACCTAAAGCAATCGTTTCAACATCCAACATCGGACTTTTTGCGCCAATCACTTCTACACCAAATTGATGAAAGATACGCATTCTTCCCTTTTGTGGACGTTCATGACGACACTGTGGACCTACATAGTACATCTTTACTGGTAGATCCGCATTGCCAAACATCTTATGTTCCACAAAGGCTCTGGCTACACCTGCTGTTCCTTCAGGGCGCAGGGTCAATGAGGTTGCACTGTTTTCCAGCTGGAAGGTATACATTTCCTTATTCACCATATCACTGGAATCATTGCCTCGTTTAAAGACATTTGTATGTTCAAAAATTGGGGTACGAATTTCATCGTAGTTATACACATAGCAGAATTGACGAATCATATCTTCCAGCTTGTGCCATTTGCTAATATCCTTAGGCAGGATATCCTGTGTTCCTCTTGGTACCTGATAACGCATAGTCATTCCTCCATTCATTTATCATCTTCATAAGCATAAAAAAACGCCCTCACAAAGGACGTATTCCACGCGGTGCCACCTTTTTTCATCTCGAATTGAAATGCTGCTTAACACCTTAACGCGGTCATACGATTATCCATTTCCTGATAATTCCTCCAAAGTGTCCCTTAACATAAATGCATCGCAAAGACTCTCAGCTAATGTCTTTTTCTCTGTAACTTACTTTATGATAAGCCTCTTTTTCATCGGATTACTTATAGTTTACCCATCTTAGCGAAGTTTGTCAATTAGAAGTAAAACAAAAAAACGATTTCTTTAAGAGAATAAATGATTTTTCTTATCTATCTGAACAAACAAAACAACAATGGCTACATATGATAAAAGCGATACTCAGGTTGGTCATACCATAAAGTATCGCTTATCGCTATTTCTTATTCAACAGGATCATTAATGTTACGAACATTGTGATATACCTGCTGTACATCATCAACATCATCCAGTAACGTTACCAATCGCTGGAACAGTTTCAAATCTTCACCTTCCAGTTCAACATACTCATTAGGCAACATCGTATCTTCCATGATATCAAAGTTTACATCAGGAATCAGTTCGGCAATTGCATCCTGAGCTTTATTTAAGTCTGTAGGCTCTACCGTAATTGTCATTTGCCCATCTTCTACTTCAATATCTTTTAAATCAACTTCCGCCATGATCAAAGCATCCATCATTGCCTCTTCATCTTCATAAGCAATGGAAATCAATCCAACATGCTCATAATTGAAAGATACACAGCCACTCACACCTAATTTCGCATGTGATTTATTAAAGCATGCACGTAAATCGGCAATCGTACGATTTGCATTATCTGTTAAGCAGTCAATAATGATGGTTGCAGCTCCACCAGAGCCGAATCCTTCATATGTAGCAGGTGCATAGTTTTCATTGGTACCACCTTTTGCTTTGTCAATGGCACGCTTAATAACATCAGCAGGAACCTGATTTGCTTTTGCACGTTCAATTACTTTTTTTAATGCAGCATTCATTTCCGGATCAGGCACACCTGATTTTGCTGCTACTAAAATTTCTTTACCATAACGAGAATATTTCTTTGCTTTTGCTGCAGCCGTCTTAGCCATGGAAGCGGCGCGCACTTCAAAATGTCTACCCATTTTTATCACCTTCCAAATTTCCTCATATAGTATAGCATACATATGCTTTTTAACGCAAGAAAATCCTGATCGACGCATGAAACAAGCCTTTGTTGCGTATCACGCTTTGCTTGCTTGTAAGCATTTTCCATCAAAACCATTTCGTGTAATACGATTCATAGCGATTAGCTAAACCCGAAAATTAGTGTTATTACAGTTCAACAAGTGCCAAATAAAAGTCTTCCTAGAACCATGTTGATGTTACGTAAATCAATTAGCGTACGATGATTCATCATTCAAAAGGCTTTTGATAAAAATTACCAAAAAATTGTTCTGTACGCATAACATTAACTATAATTCGTTCATCAGTTTGTTTAAGTAATTCAATGATATCAGCAACTTCGTACGTAGAGACAACAGTATGTAGGATATAAATCTTTTTGTGTGAAAAGCCCCCATATCCTTGTACACAGGTAATGCCATGGCGAAAATGATCTACATACGTATCTACAACACTTTCTGCATCACTTGTGAGAATTTCCAAGGTAACACGTTCATAACGGTGGTGGAAAGCATCAATTGTCTTTGTTGAGATAAATTGAAATATAATTGAATATCCGGCATAAATCCAACCAAACATAGAACCAAAGATACATAAGATAGCCGCATTAAAGAGGAACACATAGGACCATATGGATTTGCCTAAACGATTCGACACAAACAAGGCTATAAAATCAGTTCCACCGGTGGAAGCATTGCCTTTTAATGCCAGAGTAGTACCGATTCCATAAAGGAACCCACCAAAAATAACATTTAATACGATATCATGAAACATTGGCTGAAAATTCATCACTTGTAGAAAGAGACTTGTACAGGCAAATTGAATACAAGAGAAGAATGTGAATCTTGCCGAAATACTTTTATAACATAAAAGGGCAACTGGTACATTTAACATGATAATAGCGATTGAGGTAGATATAGAACCACCATATAATGCTGCAATTTTGTCAATTAAGATTGCAACGCCGGTAAATCCACTAGATAACATATTAGCAGGACGAATCATAGATTGAATAACAAAGGTCTGCAGCAAAGCAGACGTGATGACTGCCAACAATGTAATCAGATTACGTATCGCTTTTTTGCGTTTCAGTATAGCAATTTTTTTATTCATCCTATCACCTGCTCTTTAAAGCTTATTTATTATCTTTATTGTAACAGATTTAACGCTTACAAAAAAGCTTAAGATGCTTGTTTCTATGTGACAAGTCGACTTGTCATTTTCTAAGACATCCCCATGGAAAGACTAAAAGCAAGCGATATGTGAACCTCTTCTTCGATAAGGATAGCATAAGCTATTTATATAATGAATCGTTTACATGCAAAAAAAGAAACCATCGGATGACCCATATGGTTTCTCATGAAATTAATTTGCAACGATATTCACAACTTTACCTTTTACAACAATGATCTTACGAATGGTTTTACCTTCTAATTGTGCTTTCACACTCGTTAACTGTAATGCCTCTTCTTTAATAGCATCCTCATTCGCATCCGCTGCAATCTTAAATTTACCACGCAATTTACCATTCACCTGAACGATGATTTCAACTTCACTTTCAATCAATTTACTTTCGTCATATGTCGGCCAAGGTTCATATGCAATAGTTTGTTCTCCATGGAAGACATCCTGCCAGATTTCTTCCCCCATATGTGGAGCAAAACATGCAAACATTTTTAAGAAACCTTTTGCATATTCTTCATAAATAGTATCTGCTTTATAGCATTCATTGATAAAAATCATCATTTGTGAAATCGCTGTATTTAAGTTCAAGGTTTCGACGTCATGTGTTACCTTTTTTACAGTTGCATGATAGACCTTATCTAATTTTCCATCATTCTCTTTTGCTAATTTATTTTGTTCGGTATATAAGCGCCAAACACGTTCCAACCATTTACGAGAACCATCCAATCCGGTCGTACTCCAAGGCAAAGCAGCTTCAAGTGGCCCCATAAACATTTCATATACACGCAGCGCATCAGCACCATGGCTTTCAACGATATCATCTGGATTTACAACATTTCCACGCGATTTTGACATTTTTTCGTTATTTTCTCCTAAGATCATTCCCTGATGGAATAATTTTTGGAAAGGTTCTTTGGTTTTTACAACACCGCAGTCATACAATACTTTGTGCCAGAAGCGTGCATATAATAAGTGTAATACCGCATGTTCAGCACCACCGACATATAAATCTACTGGCAACCAATGTTCTAATAGTTTTTCATCTGCAATTGCTTCATGATTTTTAGGATCAATATAACGTAGATAATACCAACAGCTGCCAGCCCATTGTGGCATCGTATTGGTTTCGCGTTTTCCTTTAACACCATCGATTTCGACATTCAACCAATCTTCGCAATGTGCTAATGGTGATTCGCCATTTGCATTTGGTTTGAAAATCTTAGTTTCTGGTAATTCAAGTGGCAGTTCATCAATATCAACCGTGCGTGTCGTACCATCTTCCATATGGATAATAGGAATTGGCTCTCCCCAGTAACGCTGACGAGAAAACAGCCAATCACGTAATTTATATGTTGTCTTTGCACAACCACAATGATGTTCTTCTAACCATTTGATCATAGTATCAATGGCTTCCTGTTTCCCCATACCATTTAAGAACGCGGAATTCACGTGAACACCATCTTCCGTGAAGGCTTCTTTGCTGATATCTCCGCCTTCTAAAACAGGAATGATTTCGATATTAAATTTCTTAGCAAATTCATAATCACGGGTATCGTGTGCAGGAACAGCCATGATTGCTCCAGTTCCATAACTTGCTAATACATAATCACTAATCCAAATAGGAACTTCTTTTCCATTTACTGGGTTGATCGCATAAGCGCCAGTAAAAACACCTGTTTTCTCTTTGTTTAATTCCGTACGTTCTAAATCAGACTTTGATGCACAAGTCTTCTTATAAGCAGCTATTTGCTCTTTTTGAGCAGCTGTCGTAATTTCATCTACATATGGATGTTCAGGAGCCATAACACAATAAGTAGCGCCAAATAAAGTATCGCAGCGTGTCGTAAATACCGTAAATTCTTTATCTGTATTCTTTATCTTAAAGATAACATTAGCGCCTTGTGATTTACCAATCCAATTGATCTGCATTTCTTTGGTGGATTGTGGCCAATCGCATAACTCCAGATCTTCTAACAGACGCTCTGCATATTCTGTGATTTTTAAGACCCACTGACGCATCGGCTTACGAATGACTGGGTAGCCACCTCGCTCACTCTTTCCGTCAATGACTTCTTCATTAGCTAAAACCGTCCCCAATTCAGGACACCAGTTTACAGGAATCTCATCAACATATGCTAACCCTTTCTTATAAAGCTGCAAGAAAATCCATTGGGTCCATTTATAATAATCGGGATCTGCCGTTGAAATCTCGCGATCCCAATCATAGGAGAAGCCTAAAGACTGAATCTGTTCACGGAAATGATCAACGTTTTTCTTTGTGAATTCAGCAGGATGATTTCCTGTCTGAATAGCAAATTGCTCTGCTGGCAAGCCAAAAGCATCCCATCCCATTGGATGTAATACGTTGTAACCTTGCATGCGTTTCATTCGTGCCAAAATATCGGTAGCGGTATAGCCTTCTGGATGGCCAACATGCAAACCATTTCCACTTGGATATGGAAACATATCCAATACATAAAATTTAGGCTTACTGAAATCATGTGTGTCACAGGCAAAAGTTTTATTCTCTTTCCAGTACGTTTGCCATTTTTTCTCTACTTTCTGGTGTTGATAGTTCATAATCATTCTCCTTTTGTAATAAAAAAACATCCTTAAACATTCTAAGGACGTTGTTCAACGCGGTACCACCTTAGTTCTTTTTTCTTAAGGAAAAAAGCCCTTCATTTCTTCTTAACGCGAAGTAAAACGGATAAGTGTGCTTATCGGCTCCTTAACGAGTTCCCCTGTTCCATACTTCAGCTTTTCACCAACCAGCTGACTCTCTGCATTATTTTCCAAGGTACTACTTTAATTCATCGCCTTTACGAGTATTAGTATACTCAATTCTTCATGTTTTTGTCAATGTTTCACTGACTTTTTTCATCTCACATCATACAAAAAAGAGTAAATAGCCTAAAATGAGAAAAACCGCAAGGGAAAACATAGCTGCTTTTTGAATATCCTCTCCCTCTTTCTTTTGCTTTTGTAAGGATACTATACTAACCAATGCATATAGCAAAAGTGCGATTGTCTTAGCTAACGGCTCAAATGACGGTATGAAAATCGTCACAACAAACAAGACCAATATACATGCGGCCGCTATTAAATTCCATTGTTCTTTATGTCTCATAGGATCACCACCATCAGCATACCATAAACTTAGCGCAACAAGCAATTTTTATATCGGTATATATTATGGATTGCCTTATCTTTCATACGGGCGTTCTTCTCATTTTTAAAAAAGTACGAGCGATTGCCTAAATGGGCAAGCAATGCTATTCATACCTTATTGATGAAGATACGTTAAGAAAAAACGTATCTCATAAAGGAGGAATTGTTTATGTGTAATGGTAACTTCAACAGAGGCTTTAACGATGGTAACTTCTTCAACAAAGGTTGTAACTGTTGCTCTTGTAACAACAACTATGATGATGCATTGTTCCGTGAAGTAGAACGTATTGCTCATCATGCAGCATGCCGCAGAGCAAGAGAAAACCGTTGTGCTCGTCAGTTTGTTAACTGCATGCGTAGTATCGAAGGCGATTTTGGATGTGGCTGCAACAACAATTGGAATAACTGCAATCGCTGGTAGTATTACAGGGAACGTTCTTGTTCCCTTACATAGCTTTTAAAAAGGACGCGCATCACCACGTCCTTCTTAAATAGGTTATCGAAAGGAAATCGATATGAATATGGAAGGTATCTCTTACAATGAAAGGAAGGAATGCAAGAAAACCATTTCCATTTCTATCATAATAGAGCCAATATTATGATATTAGAAATAAGGTACTTATTTCCTGAGATTATAATAACATTTTTCAAAGCTTTTGTAAACCCTTCCAAAAACTTTTGGGCTATACACTTTCTTATGCAATGTCCGTTTTATAATTGTAAAAATCATCTTATCTTATAAAAAAGCAGTGTTGTCACTGCTTTTTTATCATTTCTTATTTTGAATATAGGCATCCATCGCTTTTGCTGCTGTTTTCCCAGCACCCATGGCCAAAATAACCGTAGCAGCACCTGTAACAGCATCTCCTCCCGCAAAGACACCTTCTCTTGTAGTAGCACCATTATCATCGGCAATTAAACAGCCTTTGCGATTTGTTTCCAATCCTTCCGTAGTGGAACGAATTAAAGGATTTGGTGAAGTTCCGATAGCCATGATCATACAATCCACATCCAAAACAAAATTACTATCCTTTATTTCTACAGGGCGTCTACGACCGCTTTCATCTGGTTCACCTAATTCCATAGATACACATTCCATACCTTTGACCCAGCCGTTTTCATCACCAAGTACACGTACAGGATTAGTTAACAATCTAAAGATGATTCCTTCTTCTTGTGCATGTTCAACTTCTTCTTTACGGGCAGGAAGTTCTTCCATGCTACGACGATATACGATGGTAACTTCTTCAACTCCCAGACGTTTTGCGCAACGAGCTGCATCCATTGCCACATTACCGCCGCCGACGATAACTGCACGTTTTGGATGCTGAATTGGTGTATCAACACCTTCTTTATAAGCTTTCATTAGATTGCAGCGAGTTAAGAACTCATTTGCTGAATATACACCTTTCAGATTTTCACCTGGCATATTCATAAAGTTAGGCAAACCAGCACCGCTGCCAATAAATACCGACTCATAACCGGCTTCAAACAAATCATCCACCGATTCACTGCGCCCAATGACCATGTTTGTTTCAATATCTACGCCCATCTGCTTTAAACCATCAATTTCATTTTGTACGATTGCTTTTGGCAGACGGAATTCAGGAATACCATACATTAACACACCGCCGGCTACATGCAATGCCTCAAAAACGGATACTTGATAACCCAATTTTGCCAAATCTCCGGCACAAGTCAAGCCTGCAGGGCCAGCACCAACAACAGCAACCTTATGTCCATTGCTGGTAGGTTTTACCGCCTCATCCTTTACATGTTCGCGATGCCAATCAGCTACAAAACGCTCTAAACGTCCAATTGCTACTGCTTCACCCTTTACACCACGAACACACTTGCTTTCACACTGTGTTTCCTGTGGACAAACACGTCCGCAGACAGCAGGTAAAGAACTTGTCTGGCGGATGATCTGATACGCTTTTTCAAATTCTCCATTTTTTACTTCTTCAATGAAATCAGGAATATTGACAGCTACCGGACATCCGCTAATACATGGTTTCGTAGGACAATGCAGGCAGCGTTGTGCTTCCTCCATCGCCATTTCTTTCGTATAACCAAGGGCTACTTCATCAAAATTATTTCTTCTGACATTCCCATCCTGTGTAGGCATAGGTACTTTTGTCATTGCCATATTTGCCATATTATGCAACCCCCTTCCTCAATAGATTGCAGGCTTCTTCACGTTCTCTAGCCTCAAATTCACGATAGGTAGCACCACGTGACATCGCCTCATCGAAATCAACTTCATGACCATCAAAATCCGGACCATCTACACAAGCAAATTTGGTTTTACCACCTACACTCAGACGGCAACCACCACACATGCCTGTACCATCGATCATGATCGGATTCATGCTGACAATCGTTTTGATGTTATATTTCTTTGTTAATTCGCAAACAAATTTCATCATAATCAGTGGTCCAATTGCAATGACTTCATCAAAGGTTTCTCCCTGATTGATCAAATCTTGCAATACATTGGTAACCAGACCTTTTGTACCGGTACTGCCATCATCACTTACCAAATAAGCATGATTGCTCACCTGTTTGAATTCATCCTCCAGAATGACAAGATCTTTATTTCTAAATCCGGTAATTACCGTCACATCAGCTCCGTTTTCATGTAAAGCCTTCGCTGTTGGATACGCGATTGCACAGCCAACGCCTCCACCAATGACACAAACTTTTTTTAAGCCATCCACATGAGATGGTTTTCCTAATGGACCAACAAAATCTAAAATGCTATCTCCTTCATTCAATTCATTCAACAGCATAGTTGTTTTTCCAACAATCTGAAAAATAATTGTAATTGTTCCCTTTACACGGTCATAATCCGCAATAGTCAAAGGAATACGTTCCCCATTTTCATGCACACGCAAAATGATAAATTGACCAGCCAACGCTTTTTTAGCAACAGCTGGAGCTGCAACCACCATTTTGGTTACGGTTGGGTTCAGGTTCTCTTTCTCTACGATCTTATACATAGCTTCTCCTTCCTGAAACTTTTTCATTTATTTCTGAAAAAAGTTCCAACACACCTTTTATTTTACCCTTTTTCGTTTTAATGTGCAACAGTAAAATCATAGAAAAAGAAAGGAAAAGTGGCTTTACTCTTCCTTTAAACTCTTATGCAGCATTTCAACCATATTCTTTAAATCCTTTGCGGCAACTTGTCCTGGTGCACTGGCTTTTGTTGCGGCGCCAAAGGTCATTGCAGAACCAAAGACCTCTCCACATATGCGTGAGACGATACCATCCTTCGCCATCGACATGGTGATAATTGGACGATCCGCAAATTGTTCATACATGATATTTGTTGCAGATAACAGTGTTATAACATCCACTTTACTCTGTGGCATAACGGCCATTTTCGAAATATCCGCATCGCGTTCCTGCATTGTTTTTAGCCGTGCAACAATCTCGTCACAGCTTGGTGTTTTCACGAAATCATGATTACTCATCACGATTGCCACTTGATGGTTATGAGCATCTTTAACAATGGTTTTAACTTCTTCTTCCCCAAAAAACAATTCTACATCAATCAGATCCGCATCCTTACTCATGATAATATCATGATACAATGCTACATAATCTTCTTTCTGTATCGCTTTTTCGCCACCTTCCTGTTTTGTACGAAAGGTCGCTAATATCACCATATCGCCTAATGCTTCACGCAATGTATGCAGCATAGCACATGCCTTTGAATGATCCATAATATCATCAAACCAATCCATACGCCATTCTACTACATCAACATCTAATTGTTTCAATTCATCTACTTCTGATAACAGTTCTTCTTTATTTTTACCAAGAATCGGAACACAAATCTTTGGCCGTCCTTCTCCGATTACTGTCTTTCTGACCTTTACCGTTTTCATTTTTTCCTCCTATTGCATATGCTTTAAATGCCTCTAGATTATCATCTCATGAATGGAATACTTTTTAGTCCTTTATGCTTTGAATGCTTTTTATTATACCAAGAATTTCTTTATTTTGCTATTCTTTAGGTTATTTAACAATGAAACAACACCTACACACATTATGGCAATTTACCCAATAACCGTTATTGAACATTCATCATGAAGATAGATACCATCTCCTTCATGCCTGTAAGCGATATGATCGTGTAGTTAAAGAAAAATGATATAATCCTAACAATGTCGGTAATTGTATCTATGATCCTAAGACTACATCGTTTCTTATTGGCGTACCAACGGTAGGATCACTCCTTTTATATAACATTGCGCATCTCACAACAACAGGCCAATCGCATGCACACAGCCATTAATCTTTTTTCATTATTTTTCATACATCATGCAAATTCATGAAAATAATTATTGCATTTTTTGCAGAAACATTGTATTCTATAAGCAATAGGAGTGATACTCATGCATACAACAACCTACGAAACATTTTACTTTTACTTTAGATAGCCCTGAAAAAACCATGATAAATTGAATGGTTCCTTTTCAGGGCTTTAATAAAGCATCGAACAGTTATCAGACGTTGATGCTTTTTTTGTTGCAAAGCATGATGTACTTCTATTCATAATCATGAGAAAGAAGAGGTAGAAAATTATGAGATATGGACTTATCGGAGAAAAACTCGGGCATAGCTTCTCGAAAGAAATTCATGAGCGCATTGCTGATTATACGTATGATCTGATTCCCCTTTCCAAAGAAGCATTTCACGCATTTATGGAAAAACGTGATTTTACCGCAATCAATGTCACGATCCCTTATAAAAAAGAAGTCATCCCCTATTTAGATGAAATTGATGAGCATGCAAAAGCTATTGGTGCTGTAAATACCATTGTGAATAAAGAAGGCAAATTGATTGGCTATAATACAGATTTCACCGGTTTTCATTACATGGTAAAAAAGCATGATGTGCAAATGAAAGGCAAGAAGGTACTGATCATCGGCAACGGTGGAGCATCCGCAGCAATACAGGCTGTTGTGCAGCATGAACAAGCAAAACAAATGATCATTGTTGATGTGGTTGCAGGAAATGGTGCCATCACATATGATGAATGCTTTTTGCATCATCTAGATGCTGAAATTATCATTAACACCTCCCCTGTCGGCATGTATCCTCATATTGGCAATACTCCTATTGACATTACATTGTTTCACAAATGTGAAGCAGTTATGGATGTGATTTATAATCCAATTCTAACACGTTTCTGTTTAGAAGCCCAAAATGAAGGTATCAAACATGTCAACGGCTTAGAAATGCTCATTGCACAAGCAAAACAAAGCGTTGAGTATTTTCTGAACAAAACCATCGATGATGCCATCATAGATGAAATCTATCAAGATATGTTAATGAAACGCTGCAACATCGTTTTGATTGGCATGCCAAGTTCAGGAAAAACGACAATCGGTAAAATGCTAGCAAAACGGATGCAGAAAGAGTTCATTGATTTAGATGATAAGATTATTGAAAAAGCTGGTAAAAGCATTCCTGAAATTTTCACAGAAAGTGGAGAAGCTGGATTTCGCGCTATAGAAACAGAAGTTGCTATTGAGCTTGCGAAAACAAACAATAAGATTATCGCGACAGGCGGTGGCACTGTTAAGCATAAAGTGAATATGGATTACTTAAGACAAAATGGCATCACTATTTTCATTGATCGCGATGTCGATAAGTTAATTAGTGCTGACCCCAATCGTCCATTGTCAAGCAGTAAGGAAGCTTTGCATAAAATGTATACAGAGCGTATAGCGCTCTATCGAAAGTATGCAGCTTATATTGCGGTGAATAACACCGATATAGAAGAAACAGTTAGCGAAATTGAAACAGCTTATCACAGCGTTCTAATCAATGCTGTAAAAGATTAATAGAAAGAGGAAAAATTTATGATTATTACATTAAAGAAAAATGCGCCTAAAGACGAGGTCAATAAACTGATTCACAACTTTGAACAAAAAGGCTTATCTGTCACGATGATTCATGGTGATAATTATAATGTCTTTGGTCTAGTTGGAGATACCTCACGAGTTGATGAAAAATTAGTAAAAGCTCACCCTTTTGTAGAAAATGTTACTCGTATTGCCGCTCCATACAAAAAAGCTAATCGCTTATTTCATCCAGCAGATACTATAGTCGATGTAGCTGGTATCAAGGTTGGCGGTAAGGAAAAAATCGTTGTGATTGGTGGACCTTGCTCAGTAGAGGGTGATAAACAAATTATGGATATTGCCAAAAGTGTGAAAGAAGCCGGTGGCTGTATGCTGCGTGGAGGTGCTTATAAACCGCGTACCTCTCCATACGCTTTTCAAGGCATGGGGACAAAAGGCATTCAATGTATGATGCACGCAAGAGAAACATATGGCTTACCTATCGTCAGTGAGTTAATGAGTGTGGATAAGCTAGATGAATTTGTCGAAAATGTTGATTTGATTCAAATTGGTGCTCGCAACATGCAGAATTTCGATTTATTGAAAGCTGTGGGACGTGTGAAGAAACCAGTACTATTAAAACGTGGATTAGCAAATACCATTGAAGAATGGATCATGGCAGCAGAGTATATCATGTCAGAAGGAAATGAAAATGTCATCTTCTGTGAACGCGGGATTCGCACCTTTGAAACGTATACAAGAAACACCTTAGATTTATCGGTAATTCCAATTCTTAAAGAAAAAACGCATCTGCCGATCATTATTGACCCAAGTCATGCAACCGGTGATTGGAAATTAGTAGAATCTGCTTCTTTAGCAGCCATTGCCGCTGGAGCAGATGGATTGATTATCGAAGTTCATAATGATCCAGAAAATGCATGGAGCGATGGAGCGCAATCCTTAAAGCCAGAACGTTTTAAAGAAGTGATTGATAAAGGCAAAGCCATTGCCACTGTCATTGGTCGTGATATGTAACTCATACATTTTACGATCGTAAGCAAATCAAAAAAAGTCAGCTCATATATTGCATAAGATTGCAAATGAGTTGGCTTCTTTTTCGTTTACCATAACTTTCGTACTAGTATGATGCTTTTAACATTCCTATTTGTTCTATGTAGTTAAAGATAAGAAAAAGCTGAATCTAATGAGCAAAGAAAGGCAGCAATTAAATCAATACAACTTTCTACATCTTTCCAATCCGCCGTTTCAATAGAAGAATGCATATAGCGTAAAGGCAATGATACCAAACAGATAGGTACGCCTTCATTGCTCATATGAATCGTATCTCCATCTGTTGATGTAAACCCTGGCGTAACCTCCCATTGATATGCAATACCATGCTGTTTAGCCAAAGTCTCCATACGTTTATTCATTGCTTCATTCACAATACTGCTATGGCATAAAATAGCACCTTTCCCTAAAAAAATATCGCCGCCTTCATTATTCTGAACACCTTGATAATCACTGGCAAAGGTTACATCAACGATGATAGCGCAATCGGGTTTCACTGCTTTAACCGCATGGAACGCTCCACGCCGTGTTGTTTCCTCGCCTGTAGTAGTTGCTGCATACATACCAACAGAAGCTCCCATTTTCTTTGCTTTTCGCACTGCCTCTAAAATGATAAAAGCTCCACCTCGATCATCAATTGCTCTTGCGGCAAAGCGATTCTTTTGCAGTTCTTGCATATCCACTGCAGCACAGATAACATCGCCAAGCGACACTACTTTTTCACTTTCTTCCTTCGTATCACATCCGATATCTATTCGCAAATCATCACTGACGATTGTTCCCTTTGTTTCTAACATTTTATTACATATTACAACTCCATGAATCAGCTCTTTACCAACAATTTGTACATGTGTACCCAAGTATAAGATAGGATGTGCCCCTCCGGCCTTTATGACCCCTAATGTTCCATCAGGGTAGATACGATTCACATAAAAACCGATTTCATCTACGTGTGCACATAACAATACTTTTTGTTTTGCTTTTGCGTTCAAAACACTAATTAGGGTCTTACTGGCATCCATCCGACTATCTTCACATACATCCTTCATATATTCATAAATAATTTGTTGGATCGCTTTTTCTTTCCCACTTACAGAGATACATGTAAGTAATTCTTTCATAAATGTTTTATTCATCATTTCATCCATCCTTTCCAATTATCAAACATCACAAGATATCATGTCTCATTATTGATAACATCAGTATTCTATACTATAGAGTGTAACGTAATTGCTAGAAATATACGAAGGACCTGGCATTCTAAAAGCAAACATAAGCATAAACGATATGCATAAAAATGCTGTTCAGCGTTTGGTTAGAAACAGCTGTTTTTTTATATGCAAAAAAGAAGATACTCCTACATACCTTCTATTTTGCAATATATTGAATGGCAATGCACTGTGGCCCTCCCTGTGTAATGAAAGCCGGTGACAAATCCAATAATTCTATTTCACATTCGCTGAAGATAGATACTAGTTTTTCTTTGATCTTTCTTGCATCTTCTAAGGCATCTGCATGAGAGACAAAGATTTTATAATATTCATTTACGCCATCTTCTTTCATGAAGTCTACAATATGCTGCACTGCCTTACTTAAAGTTCTAGCAATATCAAACTTATCTAGCCGTGTACCGCCTTCTACTTTCTCCATGATCGGTTTAAGTTTCAAAAGACCGCCAATCGTTGCAGCCGCAGGTTTTAAACGTCCACCACGACGTAAGAAATCAAAATTTTGTGGAATCAAAAAGGAGTGTTCACTGGCAATACTGTGTTCCAGTTCCTGCACGATTTCTTTTACATTCTTTCCTAAATCACGAAGACGCACTGCCTTCTCCACTAAATAACGATGAGGTCCACATAATGTTTGTGAATTTAACACCGTAATTGAGGAAGCATTGCATGCCTGCTGCTTCGCCATACAAGCGGTTTGGTAGGTGCCTGACAAGCCATCAGCCATTGTGATATTTAAAATTTCTTCTTCTTTCGCATCTTCATATGCAGCCAACACTTCACCAATCGGTGGTTGTGAACTGCTGGGAACATGCCCTTCCTTTATTTTATCAAGAAACAATTTTGTATCAAAACATAAATCACGATACTGATGGTCATCAATGCTGACACATAAAGGCAAGACATCTACTCCCATATGGATGCCATCTTCTACCGTAAATAAAGCAGAAGTATCTGTTATAATTTTTACCATGTGAACTCCCTTTTCTAGCTGACAAGCTCCATCCGTTTTTTATAATCCGGCATATAATTTTCGATAATGTGATAAAATGCTTTTGAATGATTTGGCTGAATAAAATGTACAAATTCATGAAGAATTACATACTCAATAAATTCTAATGGGTAATGGATCAGCTTTCGATTCAAAGTAATGGACTGTTTGGCCGGTGTACAGCTTCCCCAACGACTTTTCATATCCCGCACTTTGATTTGAGGGTATGCGATATGATAGTCACTGAGCGAACGACACGTGAGCATTGCTACATCACTAAAGACATCCTTACACAATTTATCAATAAACTGATGAATGACCTTTTGCGGATCACTGTTTGTGCGATATTGCACATACAGATATTTATCATCATAGCTTACATGATTATACTTCCCCGTCATATATTTTATTTTCAAAGAATTACCAAACAACATCAGCTGATTCTCATCAAACACAGTACAATGGCTTCGTTCTTCCATCGATTTCTGGTGTTTGGCAATCCAACTGGCTTTACTACTGACGAAATCATCAATTTTATCCAGTGATACGAATGGATTTGCGCTAACGATGACTTCACCTTTCGTACTAATACGCATATTGATATTTTTCACTTGTTTAATTACCAATGTATAGGTAATCGGATATTTTTTACACTGTATTACTTTCTTGTTTCCATCCATAATTCTTACTACCTCAATCCTTGCGTGTGCATTTTATTATCTCATACTTAATGTGAAAAATAAATACTTTTTCCTTTTACATTTCTGGAATTTTTTTCATTTGTAATATTTTATTTTCCTATTTCATATTTTACGTTTTTATTAGTAAGAGTATTATAGCATGCTTTTACTTTTGATGGAGAAAAGATTTACTTTTTATACGAATATGCTAAAATGAATGCGGTGATTTTATGGCATACAATAACCCCTTCTCGTATAGTGATGATAATAAACGTTATCATACATGGAATTATTATTTAAAGCATCGTTATCATCAAAAAGTATTTAAAGTTCCTTTAAATGCCAATTTTTCCTGTCCGAATCGTGATGGAACCTGTGGTCAGGGCGGTTGCACCTTTTGTGGCAGCTTAGGCAGTGGTGAATATGCTGGAAATCTACAGGATGATTTAATGAAGCAATTTATGGATCGTCAGCAGATGATGCTTAGAAAATGGCCAAATGGTGGTAGTATTGCCTATTTTCAAGCATACACGAATACATATGCCCCTTTGCATGAGCTCAAACACTGTTTTCAACCATTTATGGAACGAAAAGATGTACTTGCCTTAAGCATTGCCACACGCGCAGATTGCTTAGAAGATGATAAGCTTGCTTATCTGCATTCCTTATGTAAAGAGAAAGATATTTGGATCGAGTTGGGATTACAAAGCATCTATGATCAAACAGCTCAACATTGCAATCGCGGTCACACATATGCACAGTTTTTAGATTGTCTGCAGCGCCTGGCAAAAACTGATATCAAAGTGGCGGTGCACTTAATTAATTCATTACCCTATGAAACCACAGATATGATGCTGGAAAGTGCCAAAGCATTAGCTACATTGCCTATTCACGCACTCAAACTTCACATGCTGCATATCATGAAGGATACGCAGATGGCAACAGAATATGAAAACCAACCATTTCCGTTATTATCATTAGAAGATTATGTAGATATCGTGATACGCCAGTTAGAAGTTTTGCCTCCGGAAATGATCATCCAACGATTGACTGGTGATGGTGTGAAAGAACTACTTATTGCGCCTGCTTGGACCTTGCACAAAGTAAATGTTTTAAACACCATCGATAAAGAGATGAAACGCCGTAATACTTGGCAAGGACGACTTTACTCCAAAAGCTGATAATCAGCTTTTCTTTTTTTTAGATAGGCACAAGCATAGGAAAAACGCATAGAGTAAAACAGGAGGTTTGTTATGAAAACCATTGCCATTACATGCCGTATGGAATCTTTTGATAGCCAATCAAAATGGTTCATTAATGCAACCTATGTGGATGCTTGTTCGCAATATGGTTGTGCCCTATTCCCCATTGTTTCCTATGCTTCATTAGCTGTAGCTGCCACAAGTTGTGATGCGCTCATCGTGTGTGGTGGTTATGATTTACGCAGCTATTATCTTCAAGAAATACCAGATGCCTCTTGCAACTTTTATGACCATGCACAGGATCATTTTGATTTTGCTTGTATACAAGCCTTTTTACAAAAACAAAAACCGATTTTAGGAATATGTCGAGGAATGCAATTACTTGCTGTATATTATGGCAGCAAGCTTTTCCAAAACATTGATATAAATACCCATGCCACACTACATGCTCATCCGTTATATTTCCCCAAAAACTCCATACTGCATCAACTTTATAGCGATGGTACCAGTTTCAATAGCTATCATCATCAAGCAGTAAAACAATGTGGTGAACAATTGGATATATTAGCTTATAGTAAAGAACAATATGTGGAAGCCTTTCTCCATAAACAACTTCCCGTTCTTGGTGTACAATGGCATCCGGAAAAAATGGAAAACGATCAACTATTTCCTTATTTCTTAGATGTTGTTTGTGAGCGTAGCTTGCGCCGGCTTTGATACCAGCGATACAACATCCATACTAGAATTAATAAAGAAAACCAAGTTCCAAAAGCATCCACATGAATGATGGTTCCCAAACTCTTTAATCCATAAGTTACGATGATACTGCGTAAAAGTCGAGCCATGCCATCACACAGCGTAAAGGAAAGAAAAGGCATTTTGGTAAAGCCAGCCAAATAAGCCAGTAAGAAATCAGGGATTGGCGTAATACCTCCGATGAACACAGCAAGCAATCCATGTTTGCGCATCAAAGTTTCTCCCTTTTCGATATCTTCATCACTGGCAATATGAGCAAGTGCTTTACGACCGACGCTGTATGCAATGCCATATCCGATAGCACCGCCAATGCAAGTACCAATTGCACCTTCAAAGGAATATAACAGCCATTTTTCCGGATGCTTTAAGCATAATGGAGTCAGCACGACTTCTAATGATGGAAGAGGTAAAAAAGCTTTTAAAATGGCATATAAAATAAGTCCTACATCCTGCCAAAGGGTAAAAAAAGCCTGCAAGTTCATGAAATCCCTCCCGTTTTCAGTATACTTGCAGTCAAGATAAATTATGTTATAGTAAAAGCACTTAGATTGGGATCATCATCTGATTATTTTTCAAATTCATAAGCATCTTGATAACGTCCTTTATATCGATACAAATATGCCTCTTCTTCAAATTTATCAAAGGCCAAATGTGCATCAAACATACACAACAACAAAGCAAAAATGGCATTTAACGAAGTATTACGTAAACGGACAGTAGGTTTTGCATCCATCGTAAATTCGGCAAGCTGCATTTCTTTATCAATACATAAGATTGTTTTTTTGGTGGCATGATAACCACCATAAAAGCGATAAAAAACATCCTTCCATGCCACTTCATAGCCTTCTTTAAAACCATGCATTTCACCTTGTTTATCATCTTTTGCATAAATTGTAAAATCTTCCGTATGTTTACGGATAAAACGCGTATACCATTTTTGTATCTGATACATTCCTAATACTTCTTCGCCATACATATTCTTTAGATAGACACACAAAAGACCCTGCTCTTTTTCTTCTTCAATCGTATAAATCGCATGCCCATTTTCTTGAATGATCGTTTGCCCATTCTCTTTGCATAAGACAAGTTCCATAAGGAAATCCTCCTTCATGAAAAAGCTCTTGAACCCAAAAGTCAAGAGCTTTTTCTATTTCAACCCACTATCGTAGGGTCACACAGTCTACTCTTACATAGACATTATAAGAAATTTTTTGTTATTTTTCAAGCTAATGGAAAAGGAAATCCAACAGTGGTGTCATTTCTAATAATACAGGAGCTAAGATCAATGAAATCACTGACATTAATTTGATTAAGATATCCATTGCCGGTCCTGCCGTATCTTTAAAGGGATCACCGACCGTATCTCCTGTGATGGCCGCTTTATGAGCCTCACTTCCCTTACCACCGCAAGCACCGGACTCAATATATTTCTTAGCATTATCCCATGCACCACCGGAATTCGCCATAAACACCGCCAACATGATTGCTGACATCAATGCGCCAATCAGCAGTCCTCCAAGACCTTTTGTTCCTAGAAGGATACCAGTCGCGATGGGTGAAATCACCGCAATCAACCCAGGCAGAATCATTTCTTTTAAAGCTGCTTGTGTAGAAATATCAACACATTGTGCATAATCCGGCTTACTTGTACCTTTCATAATACCGGGATCCGCCTTAAATTGTCGGCGAACTTCTTCAATCATCTGATTCGCCGCTTTTCCTACCGACTTTATTGTTAAAGAAGTAAAGAAAAATGGGAGCATTGCACCAATCAGTAAGGCGATGATCACACCTGGTTCTAATAGTGATATGACATCTAGATGAGCAAGCTGGGAATAAGCGACTATCATTGCTAACGCGGTAAAGGCCGCAGAGCCAATACAGAATCCCTTACCGACTGCTGCTGTGGTATTCCCTACTGAATCTAAATGATCTGTGATTTCTCGCACATGCTCTTCCATATTACTCATTTCAGCAATACCTCCGGCATTATCAGCTATTGGTCCATAAGCATCCACAGATACAGTAATACCGGCAGTTGAAAGCATACCGACTGCACCTAAGGCTATACCATACATTCCAAAAAACAGATAGCTGGCAGCAATACCAGCAGCCAACAAGAGAATTGTTAAAGCTGTCGATTGCATACCGATACTAAAACCGGAAATAATATTGGTCGCATGACCGGTTAATGATTGCTCAGCTATTTCTTTTACATGACGATACGAATCACTTGTGTAATACTCGGCAATACGTCCAATAAAGACACCAACAACTAATCCACTTAGAATGGAATAGAAAGGATAGACATCATTAAATACAAAATAGCTTAATAGTAAAGAGCCTACTAATACTACCAAAGTAGAAACATAAGTTGCAATATTTAAAGCTTTTGCAGGGTTATCCCATTCTTTGGCTCGGACAAAGACTTGTGCAAAGATACTAGATAAAATACCCAAAGCCGCAATCAGTATAGGAAACATTAAGGAACTTATTCCCATGTGTTCACCCTGCACTGCCATATAACTGATACCCAGGGATATTGCGGAAACGATTGCCCCAACATAGGACTCACACAAATCACTTCCCATACCCGCGATATCCCCAACATTATCTCCGACATTATCGGCGATGACCGCCGGATTACGTGGATCATCTTCTGGAATACCACTTTCTACCTTACCTACTAAGTCTGCACCAACATCGGCAGCTTTTGTATAAATACCACCACCGACTCTGGCAAATAATGCGATAAAACTACACCCTAAACTGTATCCACTGATGACGTGTGCTGCCAGATACATATCTTTTGTAAAGAAATAAAAACCGCAAAATAAAACACTTAAACCTAATAAACCAAATCCAACTACACACAACCCCAAAACAGAACCACCACTGAATGCAATACGTAAAGCCTTTGGCATACCGTTGTCATGTGCTGCCTGTGTTACACGGGCATTTGCTTTTGTTGCCGTCAACATACCACAAAAACCTGCTACACCAGAACAAAGGGTTCCAATAAGAAAACAGAAAGCAGCTCCCGGTCCTACACCATCTGCATGTTGCAAAGATGGAATTAAACCTAAAGAAGCCAATAAGACAGCTACTACGATAATGAATAGAATAATGATCTTGTATTCACGCGATAAAAAAGCCATTGCCCCCTCGTGAATAAAACTGGAAAGGTTTTCCAGCAGATGCATGTGGATCTTCTCTTTCTTGACACTGCCGTAAAGATAGCGCGCATAGAACAGCGCCGCAATAGATACCCCTATAGCAATGCCAAGAAACGCAAAGACGTTGTCGTCGTTAATCATTCCAATTCGCCTCCTTGTAAGCGATTACATGTTTTCATTATACACCTGATTGATGGATATCGCAATGTGTTCTTTTGGTATTCTATCAAAAAAAGTACAAAGAAACCAAGCAGCGTGATGTGTAATTATTTATCGTTTGATATTTTGAAAATAGGGCTATTTAGTTAAATACATTTATAAAAAAACATCCGCATAGGATGTCAGGATTGTTTTGCTATCACTTGTTTACGTAAATGTAAATACCAAAGAATTAGTACAACTGGCAAAAGGGTAAAGGCAGCTATCATATACAACGTCATATCATACCCTATTCTCTTGCATAAATAACTTGTGATAATCGGAGTCAGTAAACCACTGACACCAACAAAGATTGCCATGGCAAACATTTGTGCACTGCTAAACAATTTGCGTGGTGTAATTTCTTTGATCAATATCTTGCTGCTTAGCATGATAATCGGTAACGTCACTAACTGTAAAGATGCTGCTGCGATGATTGCCCATGCAACACTAAACACTCCGTATAAGAAAAACTTTAGGCCATACATCACCGTACCAAACAATAAAAGCATGCCTGGTTTTACACGTTTTAAAATAGCGGAAGCAAATAAGAAGAGTGGTACTTCCATAAATGACTGTACTGCCCACTTAATCCCTACAGCACTCGTATCAGCACCAATCGCTAACATCTTATCAATGACGACATATTGATCTGCCGTACCAATCATGTAAATCATTAAATAAATCAACACGAGTAATAAGTATAAGCGATTCGTAAGCAATTCTTTTAAACTTTCTAAACGTACATGTTCGCTCTTCTTTTTTTGTGCATCCACGCTTTTCCAAAAAAAGAAGAGCAGGCATATGCTGACTCCTATTAGCATAAATAGTAAAAAATCATATCCGAAAGCATGAATGACACTGCCTGCGATCGGTGAACCAATGGTCAATCCTAAAGCACCGGCAGCTCGCAATCTGCCATAATTTTCCTCATCAACCTCTAGCATCCATGTTTCATTCAGTCCCATAATGACCTTTACCATTCCTCCACTAAGCGAAACAGCAAAAAGATGATAATAAAACAATTGTTTATGTATGATAAACATCATGATACTACCTGCTATCATAAAACCATATGCCAATAAGAAAAAAGGCTTTAATCTCTTAAATCGATCGCATAAATAACCAAACAGAAATTGTCCGATGATAGCAATAATAGCACTTCCTGCTAAGATATAACCACGCTCAACTACATCATACCCTACCTTTCCCAAATAAGGAATTATTTGTGTATTCACCATAGAAATTGCCGCAAACACGAAAAAATTCAAGCTGTAAAGAATCCATCGTTTCTTTTGTTTCATACCATCACATCCTATCATTAGTATGATTCATAAAGCCTTATGTCATACCCACAGCAAATGAAAACAACTTTGCTATCATAAAAAAAGTAGTGTATAATAAGATACAAGAAACGGGTGATACTATGCAGCAGGAAAGTATGGATACAAAAAGCATATTAGCAACTGCTCTTATGGAATTGACCTCACGCAAGAATTTTGCAAAAATTACGATTGCGGATATAACACATGTCAGTGGTTTTAATCGTCAAACGTTTTATTATCATTTCCGTGATAAATACGAGTTGCTGAGCTGGATTTATGAACAAGAGGCCAGTCAAGTGTTTGATGAAGACATCTCTTTAGAAAACTGGCATCGCTACATGGCTGTATTATTACAACATATTCGTAATAACAAATGGTTTTACAGCAATACGATTCGTCATGATGAAAGCTACTTCCAAAATTTTATCTTCACACTAACAAGCACCCTTTTTTATAAAGCTATTGATGCTTTAGATTTACATCATCAGCTTGATGCTTCGGATAAAAAATTTTATGCTGAATTTTTCAGTTTTGGTATCAGTGGTGTTGTGATTAATTGGATCAAATCGGATATGAAAGAGAGTCCCGAACAGGTTGCCAGTGCCTTGAAAAGTTTAGCCCAGGATTCTGAAAAACTGGCTTATGAGAAATATCGCGAATCCTATCGTAAAATGAAAGGAACTACCTAAATGAAACAACCTATTGAACATTATGAAAACCGTGCAGGTGGAAAAGGAACCATGCACATAGAACGTCTTTTATCACCAGAAGAAATGGGTCCACATGTGAAAATGTATGCTCGCGTAACAATTGATGTTGGATCTTCGTTGGGATATCATGCTCATCACGGAGATAGTGAAACTTATTATATTCTTGAAGGAAAAGCTCGTTATCATGACAATGGCACTATACGTATTTTAGAACCATTTGATGTAACGCATACTCCAGATGGAGCATCGCATGGCATTGAAAACATTGGTACGACGCCTTTGGTGTTTATGGCACTCATTATTTCTTCTGTAAGATAAAAACAACGTTATGCAATGAAAAACGATTTTCAAAGGAAAAGAGCAGATTCCCTGCTCTTTTGTTGTTCTTATTCAACTCATATACTTGTATTTAATGTTAAACCCATTTTCATTACGCAAATGGCTCTATTCATGAAAGGATAAGCAAATACCTGGTATTATAAACAATACATATGCTGGAACATAAGCGGAGAAAATAGGATATCTTATCATACCAGAGAGCCAAGGCAAGGTATGAAAGAAAAAAGTATCCACTAAAACAATCGTATAACACGTCAGCAATATGACACCCATCATGGTCAAAGTTGTATTTACATAAGTGATACGCTTACTACATAATGCATATGTGAGCAAAGTGATGCCATACGCCATACAGCCATATTTTATGACAGACCAAAAAGAACTAATCAATACTTCTTTATCTATTGCCAAGGCAACTAGAATACAGATACAGGCAAGCGCAAACAAACCTTTTTTCATTCACCTAATACCTTATGAATCAAAGACTGTTTTGCTTGTGGAACAGCGGAAAATGTATACGCGTCATAAAAATCCTGCAACCATTGTTTTGCTAATGGATGATTGCTATGCACATACGCAAGTACATCTCCTGTTTGCACATAATCGCCATCCTTTTTATTTAAAACGATACCAACAGAAGGATCTATGCGATCTTCTTTTACCATACGTCCGGCCCCAAGCTGCATCGCTAATGTTCCTAATTGCAAGGCATGCAGTTCTTTTACATAACCATCACATAACGCCTTTACCTCAAAAATGGCTTTTGCTTTTGGTAATGTTTCTGGATGTTTAATCTGTTCTACATTGCCTCCTTGGGCCTGTACCATTGCTATTAATTTTTCAAAAGCCTTCCCATTTTTAATAACTTCCATCAACATCGCCCTAGCTTGTGACTCACTATTTGCAAGATGAGCCTGCTGTAACATAATACTGCCAGCTTTCAAGCATAATTCAGTAAAATCCTGCGGGCCTTCCCCTTTTAAGGTAGCTATTGCTTCCTTTACTTCTAAGGCATTTCCAATGGCATTGCCTAAAGGCTGATTCATGCTGGAAATCATGGCTCTAACATCTTTATGGAAATGCTTACCGATTGCTATCATCGTTTCGGCCAATTCTTCTGCTTTTTGTGCAGTTTCCATAAAAGCCCCTTCACCATACTTTACATCTAACAAAATGGTATCACTGCCAGCAGCTAATTTTTTTGACATGATGCTGGAGGCTATCAACGGTATTGAATTCACAGTAGCCGTGACATCTCGTAAAGCATATAATTTTTTATCCGCAGGTACTAATCGTTGCGTTTGTCCAATGATTGCCAAACCGATGGTATTGACTTGTTCAAGAAATTCCTGTTCATTTAAATCCACGCGAAAACCTTCAATACTTTCTGCCTTATCTAAAGTGCCGCCGGTATGACCTAAGCCGCGTCCACTCATCTTTGCTACCTTGGCGCCACAGGCTGCTACCATCGGTGCTAAGGATAAGCTTGTTTTATCACCTACGCCACCTGTAGAATGCTTGTCACATTTCACACCAGAAATCGCAGACAGATCCATGACATCTCCACTATACAACATTTCTTCACATAAGCAGGCCGTTTCCTGAGCATCCATACCATTAAAGTAAATAGCCATCAAGAGTGCACTCACCTGATAATCAGGGATGGTGCCTTTCACATAACCATCAATGAAAAAATGTAATTCTTCTTTTGTCAAGGATGCTTTTTCTTTCTTTTTTTCTATGATATCGACAAACCTCATAAAGATGCTCCTTTCTTTTTTCGCAATAAGCGAAAAAATTGAAATTTTGTATATCTAATTTGCTCTTTCACCATAAAGTCTTTCTCATCAAACTTAGGAAAAAATACCGTTCCTTCATAGGTGTCAGGAAGAAGTGAAAGCCATAACTCATCTGCATATGGTAAAGACTGCTCATATGTTTGCGCACCACCACAGATGAGTAATGGCTGTGCTTGTGGTTTCCAATTGAAGATGACTTTTTGCAGGGAAGTTTCGATATATTCATACCCTGGTTTGCCTGCATAGTCAGGATTCCTAGTTAAAACATGAACGTGTCGTTGCGGCAATGTACTTTCCATCGCCTCCCATGTTTCTCTTCCTATGAGTACATGCTGATGGAGGGTTTTCAGTTTAAAAAATGCCAATTCTTCTGGCACATGCCAAGGCATTTTATCATGATTACCAATAAGTCCATGTGCATCCAGAGCAGCCATGAGAACAATCATGCGACTGTCTTAAGAGCAGCAAGCTCTTCCTGTGTCAGCGCTCGCCACTCGCCCACTTCTAAATGATCATCTAATCGCAAAGGCCCCATAGCTACGCGTTTTAAATACAGTACCTCATTGCCAACAGCTGAAAACATCCGTTTTATCTGATGATAGCGGCCCTCTTCAATGTGAAAGAAACAGCTTGTTTCATTAATGACTTCTAATGCAGCACATAATACTGTTTTTTCATCTAAAATGATGCTTCCATTGCACAATGTTTTAATTGCCGTTTCATCTAAACATAGCTGATGCTCGACATAATAGGTTTTACGTACATGGTGCTTAGGTGATAGTAAGTGATGCGCTAGTTTCCCATCATTGCTAATGAGCACCAGCCCTTCCGTATCCATATCTAATCTTCCAACTGGGAAGCAGCCTTTGGGCAACATGACATCAAAACAATCTAACACTGTTTCATGTTCACTATCCTGAGTAGCACAAATGACTCCACTTGGTTTATTCAGCATCAAATAGACGAAAGGTTCATAATAAATATGTTCCCCATCGAGTTGAACCAAATCATCTTCTTCCACATGCATATCATCTTTTACCACCAATTCACCATTCACACGTACATGTTTTTTGCGAATTAGTTGTTTCACTTCTTTACGTGTTCCCACACCGGCATGGGATAAATATTTATCTAATCGCATATTATCCTCTCTTCCGTTTCTTAAATAATACAGCAAAATCCAAGTGTAATAACGTTTGTGGCAAATGGAATACATACGTGAACGCAAAGTAGCCAATACAAGAAATACCGCCAGCAAAGGCCATTTGTATAAATGCCATGCCACGTCCTGCCTCATAATTTCCACGAAGTCCTAAATGAAAGCACAGTTGTGCAAGTATCCATAAAATACCACAACCGCATAGGATGACGAAAAGTCGATGCAAGGTATATTTCCATTGAATATCATGATGTTTTGTTAGTTCATACAAACTGATGCTAATATTCAGCATAGCTGAAATCACCGTGGAAAACACTAAGCCTTGGTAGCTAAATTTTACCAGCATGATATAGCTAAGGGCAAATTTCACAACGACTTGAATTGTCGTATTACGCACAGAATTGCGTCGTAACCCCGTAGCCACCATTAAATTGGTAACAATTGGAGTCATCGTATCTAGAAAAGCGACAATGGAAAACCAGCGAATAATCTGGGCTACTGCCGGGATGTCTTTAGCATGTTCCGGCGGAAATAGTGTAACGATCAGCGGTTCAGCAAACACATATAGGCAAAACGATACCGGTAAAGCAATATACAAAACGATATCTATGCAATCGCGGATGTTTTTACGTACCTGTTTCATATTATGTTGCGTTATGGCACTTGTAATATGGGGAATGATCGCACTGGAAAAACCTGGTGCCAATACCATGGGAATACTCATCAACTTAACAACCTTATAATTAATAGTAGATGAAATCAGGGTGATTTCACTTCCTGAAAGACCATGCCCCTTTAAACCTTTTTGTAAGAACAATGTGTTAATAATGCTATCACTATAGCCTAATAAAGCTATTAACATAAACGGTATGGATACATATAACAATTCCTTTAAAATCTCTCTGCTTTCAATCTTATTTTCAAAGGCTTGTTCATGTGCCAATCGTCGTATTTCTTTCATTCGCTTACGATCATAAAATTTAAGATGGATCATCGCCGTGATAGCTGCAACGCTCGTTGAGAAAACGCCAAAATATACAGTCCATATATGATCACCATGAAAGATATAAACAGCGATGCTGGAAGCAATCAGCACAAACGAAGCATTTGCTAGCTGTTCCAAAACTTGTGACAATGAATAGATTTCCATCTCTTTCAATCCCTGATAAAACCCACGCATACTACTCAGAATCGGCACAAAGAACAAAGCAAAACTGGAGCCGACAAATGCCCAACGTAAATCATCTGCACTTCCTGCCCCATCGTACATCATATGCGCAATTGGTTTGGAAAACAGCATAAATAACAACATCATGACAAATCCTAAAGAAATCATCAATCGCGTGCTGAGCTTTTTCACAAAAATACTTGTCTTATAATCACCTTTTGTCGTGTAACGAGCTACCAGTGTTGCTATTGCAAAAGGAAAGCCCGCCTGACATACATTTAATAAATACATATAGAGCGATTGGGTAATCGCATAATATTCGACGTTGACATTGGTACCCAAAATATTATTGAATGGTATTGCATAAATCAGTCCAATCAATTTGGCAAAAAAGATACCAGCAGAGCTTACCAATGCTCCGGCGACGATTGACTGTTTTCTTTTTGTACTTCTTGTGTTATCCTTCATGAATAGTTTCCTCTCTAATCCACATTTGCTTTACCAGCATCCGAAGTAGTCTTTTCTCCAATTGCCGTATCCCCTTTTTCCTGCACATAATTACAGTTGAAAAAAACACGGGATTGGTTTTGCAATGTGCTGTCTTTCCAAGTCACCATCACATTGACCGTAAATTGTTTCTTTGGTGATATTGCATCTAAAATGATCATTTTAACAAAGCCTTTTTCTCCCCGCGCTTGATAGGGAATCATATTATACTGACTGTTGGCATCATCCCCTAATATCCCAATACAAGGATATACATTCGTATTAGAATCCATATTCTGATCCACTGCGATGGCCTGGATATCATACATGGCAACCTGTGGATTATACAGCTCTATTTCATATTTATAATCATCCTTTTGTTTAATTACATTCATCTTATATTCAAAGGGAATGATTTTTGATTCTATCCCCTTATTGCTAACTACGGCATCAATAAAGCTCTCATATACTTTTATGCTTTCACTATCTTGATGATGCAGATTTTTACATCCGGTAAGAAATACCGTCAACAAGATGCATAAAATCGAAAGTTTACGCATGAAATCACCTCGGTTTTAATTATACCATATGTATGTGAAATGCACCATACCTGTAATATCAAGGGGCTTTTATCTGTCGATGGGAAAGTATTGATGATTGTCTTAGGAATTCGCGGAAAGAAAAAGCGATCGTATGGATCGCCTTTGTTTGTTATTTTCCGCATTTGCAACGGAAAGAACTGCATTCAGTTTCGCAACAAGCATTTGGTTCAATGCAATTGTCGCAAGTAACACTGATGGTTTCTGCTACACAATGATTGTCTTTATGATAGACACAATTGTTCACACTACATAAAATTTCGGTTTTTTTCTGCATATTTACACCTCCATCAGTAGTATGCGCAAACACTTTCATGTTATGTGCGATATATGAGTAGTGCTGAAAAGCAATATATTTGTTCTTCCTCCTGTATACTGCAGGAAGTTGAAAATTTAATATCAACTACATCGATATCCGGATTATCCTCTAAAAATGCATTGATCATATCGCTGAGATCATCCTCATGCTCCTCATCAAACACTTTGACCTGAACCATCTTCATCACCTAAGATGACTCTAACATATTCATGAAGGATTACTTGTCGATAAAAGTAGCCTGTAGTTTCTTTTTTAAATGTTCATTTTGCACTTCGATCATAGGTAATCGCAAAACATTTTGAATTTCTCCTCTTTGTGCCAAGACATATTTCACACAAGCTGGAGATGGTTCCTGAAATAACAATGTCGCTTCCTGCTTTAATTCCTTACGCAATTCGTTATCTTTACGATTGCCACATAGAAAATGCTTTAGCTTGGTAAGTGATACATGTCCAAGTACAGATACCAAACCATCCATACCCGCATCCATGCCTTCATCAATGGTTCCATCTTCCCCGCTATATATTATGAAATGAGGATGCTCTTTTTTTAACTTTTGAACTGCTGCAAAATCATCACATGCCTGCTTTAAAGCAACAATATTCGGACATGTTGTTATTAATTTTGCGATCGTCTCTGCTTCAAGTTTCACACCTGTCCGAGATGGGATATTATAAAGCATAATATTGACAGAGCTATGTGCAGCAATGCATGCAAAATGTTCATACAATCCAGCTTGTGAAGGTCGATTATAGTACGGTGCAGCTAAAAGCACACCATCAATAGGCAGCTGTTGAACCTGATGCACAGCCCGCAAAGTATCTGCTGTACAATTTGTCCCACAGCCAAACCATATTTCTATCTCATGATGGGTTTCTTGCAAAACAAATTTCACTATTTGCAAACGTTCCTCTTCACTTAAACAAGGTGTTTCTGCTGTTGTACCACATACGATAAACCCATCCGCTCCCTCCGCCATTAAGCGGGCAATTAATGCACGCAATGCCGGATAATCAACCTCATGTTCTTTGGTAAAGGGAGTAATCAATGCTACCATCAATTTTGCCATTATACGTTTCCTCCTAATAAGATTGGTTCTATCTGTTGATCTTGAAGCGCCATATCACAGGTTTCCATTAACAGATCCCATTTGGCGACAATACTGCGTTCTTTTTGGAATGGTGCATCTTGAGCAAATGGAATGGCATAAAACCCTCGATAATTCAGCAGAGTGAAAATATTAGCTCCACTAATCCCCAGGCCATCATTTGTTGCTATTCCAAAAACAATATTTTTCTTATTTCGCAGCATAGCTTTGGCAGCTAGTGTAACAGGATGATCGTAAATGCCGTGCACTAGTTTTGCACAAACAGTAGCACTCATCGGGGCAATCACCATTAGATCGTAACAATTGCATGGGCCGACCTTTTCAGCCTCTACGATTGTATGAATGATACTGTGACCACTTAAATTTACCAAGCGATTCAAAAAATCATCCGCTTTAAAGAAACGTGTATCACAAGTGTACACATTTTCACTTACCACGATTTGTACATCATTTTCCTGACATAAGATTTCCAACTGCTTTAATACTTTCGCATGATTACAAAATGAGCCACAAATACCAAATAAAATGCGCTTATTCTTCATGTAATCTCCTCCTTATATGATCTGCGATAATATTACCGGCACTGATACATGCAAAACGACCTGGCAGATTACTGATCTTGTAATAGTTCAGATGCAGACGGTGTATTTGTTCCTCATGAAACAAAACGGGAGTTGAAATATCTAAGAATAATGGTGTTTTTGACCATGAACGTATCTGCGCATCATCCAATATTTGTACCGGAGCAGTATAAATGATGACATCGCCACATTCTTTCCATTCCTTTATTGGTAAAAATTCCTTACTCATCACACAATCACGGCGTATTACGCGTACATGAGTATGAAGATTTTTTAACATTGTATAAATAGCTTTACCACAATGCCCATATCCAACAATATCGATTGTTATAGCATAAATACTTTTACAAGTATGTGAAATTAATTCATTTAAAACACCTTCTGCTGTTAAAATAGCGTTTTGTGTTATGACCTCTTCCGCATTCATATAATAATCGACTTCTACATTTAATTTTTTGGCAGCTTCATTTTCTATACCCTGGAAAACAACCATTTCTTTTCCCTGAATTTTCCAAAAGCTACTGGGAATATGCATATAGGAATTCCACATCTGTACATTATGTTCTTCATTCATTCCCTTCACTGGCAAGACAAAAGCATCCAGCTGTGGTAATGTTAAAAAGTCAGTATCTTCCTGTATCCTATAAACTACATAATCTTTTTTCAGATTATCTGCTACCTGCATCATTCTTTCATCACTACAAACCACACCGATTTTCATAGCACTCCTCCTTTACTTTTATACTATGTGAATTGTATCGATTGGTTCTATAGCATAGAAAGGTATTCTACTTGACGAGCAGCAATAACGCGTCTATAATGAACAGTGTTCATATTAGGAGGAATCATTATGA
Source organism: Longicatena caecimuris (assembly GCF_004341945.1). GTDB lineage: Bacteria > Bacillota_I > Bacilli_A > Erysipelotrichales > Erysipelotrichaceae > Longicatena > Longicatena caecimuris. The sequence goes on from NZ_SMBP01000001.1 coordinate 221,140, forward strand.
ATAAGGTAGTCACATCAAAAGACGAATTATTAGAAGCTGCCGAACAAATCACCTATGAGGAAGGAATGACTCACCTCAGTATTCGCTCACTCGCCAAAAAACTGGATATATCTGTTGGTGTAGTGTACAATTACTTTCCTTCAAAAGCCGATTTAGTATTGGCTATCATCGAAAATTTCTGGAAAAAGGTTTTTCATAAAGATCTTTGCACATTCGATGAACCCCCTTGTTTCCCTATCTTCTATGAAACCATCTATCAACGTTTAAGCGAACATATAGAGGATTTCCAAGCTGTTTTTTTAGGACAATTGCATGTATTGCGTTCAGAAGATAAGCAAAAGGGGAAAGCCTTGGAACAACAATATTTACAGCACATACAGAAAGGGTTTCTTCTTGTCCTATCTCAAGATTCGCATATTCCTGAAAGCTTATGGACAGCAACCTTTACAAAGGAAGCCTTTCTACAGTTTTTATTTGAACATATGTTGGTAGATCTCTCACATCAACGCAAAAACTGTCAATTCACAAAAGAAATGTTATATCGCTTATTATATGCGAAATCAACATAATTTCACGTTACAACGAACAAAGTTCAGCAACAATGCTTTGCAAACAATAAATAATGGAAATAGGCTTTCATATTCTCTATCTAACCATTGGTATTTTTTGAAACCCTCTCTATTAAAAAGGCGAAGCATGATAAAGCAATTCCATTATTTAGCATCATAAGAAAGGAGTTCTATCATTATGAAAAGAACAGTAAACTACGCTATACTTTATGCAATTCTCGCCATGATTGGTGGTATCTTTTATCGCGAATACACCAAATTCATGGGATTTGACGGCAGGACAACACTTGCCTTTGTACATACCCATCTCTTTCTGCTGGGAATGGTCATGTTTCTCATCGTGACATTTGCCATTCATCAATTTCATATCGAAAAACAAAAACATTATCGGCTATTTCTTATTCTCTACCATCCCGGTGTCTTATTAACTTCCCTCATGCTCTTTCTGCGCGGTATCACACAAGTAAATGGCAATGAACTAACCAATACTGTTAACGCTATGATCTCCGGTGTTTCCGGTATCGGCCATATCCTAACAGGTATCGGTCTTCTTCTTTTCCTGTTTATATTGAAAGCGAGTGTGAAAGATGCGTAAACGAATGTATATCCCTAAAAACTACCTTTTGTTACTAGCCGGCTTCATTTGGTTGCTAGCGGGTATTAATATTCTAAATATCGGCTATCAATCCACTTCTGTTCTTACTTTATGGATGATGCTAGCAACGATTTTGACCTTTCTTGTTTTCTATTTTGCTATTTTTCGCAAACTCATTCATAAGCATACAAATCGAATCTTACGTTATGCCCATGCTTATATGCATATATTACAATTTTTCGATAGAAAATCATACATCATCATGTTTTGTATGATGAGCGGTGGTATTTTATTAAGAAAAAGCAATGTATGGCCAACAGTATGCATAAAATCTTTTTATACCGGTATAGGTCTAGCCCTATGCATATCAGGCCTGTGTTTTATAAAGCAATTTTATCACCAGCAGCTTTCATTCACTAATAAATAAAGCACATCAGATACTATTTCTGTATGTGCTTTTTTCTCATATATATATAATCTTTCATATTGAAACGTGGGATTTCATAAGCATATCTGTTTGAAATTCTTTGTTTATCTTATTGTGTAATTACATAATAATTACGTTTCCCGCGTTTGATGATGGTTTTATTCGTTGTGATTGCATGTGTTGAGCTTACGATAAATTCACAGTCTTTTATACGTTCACCATTGATTTGAATAGAACCTTGCTTGATCCATTCTCTTGCTTCACGTTTACTACTAGCAATTTTCGCTTGTACTAAGACATCAAGTAACGGCATATGATCATCTACTGCGATACTATCAAAACCATGCAACGCATCCTCGAGTTCATCGCTGGTTAAATCTTTAATATTTCCTTTGAAGAAAGCATTCGTAATTTTTAATGCTTTTTCATATTCCTCTTCACCATGCAAATCAATAACGACAGCTTTTGCAAGTGCCTTTTGTGCTTCTCTGCGTCCCGCATCTATCTTTGTCTTTTCTTCTAAATCTTCAATTTCTTCGCGACTTAAGAAGGTCAATGTCTTTAAATATTCAATAACCTTACTATCTTCACTATTCACCAAGAACTGATACAGTTCATAAGAAGATGTTTTATTTTTATCCAGCCAAATCGCCTTGCCTTCGCTTTTGCCAAACTTTGTTCCATCCGCCTTAGTTACCAATGGCATTGTAAACCCATATGCTTCTTTACCTAATTTCTTACGAATCAATTCAATACCGGCTGTGATATTCCCCCACTGATCTTGTCCTGCTACTTGCATGATACAGTTGCGATTTTCATACAAATGCATAAAATCCAACGCCTGTAAGATCATATAAGAAAATTCTGTATACGTAATTCCTTCATCCAATCGACGAGCAACAATATCTTTATTCAACATATAATTAATGTTAAAATATTTCCCATAATCGCGCAAGAAATCCAAAGTATTGATATCCTTAATCCAATCGTAGTTATTTACAACTTCAAAGCCAAATACATCCTGCGCCTGTTTCTTTAGACATGCAAAGTTATGCGCAACTTCATCTTTTGATATCATAGCGCGTTCTGCTGTTGGCTTAGGGTCGCCAATTAACCCTGTTCCTCCACCAACTAACAAAATCGGATTGTGCCCTGCCTGTTTTAAACGCTTAGAAATTAAAAAGGATGAATAATGTCCAATATGCAAGCTGTCTCCGGTAGGATCAGTACCAATATAAAAAGTGACCTTTTCATTATTCAGCATGTTTTCAATTTTCGGTGAGCTACAATCTTTAATTAAGCCTCTCCATACCAATTCTTCATAAATATTCATAGTCTATTCCTTTCTCAGCCATTAAAAAAGCGCCCTTATCCAAGGACGCCGTTTTTTATTTGCGTGGTACCACCTTAGTTCCTCATAACATGAGGCTCTCTAGCTCATAACGTGAGCATACGGCTTTACTTTTCATAAAGCAGCTCCAAGGTGTATTCCATAAGTTCCTGACTGCGGCTTTTCACCAGCCAGCCGCTTCTCTGTGCTCATTTCCTTATGTACTCTTTCTTATCATAGCTGTTGTAGTATTAAGTATAATGTAATTTTTTACTTTGTCAAGCAATGATTACTTGGTTGATTTACGTGGAGTGAAAATATAGCTCAATTCGATTTCTTTATCTGGAACATCATTTTCATCCGTTAGCATCTTTGTCAATAAACGCATAGCAACAGCACCTAAATCATAATCTGGAATTTTAAAGCCAGAAATCTGAGGGCGTGCCATAGAGTTATATTTACTATCTAAGATACATACCAATTCCACATCATCCGGAATATTCATTCCTGCTTCTTTCACGGTGTTCATAACCGCCATAGCTTGAGAATCACGATACGTAATGACGACATCATAAGGGACGCCATCCTTCACATATTCTTTCAAGAATAAGTAAGAGGAACGATATTCCTTAGGAATTTCAATATAGCCGTCAAATTCCATACCGTTTTCTTTATAAGCACGTGATAATCCATCACGAAGTTGTTTGATCATTGCTGGATTCTTACGATCCTCAATCAATGCCAAACGTTTTTTCCCTTTTGCGATGCAATCCATTGCATAATCATAAACAAGGCTGGAGTAATCCACATAAACAGAACCAACAGTTTCATCACTCATCTTATTACCGATGACAACAATGGGAACTTGATATTTTGTTAATTGATTCAATTCTTCCTTATTTAGCTTATCATTGAAAATCACAACACCATCCACACGGGATTTGATGATATTTTCAATAATATCATTCATTTCAGTAATGCCTTCCGTCGTTGTATGCAGCATCAGATTATATTTATAAATTTTTGCCACATCAATCAAACCATTAATAATCTGTCCCGTATAGAAATAGCTTGCTTCTGGTACGATCAGAGCAATCGTCGTCGTTTTCTGAAGTGCCAATCCTTGAGCAATCGCATTCGGTTTATAGCCTAATTTTTCAATTGCCTCCTGCACTTTCACACGTGTGTCTTCACGGACAACTTCAGAACCGTTGATAACACGGGAAACGGTTGCCAGTGAAACATCTGCTTCTTTTGCTACATCATAAATGGTAATTCGTTTCATAACACTTATCCCTTCTGACTAATCGTCTTCATCCTTCGTGTCTAAGACACGTTGTAACCCTTCAAAGGCTTTTTCCGCTGCTTTCAGCGTACCCTTTTTTAGCTTCTTTACATTCTTCTTAACGCGCTCATCTTCACGAATAGCACTAACCGTGTCCGTAATGGTATCCATCGTTTTCACAACATAGTCCTTCTTCATAAGCTCATCTACACCATCACTGAATGCATTCGTCACTTTGCCCGTCATTTCATTCAGTTTTTCCTTGCCATTTTTTACATCCTCACGCTGATTAAAGGCTGCTACTTTCTGTTTCGTTGTTTCCAATAACAAGGCCGTATCAGTCTTCAGTTTTTCTAAACGCTGTGTTGTTTCCTGCGCATTCACATTATTTTTTATCCACTGACGAAATTCTGCGTACATCCGACTTAGTTCTATTTTGGCATCCGCAAAAATTGAAGAGGCATTTTCATTATCCTCGTCATCTTCCATTTGAATAATGGTATAACGCGTTTCTTTTTCCATGTCATCAACATGCTGGCTTGCATCGCTCATGAAGTATGCACCTCCTGCTCACAGGCTTCTTCCTGTTGCTCATCGCTGCCATCTTTTCCCATATGATGTAAAATCCAATCTTTAATCAAAGAGAAATTTTCAATCACCATCACCATCGTACTGCGAACAGCATGTTTGCTTGCTTCATGCACACTGTCAACAGTCTCACTTAATTCATTTAAAGTCTGTAAAGGCTTTTCCAGTGTTTCCAATTCTTTGTTTGTCGTATCGAGTGTTTTTTTCATACTGATCACAGCTTCATTCGCACTTTTTAATAACACGATCAGATGCCTGACAAAGATAACCAGAAATATCAGGACAATAACACCTACAATCGGTAATGCCTTAGCGGCAACATTACTCGTTAATTCCAATAACTGATCTAAACCCATAGAAACACCTCTTTTTATATTTTACCTTATTTTGTAAACATTTACAAGTTTACTGAAAACTTTTTACAATATTTTTTAATTTATAAATATCTTTACTGCTCATAAACAGATATACTGCAGGGCCGCGATCTGCTAAAAACTTAGCCGCTGTTTCATCTTCTTGAATCACTTGAGCATGCGCGCAACGATCTGCTAAATCTTGTATCGTAATATTGATTCCTGGCTCTTTTGCGGCATTTTCAGGAAAATGGCATAAATATGTCTCGTCAGCTTGATCTAATTCTTGGGCAAAACGATCCATAAAATAATAGATACGAGAATAACGATCCGGTTTAAATATCGCAATGATTTTTTTATCAGGATACTTAATGCGAGCAGCCTCAATCATATACTTAACAGCAGTTGGATGATGTGCATAATCATCAATATACACATTACCATTTTTTTCTTCTATCGTAAAACGGCGTTTTACTCCCGGAAAACTTGCCAATCCTTCCTGTAACACTGCCGGTTGTAATCCTTCCATGATTCCTAAAGCGATTACCCCTAGGCTGTTCCACAATAAAGGTTTCCCAACAAACGGTAATTTAAAACTGCCAAAGTACGCTTTTTTATATAAAACATCAAAAGACATACCTTCTTCATTTTGTATAACATGAACAGCTTGTACGTCATTGTCATCCTGTAAACCATAATACAAATGCTTCGTTTTGACGTGCAGGCGACGCACTTCTTCATCATCACCAAACAGTACAATACCTTTTTTTACTTGATTGGCAAAGGTTTCAAATGCATCGCGATAATCTTCCATATCTTTATAATAATCCACATGATCCAATTCAATATTCGTAATGATCGCGTATTGCGGTTTATAAGCCAAAAAGTGACGCTGATATTCACAGGATTCTAAGACAAAATATTCACCATCATCCGGCATATCTCCTGTACCATCACCAATCAAAAAACCAGTTGGTGCTACTTCGGCCATCACATGAGAAATCATGCCTGTCGTTGTGGTCTTACCATGGGTACCGGCAACACTGATACTTGTATATTCTTCGACCAACTGCCCTAAAAAATCATGATACCAGTATACCTGCACTTTTCCTTGCTTGGCCAATTCCATGGCTTTTTTCACTTCCGGATTGCTTTCATTAAAAGCATTGCCAATGATGATTGTCATTCCTTCTTTAATGTTATTCTCATCAAAATGGTAAATCGGAATATGTCGTTCCTCTAAAGGTTTTTGGGTAAAGATATATTTATCAATATCCGAACCGCTCACTTGTTCATGGCGGTCAAAGACGATCGTAGCTAAAGATGCCATACCGCTTCCCTTGATACCAATAAAATAATATTCCATATTACGTTTACACTCCCTTTATTTTTCCGTTACATCTTTTATATTAGATTCAGCCTCTTTGATTGGCGTAGAATCGCCAAACAGCGAAATTTGCAACAAATCTTCAGTATCCGTATCATCATCTGCTAAAATAGCTTCCAAGGGTAACGTATGTTCTTCCTCTTCTTCTACCTTTTGTAATAAATCTGCCGGCATTTCTTGTGATGAAAGCTCATCCCTTGTTTCCGTCATGATGATTTCTTCCTGCTTACTTTTGGCTTTTTTTTCAATATCTTTTTTCGCTTCTTCTTCAAATTCTTCCAATTCATTCACACCATAATACGGTGATATAATTGTCCCTAACGGATTTTCCTTACGTTTGCGAGCGCGTGGCATATTGACATTAGGTGTCTTCGTTGAAGTCTTCGCTTTTGCGTTTTCTTCTTTCGCTCCAAAAATCGGCGAAATCACCGGTGTAAACTCATATTCTTTCTTTTCTTCTTTTTTCATAACAGGTCGACTTTTTATTGTCTCTTTTGGTTGTTTTACTTCTTTTGCTGGTTCTTTTTTTGTCTCTAAATCAATACTGACAAACTTTCTCGTCTCCTGCTTGATTGGCGTCTGTTCCTTTTTAACACTTTCTAGATCCGCTTGTTTCGGCGTATTCTGCGGTTCTTTATCCACTGTTTTTGCTTCTTTCTCTTTTAAAGAAATTGCTTCCAAATCATCTTCTGCAATGATATCTGCCTCTGTTTCTTCAAACAGAAAGGAAGTAACTTTTTTCCATAACGACATTTTCCTCACCCTTTCTGCGTCATTGATTTACTTGATTCAAGAATTGTTCTATTTCTTCTCTAGTCTTGCGCTGCTTCGATACAAACCGATTACTTTCTTTCCCATTTAGATAAATGACAAAGCTGGGTATGCCCATGATCATCAAGTCTACACATACATCCATGCATTGATCACGGTCAACATAGTAAAAGGTAAAGCCTTTTGCCGTATATTCTTTTACGACGTCTTCAAAAAAGCCTTCTAAAAAACGACAGTCAGGACACCAATTCGCAGAAAAGACAAAGACATTTTTGCCTTCGCTGGCACATGCTTTATAAAACGCTTCTGCATTGTTAATTACATTCATATATTCTTTCATGGTATGACTCCTTTTGTTGAACCGTTTACATGTTCTTATTATAGCATCATTCGATGAAAATTTACTTTTTATTTTCATTATTTATGCATTCTTTTCATTCATAGGATATTTCTTCCAAATGGCACGATAAATAGGCTGCCCTTTTTCCATGAAGCGATGCTCATATTCCGTAATTACATCTTCATCATGAGCAACACGGCGAAAATCCACACTGAAATCATGAAGAAACCAACCTGCATTTTGGAATTCTATTATACTATATTCAAATAATGAGCTATTATCTGTTTTCATCTGAATTTCCCCATCATCTGCCAAGATTTTCGCATATTGGGCAATAAATTTCTGATTTGACAATCGCTTTTTATGTGCTCGTTTTTTAGGCCAAGGATCACTGAAATTCAAATGGATGACTTGAATTTCACCTTCTGCAAACCAAGAAGCAAGCTGCTCAGCATCATCGTTGATGAATCGCATATGTGCTTTTTCTTTTTCTTGTTTTGTATATTTACGTACCGCCAGAGCAGCTACATTGTTATTTTTCTCAACACCGATCCAACCGTATTCTGGATATTGCAAAGCCATCTTTGTCCAATAATCCCCTTTGCCACAGCCAATCTCTAAATGTAGCACATCACGTTTTAGCGTTTCTTTCCATTTGCCTTGCAAAGCAGCGGGTTCTTTAATAACGACATCCTGCTCCTTTAAAAAGTCTTCTGCCCATGGCAATTTTCGCATTCTCATAGATCGTCCTACTTCTTTCCCAGCTTTTCCACAGCTGCTGTATAAATAGCGATAGAAGTCATTAAATCTTCTAGTTTTACCCCTTCATCTTTTTGATGACATCCTCCGACATATAATCCTTCAGGAATCTCGGTTTTCGGAAACTCAGGTCCAAAGGCGACAAAGTTTTTAAATTTCTTCGCATAGGTACCTCCGCCAATTGTCTTATTTGGTGTAAAGGTGTCCTTGCTGTATTCTTGATATACTTCACTTAATGTACTTACCAAGGTAGATTGTGGATCAACAAACAAAGGTTTTGTATCGTGTTCTAATAGTACATCTAAAGCATATTGACGTTTTTCGGCACTTTTTTTCATATTATCTATGATCAGATTTGCATCCGCATCATTTGGATAACGGATATCAATGGTAATATCCGCCTTTCCATCAGCAATATGAATGATCCCGGTATTCATTGTCAAAAATCCCATATAAGCGCCCTCAATGGCAATATTCAATGGTTTTCCCTGCCAATCATGCAGCAGTGCATACGTATCATACGCAAATTTATCCTGCATAGCACTTCCTACAAAATTCAAGAGATGCAAACCAGCATTTACTCCATTGTATGGCATCGCTGCATGTGCGGATACCCCCTCCATGGTTAAAACAGCTTGTTTTCCATCATAGGCAACACTGCCTTTTAACCCATTCGATTTTAGGTAAAAATCAAACATATCCATATAGGCATCGTTCCATTTATCCACGCATAAACTAGCTTTACCGATGACGATATTTGGACGTTCACCGGCATGCATGCTGGTTATACACGTTTGCACATCGCCTTTTAACCTAACATGCAAGCCGCCTTTTTCACCATAAATCACAGGAAAATCAGCATCGGGTGTAAAGCCCATGGTAGGTATTTCTCCATGTTGTGTATAATACTTCATGCATTCCATTCCCGTTTCTTCATTGCACCCTAAGATCAACATGATCTTGCGATCCAATTGGATACCTTTATCTTTTAACATCTTTAAGGCATAAAAACCCGCCATAGCAGGACCTTTATCATCCAAAGCCCCTCTGCCAAACAAATAGCCTTGTTCAATTTCTCCTCCATAAGGATCTTTGGTCCAGCCATCACCTAAAGGCACAATATCCAAATGTGCTAATACACCAACACTTTCCGTACCTTCACCATAGCTGATCACGCCAGCATAGCCATCATAATCCTTTACTTCAAAGCCTTCCTTACGTCCCAGCTCTAACATATAATCCAAAGCTTTGCGGCACCCTTCGCCAAAAGGAGCACCTGCTCGAGCACTTGCTTTATCTTCTATTGAAGCAATGGCAATCAAGCCTCTTAAATCACGAATAAAATCTTCTTTATATGTTTCCAATTCCTGTAACCAGTTCATGTTTTTCACCTCGCATATTATTTTATCATAAAGCGAATTGAATACCTACGCTTTTTTTCATAAATTTTCATTAAGATGACAAATTGGTTGTAACCTTTGCAGCCCCTTTTTTTGCTGCTTTGTACCTATCGTGTAAGAAATATCCATCCACAAAAAAAGGACAAGTGTATAACACTGTCCTCACGTATTCACCTTATGATTCTACAGCCGGTGTTTCTTCTTTTTTTGTTTCAACCGTTTCTTCTGCAGGTACTTCATCTTTTTTCACAAGCTGTTTTTCTTCTTTTTTAGGTCTTGGCAATAATGCTTTCGCACTGACATTGACACGTCCGCGATCATCGATTTCCATCACCTTAACTTTTATGGTATCACCAATATTCAGCTTGTCTTCAACCTTTTCAACACGCTCATGACAAATCTTTGAGATATGCAATAAGCCATCTGTACCCGGGAACAGATTTACAAAGGCTCCGAATTTTTCAATACGTACAACCTTACCTTCGTAAATATCACCGACTTTTGCAACACGTACAATGTCACGGATCATATTCGCAGCTTTGGTAATAGCCTCGCGGTTCATATGATAGATGACCACATGTCCATCGTCTTCAATATCAATTTTGACCTCATCGCAAGCTTCGATGATCTTATTAATCATCTTACCATTAGGTCCAATGACTTCGCGAATCTTTTCTGGGTCAATATAGAATTGTTCGATCTTAGGTGCATATGTACCAACATCTTCACGTGGTTTATCAATAGCAGTCATCATATTTTCCAGAATCTGTGCACGCGCACCTTTGGCCTGTGACAAAGCTTCTCGGAAGACATCTTCTGTAATTCCAGCAACTTTGATATCCATCTGCAGTGCCGTAATACCTTCACTTGTTCCCGCTACCTTAAAGTCCATATCGCCAAAATGATCTTCCATACCCTGAATATCGGTCAATACGGTATACTTCCCGCTATCCTCGTCCATGATCAAGCCCATTGCAATACCCGCAACAGGTGCCTTAATAGGAACTCCAGCAGCCATCAAAGACATTGTGCCGGCACAAATAGATGCCTGCGAACTAGAACCGTTTGATTCCAAAACTTCCGCTACTGTACGAATCGTATATGGGAATTCTTCTTCACTAGGCAATACCTGTGATAAAGCACGTTCTCCCAAAGCACCATGACCGATTTCACGACGGCCTGGATTGCCCATTCTTCCTGTTTCACCAACAGAATATGGTGGGAAATTGTAATGATGCATAAAACGTTTATATTCTACATCGGTAACATCATCAATGATCTGATTATCATTCATCGGACCTAACGTCGTTACCGATAATACCTGTGTTTCCCCACGTGTAAACAACGCACTGCCATGCACTCTTGGTAAAATATCAACCTGTGAATCCAATGGACGGATTTCATCAATCTTACGTCCATCTGGGCGTACTTTATCTTCAATGATCAAACGACGTACTTCATTTGCCTCAATGCCATGACAGATTTCTTTTACCTGCTTCAAAGCTTTGGCCTTAGCACTCTCTGATGCATATTCTTTTTCTTCAAAGCGAGCTAGCGCTGCTTCTGTTAATTCATCAATCTTACCATAGCGCTCCAATTTCTTTTCAATAGACACCGCTGCGCGAATATCGGCTTCAAAGTTTTCCCGTACTTCCTGATCAATTGCTTCATCTACAGTATACAGTGTTACTTCCATTTTCTCTTTACCGATAGCTGCCGCAATTTCTTCTTGGAAAGCAACTAATTTTTTAATATGTTCATGACCGAACATGATAGCTCCTAGCATAGCGTCTTCATCGACTTCTTTTGCTCCAGCCTCTACCATGTTTACAGCATATTTTGTACCGGCAACAGTCAAGTGAATATCACTTTTTTCTAATTGTTCCGGTGTTGGATTAATGACATATTCGCCATCTACACGTCCAACGATTACTCCGGCAATCGGACCGTTGAAAGGAATATCCGATACACATAATGCCAAAGATGCGCCGAACATTGCAGTCATTTCCGGTGTGCATTCCTGATCAACAGAAAGCACCGTATTCACAACCTGTACCTCATTACGGAAACCTTCCGCAAATAATGGACGAATCGGACGATCGATCATACGAGCCGTCAATGTTGCATGTTCACTAGGTCTTCCTTCTCTTCTTAAAAAGCCTCCGGGAATCTTACCAACAGAATATAGTTTCTCTTCAAATGAAACAGTCAATGGAAAGAAATCGATCCCTTCTTTTGCCTGTTTGCTGGCAGTAGCTGTTGATAAAACAACGGTGTCATTATATCTTACCAGAGCACTTCCTCCGGCCTGTTTTGCTACTTCTCCAGTTTCTACTGTGAGCACCCGCCCACAGAACTCTAAACGAAATGTTTGTTTAGCCACGTTTTTCACCTCTTAATTTTTCTATCTTTTAAATGATATCATAAATTAAACACTTAGGAAAGAAAAAAAGCCGCAAATTCATGCGACTTTCTGTTTCCTTTACTAATAAATTACTTACGCAGTCCTAAGCGAGCGATCAGTTCTTTGTAACGGTTCAGGTCTTTGTTCTTTAAGTATGTTAATAAGTTTCTACGACGACCTACCATTTTCATCAAACCTCTTTGAGAATGGTAATCGTGCTTATGTTCTTTGAAGTGTTCTGTCAGCTGATTGATTCTAGCTGTTAATACAGCGATCTGAACTTCTGGAGAACCTGTATCCCCTTCAAATCTTGCATACTCTTTCATGATTGCCTGTTTTTCGCTTTTTAATAACATGTTATTTCCTCCTGTATTTTCATAATGTTTCATACTGAGTGAGCCGTCGAGGAATACACGTGCAGACCAAGTATAAAACCTTGTTAATAATAGCATACTCCCTACCGTATCGCAAGTGTTTTTCAATATTTTTACACTTCATCTTATACGTCATTGCATTATTTCTTTGCTCTTTGCAAGTATTTTAATACCCTTTTCTGTATTATCTCTTACCTAAAGTAAAAAACGCTTGATTTTCATGCATATCTTATTTATCCATGTGCTTCATCATCACCTAAAAACTCTACCAACACATCATTTAATAGATGAAAGCCTCTTTCACTTGCCCAAATTTTCTCTTCATCTACTAAAAGCAAGCCTTTCTCTTTTTGTTTTTCGATTATTGACCCATATACTTCGCTGATATCCTTTCCAAAACGCTCAAAAAAAGCTTGTCGGGAAATACCCTGTTTCATTCGTAACGACATCATGATCATCTCAAACATCTGAGCCTTCGTATCTAGCTTTTCATATACTGAAGATGCCCCTTGTTGCAGATAGGTTTCTAAATTGCGTGTGTTTTCATAGCGACCTCGCTTGTCTTTTCCACTTGCTCCACAGCCAATGCCATAAAAATCTTCATATCGCCAGTAAACTTGGTTATGTAAAGAGGCATACTTGGGCTTTGCAAAATTGCTGATTTCATATTGTTGAAAACCATATTGTTGTAACAAGGTTATCGCAAGATCATACATATCCGCTTCTATATCCTCATCAATATTCTGTATACCTTGACGACCAAATTCCGAATGAGGTTCTATTGTCAGTCCATACAAAGAAATATGCTGAATGGGAAAGGATGATACGATGGTATGTAAATCTTCCTCCCACATAGCCAAGCTTTGCTTAGGTAAACCATAGATCATGTCAATAGAAATATTATGAATACCATGTGCATGAATACGTTTTATACAAGCAAGGACATCTTCGCTCGTATGATGACGATGCATCTGATTCAGCAAAGATGGTTGCAAGCTTTGCACTCCCAGAGAAATACGATTCACGCCATAACGCTGACATATATCTAACTTTTCATCCGTTAAGGATTCAACATTGGCCTCGATCGTATATTCGTTTACTTCTTTTGTATAAGGAACTAGTAAGGATAATAGTGTTTCCAGTTGATGCGGCTGTAATGCACTCGGCGTCCCACCACCAATATACATCGTCGTTAGCGGTGATAACTTTTTTATCGTCAATTCCTTTGCCATCGCCGCCAACCATTTTTCGGCAAGCCCAACATGATAACGGCATCGAAAAAAATCACAATAGGCGCAGATATCCTGACAAAATGGCACATGTAAATAAGCAGCTTTGCACATAAGGTTCCTCCTTAAAAAGCAATTAATAGGTCAACATCGTTAATTTCAAATGTTCACTCACATAATGAATGATCTGTGAGCAGGTTGGCTTGGTATTATAGACGCAGATTAATTCCGGACAATGACGATACGCATAGGCAATCGCTGTACGCATACATTTTTCAACACGTATTTGGGTCGTAGCATGAACTTTTGCCACCATAGCGTATAAGGTCCCCATCTTTAACTGTAACGGATCTTCCTGCTGTGAAAATAAAATCGCAGCGGTACGTAAATAATTATAGCCTTTTAAGTGCGCCGGCAGGCCAAGTTCTTCCAGGATCCTGCCAGCCACACTTTCCGAGGTCCAGTTGCCATTTTCCACAAGCTTATGATAGCGATTCTTGCTATGGATGGCTTCCATCAATTCATGAGGATTATAAGGTTTTGCTAAAAAAGTATGTAGATCATATTGTGCCATAAGTTGAAAAACATCGCTATCCATTTCATCAAACATCATGATAATTTGCAAGTTCACTAACGCTTCGCTCAGCGCAATTTCTTCTAATAAATATTTCGCCTTTTGCTGGTCGATGGCATAACGCATGATAAAAATATCTGCATCTTGTTGTATGAGTTCTGTGGCAGACTGTGGAATGGATGTGGTAATACCAACGATTTTAAGATCTTGTTCCTCCATGCTCATATCCATAACTTGTTTCAGCAATACAATGTCATCCAGACAAACATACACTCTTGCCATTGTTTTATTCCCCTTTATCAGCTGTTTATATAATACACAAATTTACGACCGACTTTTTCTTTGGTATACCAACCTAAAGCTACCAAGCCATCCATAGAAGTGCGGGCTGTTTCATAACATACATCATGTTCTTGCATACATTGGGCAATCGTATAATAATGATGTGCTTCATGATGCTTTGCATAAAAGGCGGCCTGTATCAAGGACATTGCCGGACATACTTCTTGTAAAGTTTGAGCATCATAGGTAAGAAATTGCCGGCTTTTCCGTTTTAATGATACCATTCTGTTTGAAATTTGCAACTGTAAATCTTCAAGAAACCTTAGCAGCGCATAGGTCAAATCATGTTCCTGATGTTCGATCAGTATATCACGATATAGCGATTGCAATAATTCCCCATCTCCTAAACCACAAAGTCCTTCACAACGCAACATGAGTTCAGCTGCTCGTAAAAGCGATTCCTTATGTTCTTGCAAGAGAAAAAATAAACGTAATATCACATGGATAGATGTATTACAGATCAGCTGTACATACATTTGAGGAATCGCTATATGAAAGCATTTCACTGTTTCTGATATATCACAGGGCCATTGCTGCTCGATATAAAAGCGCTGTGCCTGTGTTAATGTAGATGAATGTGTTGGTTTCTTATGCCGTTGTTGATATTGCAGAAGTAGCCTTTCACAAAAGGAAAGCTTTTGTATTACATATGGGTTTAAGGTAACATAGTATGGTTTTTCTTTATATGGTGTAAAACGAAAGATTCGTCGATATTCTTGAATTTGTTGCCATACGCTTTCCAATACGACGCCTGATAATTCTTTCCTTAATTCCTCTTTCTTGATATATTGATCTTCACTATATGTCCTTGTTGTTTCAAACATACCATCACTCTCCAAGGCAATAGTGTAGCATGTTTTTACAGGAATCCTCAAAGTTTCGACAAAACTAGCGAAAAACAGACCTTTTACAGCCTGTTTTTCTTATCTTCCTCGTATTATGCATTCACATAAGTGATATGTTTGCTTATTTTAAGATTCATCATCCATGGATAGAACCGCCATAAATGCTTCCTGTGGAACCTCCACACTGCCTACCGCCTTCATCCGTTTCTTTCCTTCTTTTTGTTTCTCTAATAATTTTTTCTTACGGGAAATATCCCCACCATAACATTTTGCCAAGACATTTTTGCGCAAAGATTTAATATCTGCACGAGCAATGATTTTCCCATTGATTGCTGCCTGAATAGGAATTTCAAATTGCTGTTTAGGAATCAATTTCTTTAATTTTTCACAAATAGCTCTTCCTCTTGGATATGCAAACTCCCGATGCACAATGCTGCTTAAGGCATCGACAACTTCTCCATTTAACAAAATATCCATCTTCGCTAACTTATTGGGCTGATAACCGATTAATTCATAATCAAAGGATGCATAGCCCTTCGTACAAGATTTCAGTTTATCAAAGAAATCATAAACAATTTCTCCTAAAGGTAATTCATAAATCAGATTCATTCTCGTATCATCAATATACACCATATCCGTATAATTGCCACGCTTGCGCTGACACAGTTCCATGATTGCCCCGACATATTCTTTTGGTGTCATGATGCTGGCTTTGACAAATGGCTCTTCAATATGGTCGATTTTCTGCACATCAGGTAACAGGCTTGGATTATCAATAGCAAGCATGCTGCCATCTGTCAGATAAGCATGATAGACAACTGAAGGCGCGGTTGCAATCAGATCAATATGATATTCACGCTCAATGCGTTCTTGAACAACATCCATATGTAGTAAACCCAAGAAACCACAACGAAAACCAAAACCTAAAGCCTGTGAAGTTTCCGCTTCAAATTGCAAAGAAGCATCATTTAATTGTAATTTTTCCAAAGCATCACGAAGATCATTATATTTTGCCGAATCAATCGGATATAAACCACAATATACCATAGGGTTCATTTCCCGATATCCATGCAGTGGTGCACTAGCAGGATATTCGACATTGGTTATGGTATCACCGACACGCACATCTTGAATGGATTTGATTGACGCACATAACCAACCAACTTCTCCACATTCCAAACTGTCTTTCTTGACCTCTTTCGGTGTACGTACACCACATTCCAACACTTCATACTCTGCATCACTCGCCATAAAACGCACCTTATCACCAACGCGAATACGACCTTCCTTTACCCGCACAAAGGCAATGACACCACGATAGGCATCATAAACAGAATCAAATACCAAGGCCTGTAAAGGCGCATTAGGATCACCCTTTGGTGCCGGTACATTGGCTACGATATCTTCTAACACATCACGTATATGCAAGCCATTTTTAGCTGAGATCAATGGTGCACAAGAAGCATCCAAACCAATCACATCTTCAATTTCTTTTTTAACGACATCCGGTTGTGCACTAGGTAAATCTATCTTGTTGATGACAGGTAAAATTTCTAAGTCATTATCCAATGCTAAATACACATTTGCCAGTGTCTGTGCCTCAATTCCCTGAGCCGCATCTACGACTAAAACAGCACCTTCGCAAGCTGCTAAAGAACGAGATACTTCATAAGTAAAATCGACATGACCTGGTGTATCAATCAAATGAAAAATATAAGTCTTTCCGTTTAATGCTGTATATTGCAGCTGTACGGCATTTAGTTTAATGGTGATGCCACGTTCACGTTCCAGATCCATCGTATCCAACAGCTGTTCTTTCATTTCTCTTTGCTCAACGGTTTCCGTCAATTCCAAAATACGATCCGCAAGCGTTGATTTTCCATGATCAATGTGGGCGATGATGGAAAAATTACGTATATATTTTTGTTCCACAGGTATCACTCCTAACAACACAGACCTAATTATAACAGAGTTTTAATGGGATGCAAACAGAAATTGTGCAGGCGTTCTTGACGAAAGCGCACAGGCAGTGCTATAGTTATGTTTGTAAAGGATGAGAGAGCATCTCTTACACGAAAAAGAGCCATCTAGCTTGTATGCAGATAGCTCTTTTTTTCTTATTCTAGCAGATGCCTATAATACTCATACAAAGAACTTCCATCCATCATGAATCGATTGATCTATCTTTATACATCACGCACAGGATGAATACATACCCCCTTTGACGAGGCAATGATACATAGATTGTCTTCATCATGGAAGTAACCGGTTTGGACGATAGCAGCAAAAGACATAAGAAAGGTATGTGCCTGTGCCAACGTTACTTGCTTCGGCACGAAAACATCAAGAATATAATGCTGATTATCTGTCAGAAAAGGTTGTGTTTCGGCCATACGCAAACTCGTTTTATAACCATGTTCGTTAAGCATATGGCGCGTATGAGCAAGTGTAAAAGGCAGAACCTCAACTGGCAAAGCATAACAATGACAGTCATCAACCAGTTTTTCATCGTCGCAAATCCAAATCGTCTTATCGGCCCATTGAAATAACATTTTTTCTCTAACCAAAGCTCCACCACCGCCTTTGATGATATCGCCATGATGATTCAAGACATCAAAGCTGTCTACATAAACATCTAATGTTTGTACATACGTATCTGCCAGCAAAGGGATCTGATATTGCTTCGCCCATTGCTGCGTACATAGCGAGCTTGCCATTGCCCGAATTTGTAATCCTTTGGCACATCGTTGTTGCAATGCTTGTAAAAAGTAATTAACTGTTGTTCCACTTCCTAAGCCGATATGCATGCCATCTTTTAGATACGCTATAGCCGCTAGTGCTGCCTGTTTTTTCTTTTCTTCCTTTGTCATAAGATTATTCTCCTTGCGGCTGCATAGTGAAGAGTTCATAACTTGCTTGAGGTCCTTCACTGCCAGATGGATAGATATATACAGGAAGCTGCGCGTTTTCATAACGCTCTTTCAATGCATCGACATAGGCCCAGCTTGTTTCAATTTGATCCCAGCTGGAAAACCAGGATGTATCTGCATGCCAAACTGCCTGCAATAAGCGTTCATATGCTTCTGGTGTATTGATGCGATGAATATCGCTACAACTTTGACAAAAATCCATACTCACTGGCAAAATTTCTTCACTGTTCCCTGGCTTTTTGATGTTAAAGCGTACATAAACTCCTTCGGTCGGCTGAATCTTGATGATTAATACGTTTGGTTCCACATTAGGAAATGGAGCCTTAAAGGTAATGATAACTTCCATTTCTCGTTTATTCAGTTTCTTACCGGTACGAATCAGAAACGGTGTGTTTTGCCAACGTTCATTATCAATATATAAACGCAATGCCGCAAACGTTTCAGTCGTGGAATCATGTGCGACATGAGCTTCTTTTTGGTAACCAAAATATTGACCTAGTACCATAGTATCCTGTATATTCAGCTGATCTACGGGACGTAGTTGTTGTAGAAGCGTAAGCTGCTTCTCATGCAAATCTTCTTGGGTAAAGGCTTCTAAAGGTTCCATGGCGAGGATACTGAGAATTTGAAACAAATGATTTTGAACCATGTCTTTTAATGCCCCGCTTTGATCATAATAGGCACCACGCGTTTCTACTCCGACTTCCTCCATAGCAGATATTTGTACATGGGCAATACATTCATGATTCCAAACATTAGCAAATAATGGATTCAAAAAACGAATCGTTTGAATGTTACGCACCATTTCTTTGCCTAGATAATGGTCAATATGATAAATATGACTTGCCTTGAAGAACGATTCCAATTGTTCATTTAAGCGTTTGGCACTCTTGCGATCTTCTCCAAAAGGCTTTTCTATGACCACTCTGCCTTGTTTTGCATGCGGCACACGAAGCAATCCTTGGGCAATCGTTGAAAAGAATCGAGGAGCGACAGCAAAGTAGAAAATATGCTGTGTATCCTGATGTTGTTTGTAGAAGGCAGCCAGTGTATCATAAGCCTCCTCTTTCGTAAAATCCATACATACATAAGATATCTTTTCACAAAACGATTGAAAAAGGGTTTCACGATATGGTAATCGCGCAAATTGCATTACCCAGTCTTTTATGATCGTACAATACTGTTCATGATCATAGGGTCGTCTGCCAAGCACAACAATCTTCGCATGCTGAAAAGCTTGATTGGCATATAAATTATAAAAAGCCGGTAATAATTTGCGATACGCTAAATCCCCAGTGCCTCCAAAAATCGTAAACGTGACTTGTTCATTCATGATCTCTCCTCCATTCATGATGAAAACTTCCTGACATATCACATCTTTCGAATGTATGTGCACCAAAATAATCACGCTGCGCCTGAATCAGATTGGCACCGCTATGAGATGAGCGAAACATATCCAAGTAACTGACAGCATTTGCCATCGCCGGAATTGCCAGACCCTGTGTGATTGACATGGCTACCATATCACGCAAAGCTTGCTGATGTGTCTGCAATTGTTTGGCAAAGAAAGGATCAAATAGAAGGTGCGATGCTGGATTCTCTTTGGTAAAGGCCTGTTGAATATCGTTCAAAAAACGTGCCTGAATAATACAGCCAGCCCGGAAAATAGCGGCTATCTCACCTAATGCCAGCTGCCAATCATATTGTGAAGAAGCATGTGCTAACAAAGCAAACCCCTGTGCATAGGCAAGTATCTTTCCTGCATATAACGCCTGGCGTACAGTTTCTACAAATGCATCATTTTTTCTTTGCAAAGGTTTTCTGTCGGGATAAAGGATTTGCGCTTGATGACGCTGTGCTAACAAATTTGACATGACACGAGCATTACAGGAAGCCGTAATCATGGAAACATCCACTCCCTGTTTCAATGCTTCTATGCTCGTCCAGCGTCCAGTCCCTTTCTGTGCAGCACTATCTGCAATAACATCTAGCAAATCCTGAGAGGAACGATCATCTGAAGCAAGAAAAATATCTGCTGTTATACGGATAAGAAAGCTCTCTAATTCGCCGGCATTCCATTCTTTAAAAATTTTTGCGATTTCCGTATTTGTATAGCCACCTATATATTTTAATTGTAAATACGCTTCACTGATCAATTGCATATCGGCATATTCAATTCCATTGTGGACCATTTTCACATAATGTCCTGCTCCATTTTCTCCTATATACGTACAACACGGCTTCCCATCACTTGCCTTAGCCGCTATTGTTTCTAAGATAGGGCGTATTTTATCATAGGCCTGCTTATTTCCACCGGGCATAATACTAGGGCCAAAGCGGGCACCTTCTTCACCGCCGGATACACCTACTCCAAAATAATGCAAACCATTTTTGCGTAATGCTTGTTCTCTTCGTATCGTATCCTCAAAAAATGAATTACCACCATCTAAAATGATATCCCCTTCCTCTAATAAATCCACTAACTGTTCTATCACCATATCCACTGCTTTACCGGCCTTTACCATCAGCATTACTTTCCTTGGCTTTTTCAGTGCCGCAACACAATCTTTTAATTCCTTATAAATGTGTATATGAGGATGAGGGTGGTTTTTAGCCATCTGCTCACTAACCGCATAACTACGATTATACGCAGCCACAGCAAAGCCGTGATCTGCCATATTCAACGCTAAACTTCTTCCCATGACGGCTAAGCCGATCACAGCGATATCCTGTTGTTTCATTTAACTTTCCTCCTGTTCAAATACGATACAAACACCTTCCTGTACATGTAATTTTGCACGTAATGGCTGTAATAAACCGCTTTTTTCATCTCTTTCAAAAACACGGATGTCATGACTGAAACGATGTATGACAAAGACAAAACGTCCATCCTTTGACAGTTGCATATCACGAGGATGATCTCCCATAGTCGATAAACGTTGAACGATACGTTTCGCTTTTCTGTCGAATACGATGATCTGGTTGACTTCTCGTAAAGTGATATACAAGAATTTTTCCTGTGCATCTATACGTATAGCGGCAGCTGCTGCTTTTTGATTTTGTGTATCCCAAAGTTTCTGGACAACTTGCACATTCCCTTGCATCTTTTCATTCATATGACACATAAATAACTCATTGCTTAATTCACTGACGACATACAAGTACTTATTCTTGGTAAAGACGCCATGCCGCGGTCCACTATGCGCAGGGAAAGGCAAAATGTGAACACAGGCAAAATCTTTTCGACGATCAAACACATATATGGCATCCAATAATAAACATGGCACGAGCAGATAATTTTCCAGTAATAAAACCTGATGACACCCTGCTGCTTCTTGAATATAAATACGTTTGATCAAAGGCAGATCTTGAACCTTTTTATAAACTGATATCGTACCTTCATGATAATTAGCTGTATAAATATAGCTATCATCCTGCGTAATAAAACACGATGTTTTGGTTTCACTCAAATGTGTCATTGTTTTATCGCAAGAAATGTCCCATAAAGTGATTCCCGCAGCATTTCTATGACATACCGCTGCCAATTTCTTGTTAGCATAAGAGAGATATTTGGCATCTTCAAAGCCAGGAAGCTCTTTGCGCTTTGTGAATTGCTTCGTAGTCTCATCAAAGCAAAACTGTATCAGACATTGGCTTTGTTCACTGGCATAGCTTCCTGCATAACCTTTGATCATCTTACACACTCCTTTCTGTAGTGACTTTACTTTTTAAAGTATCTATCTATATCCTATCATAGTGTCACCACATACACTATTCATATGCTCTGGAAACCTTTACCAGCATCGCATAAAAAAAGATTTCCACTCAAACACAATTGTTGTGCTGAATCGAAATCAATGAATCTTATTATTCGCAGATACAACCGATAAGCTGTTTCCCCATTCCATTATAGAAGGATTTGGCATCTACTTTGGCTTTCCCTTCCATTTGAATCCTATCGACCAGAATATATCCATCTTTTGCCGCAATCGCATAACCATGTTCTAGCCAGCCAATGATTTCACCTGGTGTATAGGAATGGTCACAACGCATCATGCGCACTTTATGAAATTTTATCTTTTTCCCCTTCACAATCGCATTTCCTACTGGGAAAGGTATTAACCCACGTATATGATCGTATACCTTTTGGACATCCTCTTGAAAATTGATGTGCTCTTCTTCTTTTTGAATCGTATATGCAAATGTTGCCTCTTCTTCCTTTTGTTCTACAAAGATGGCACTGCCATCAATAATTTTCGGTATACTTTCACTTAATAAATCAGCACCGGCAACAGCAAGTTTCTCATATAAATCACCGGTCGTATCCTCTTGTGTAATCGCAACACGACACTGTGCCATAACCGCACCGGCATCCATTTTCTTCACCATCCGCATAATCGACATGCCACTTTCCTTATCACCTTCTATAATAGCTTTATGAATAGGAGCTCCCCCACGCCATTTTGGCAATAAAGAAGCATGTACATTTATGCTGCCATAAGTTGGGGCATCCAGTAACACTTGAGGAATAAACTGTCCATACGCACATGTAACAATCAGATCCATATCTAGTTTTAATAATTCTTGATATTCCGAACGAATAGACAATGGTTGATAAATCGGCAAATGGTTGGCAAGTGCACATTGTTTGACCTCTGACATTTTTAACTGCTGTTTTCTTCCGGCTTTTTTATCCGGTTGGGTAACAACTCCAATGACATCATAACCATCTTTTAATAAACGCTTTAACATCACTTGCGCAATGTCCGGTGTTCCCATAAATAAGATTTTTATCATTAACATCACCTCTGCTGTGGGTATTATAGCATGTTTTCAGTTACGTTTCATCTAATTTAGTAAGGAGTCAAACAAAGACGAAAGCACTTCCACTCCACCATGCAACGTATCAACGACAAAAGCACTGCCATACTTCGCCATGCGACTTGCTTTATTATCTTCCTTATCTTGTAAATGTACCTTCGTATTTTTAGGAGTAATCCTTTTATGCTGTGCTATGGTATCCTCAAAAGCTTCAACCTCTGCCTCGATGGAAGGAACTTTTTCATCCTGTTTTTGGACATAGCCTCCTAAGCCTACTAGTATGAGAATCAATATTGCATCCGCTAAAAACCGCTTCATGTTACCATCCCTTCTTCATTAGCTCATCAATACCCTGTGCAACAATACCTAAAGTGTTTTTTACTTCTTCAAATGTATTATAATCACTTCCACATTCCATTAACACGATACCTTTATGGACATATTGATTATAGTAAGCCTCTTGTCTGATCATGACATGCTTCATAATACCATTTTTCCGCTTGTTGACCATGTCGGTTAGTGTCGTTGATATTTTGGTAGCGCTCTTTACATTCGAAGAACTGCCAGCTACGACCATCATTGCCTTTGCATACGTCTTATTGCCAATCTTGATATAGCTATACGCTCTTGGAACACTATCACGATGTAGATCAATGCATAAATCAAAACCACCATAATTCACCAATGCATCATTAAGATATTTATTGGATACGGTATATAGATCATTATAGGTTAACCCATGCGTATTACAATATGCATTAAAATCATTTGTTTCCAAAACAACCTTATATCCCTTTTTTTCTAAATGTCCTGCTAGGATCACAGCTGCATCCATGACTGTTTTACCACCTTGATACTTTTCATCCTGATGGGTATTGTAGATGTATATTTTCTTACCATTTGAAGGGACATTTTGTTTTTTATCCGTAGATGCATCCGAACTATTTTCCTTTTTTTCCTGTTTATTGTCACCAGGTACGATCATAGGATCCTCAAGTGTTGTTTCGACTTTAATTTCATCTTTGGGCAATGTCAAATTCTCGTTATAACTCCAAACATTGAGCTGTTTTTTTAACGAAATATCTTGTGCAACCACCTGTTGATGATAGATCAGATTATGCATGAAATCCTGCGAGTTTTCAAAACAATTTAACAAGCCATCATAAAACGGTGTCACATAAAGAAAGAGAACTAGCATTGCCAGTTTGACTATGATCTTGGCTGTATTTTTCATAAAAAGCACTCCCTTCTCTATACTTTATGAGAAGAAAGTGCGTATCATGTTGGGAAACCATCTTCTAATTTCGACAGTATTTGCTTATAGCTTTAAAAAATCGGGGTGAAGAAAACGATTTAAACTTTGTGATACAATATAGATCAAATGTTTTAATTCATCATCCATTGATTTTGGGGTGACGACAAGATCTAAATGTTTATTGCCATAAACACTTTCCAAAATTGCTTCTCGATTAATTTCCGCTTGATCAAGAGCTTCGTTTAAGATTGCCCCGATACTTGTAACGGTGGCAACTCCAATAGCAATCACTGGCACATGTAAGGAATCTTCATTCAATGCCATGCGATGATTGCCAACACCACTTCCCGGTTGGATCCCGGTATTGTTAATTTGAATGACGCGATTGATACGGTTTAAGTTCCGCGTAGCTAACGCATCGATTGCGATCACCAAATCTGGTTTGTATAAAGCTGTCACACTTTGAACGATCGATAATGACTCCAATCCGGTCTGCCCCATGACTCCTGGCTGCAGCACTGCTACATTACGCGTTCCTTTCAACATTCGCGACGATTGTTGTGCATAAAGATGTGCTGTCACCAGAATTTCATTCGCTACTCCAGGGCCTAAAGCATCACTGGTAATAAAACGATTTCCTAAACCAACAACGAGTATCTTCTTCATCTTGATGTTCATATTGGCACTCATATGTTGTAAGTTTTCCAAAATAGCATCCACCATTTGCTCTCTTATATCGTGATCATACAAATCCTTACATTCAATGGAAACATAATCACCTTTCGCTTTTCCTAATTCATTTTCATCCAGCAATACTTTGATATAATTGCTTTTGATATTGGCATTTTGTTTTTCAATATGTTCATACGTTTTCGATCGGATATCGGCGCTCAATATCTCATCGGCAAAATCGCTACGTATCTGATAACTTTTGCCCATATTCATCACCTCTACCATAGTATGGAAATTTTTATCGTCCTTATTGCTTTTTTAAATTCTTTTTGTTATAATTTACTGGCAATTAGAATTTAGGAGGTGCAATATGCCACAGATCCAGTCTCAGAAAAAACGTGTAAAAACTAATAACAAGAGAAACCTGGCTGTTAACGCTCAGAAATCAGCTCTGAAAACAGCTATCAAAAACGTTCTGTCTGCTGTTGAAGCAAACGACAAGGAAGCTGCAGTTGCTGCCCTGAACACAGCAAACTCTAAGTTAGATAAAGCAGTTGCCAAGGGAATCCAGCACAGAAACTATGCCGTTAGACAGAAATCACGTTTAGCTAAAGCAGTTAACTCCATTGCTGCATAATGTCGATCGTAAGATCGATTTTTTTTATTCTCGAAAAAGAGTTGTACTTTTGCTATCCAGTTTAGTAAAATAGAACTAATGAGGTATGATAAAATCTCATTTAAGAGGAAAGCAATCAGTGAACTCACATCTTCATCTTTTATAAATGATATCAACCGTTATCAACCGCGGTGAGAAAGGTTGATAGAAAGGAAATGTATATTGTAAGTATGACTGCTTTGATGCGTTATGTACAATATATCAAGTGAACGTATATGAAAAAATTAGGCGTCCTATTGTTGTGTGCGGGTTTATTGCTAAGTGGGTGTTCATCAGCTGTTAAAGAGCCAATAGCTGCAACAGCTGAAACCATGAAGATGTATCAATGTGGCAGAGATCATCTGGATAAGAAAATACAACCTTCTTATGATGCTGTCTTACAAGGATATAAAAATTTAGATAAAGAAATTATCTTAAAAAATGTTACGATTTCTGACGTGAATGATATTCATGCAGCTATTAAGATGGATCATCCTGAACTTTATTATCTTGAAGACAGTTTTGATTATGTAACAGATAAAAACGAATATGAAAGCAAAGCTACGTATTTATTCTTAAAACCAAGTTATCGTATGATCAAAAGTGAAATCGAAAGTCGTGATAAAGAAATCAAGCAAGTAACAGAAAAAATAATCAATACTGCAAAAAAGAAAAAAAGCGATTATGAAAAAGTAAAATATGTATATGATTATTTAATCGATCATACCTCCTATGATGAAAAAGCCAAAGAGAATCAAAATATATTAAGCACCTTTCTTGAACATAAAACGGTTTGTGCCGGTTATGCAAAAGGTATGCAATATTTATTGAATCAGATAGGTGTTCCCTGCACGTATATCACCGGTTTTACACGACCGGACAAAGGAGATGTATCTCATGCGTGGAACATGGTAAAAATGGATGGCAATTACTATTATATGGATGTTACCAATGGAGATATGTTAAATAATACAAAAGAATCACGATATATGTATTTTGCTATGACCAAGAAACAGATTCTTGCGGAAAATCGACCATTCACAGATGATTATATGGAAGACACACCTTCCCGCAAAGATTCTTACTTCATGAAAGAAGGAGCTTATTTCACTTCTTGTGATAAGCAGCAGATGACAAAGCTTATCCAAAAAAGTGCAAACAAAGGATATCGTTTGGTTTTCCAATGTTCCAGCAAAGCATTAGGTGAACAACTCGATCAGATGCTGACAGCGAATAACTTTATTTTTAATATGACTGGATATGATTATTATGCTTATTATCGTTACGAAGATACCAACACTTATATTTATGTACCAGATCATCAAAAGCTTTAATCCTTCTATTACACATTCATGATAACACGCATATGAAAAAGGTCCCTACACGCACCGTTTGATGAAACATTGGTGGTTGAAGAGGACCTTTTTTTATGTGATTAGAGAACAACGCACAATACTAGCAATAGAAATCAAAATAAGCGAACTATATCATTCCAGGTTGCTAGCACCATGATACCTACGATCATTAATAAACCAGCCATCATGATAACCGACTGCATACGCTCACTCAATTTTTTCCCTATCAGTGTCTCGATCAGAATGATGAATATACGTCCACCATCTAAAATGGGAATCGGAATCAAATTGACAATACCTACATTTACTGATAATAAAGCAATTAAGGCTAAGGTTGATAATAAACCATCCTGTGTTGTCTGTGCCGTAATCTGGAAGATTCCGACCGGACCACTCAGATTATTTAAACCGACGCCACGAACAAGTTTTCCCAAGGAATCCATAATACTGGTAACAGAGCTAACCATCCGCTGCGTTCCATATGGAATAGCTTCCCAGAAAGAAATTTCTTTAGCGGCACTTTGCGGATAGCCAATACCTAAAATATATAAGTTTTCATCTTTATGAAAGGCGGCTGTTCCTTGTAGGGTTACCTGCTTTCCATCCCGTAGGACGGTATAGGTAATTTCTCCTGGATAATATTGCAAAAACTCCATGATTTCACGTGTAGAATCAGGTGTTAATGTTTCCTTTTTACTTTTGTTTTCTAAACGGATGATTTCATCCCCTACGTGAAAACCGGCTTTCTGTGCAGGTGAATTTTCTACAACACTTGCCACGATTGGCTTTGGCGGTACACTTACACTACCCTGATATGCAGTGATACCGATAAAGATCAGCCATGCCAACAATACATTCATAAAGGCTCCGGCAGCCATCACGATGACCTGTTTCCAAGGCTTAATTCCATTTAAGGTTCGCTCAAAAGGAATATCTAATTCATCTTTTTCATCACTTTCTTCATCTTCTCCAGCCATGGCCACAAACCCACCGATAGGCAAAGCACGAATAGACCAAGCAGTTTCTCCTTTCTGCTTCTGCCACAGCAAAGGACCCATACCAATCGAAAATTCTTTACAATATACACCAAACTTCTTAGCCGCTAGCAAATGTCCAAACTCATGAACAATGACAATTGCGCCTAGAATTAATACAAACCACAATAAATTTACAATACCACTCATTCCATAGCCCCTTTCCACATATCTTTTACAAACCGTCTGGCGGCTGCATCACTTTCTATAATATCTTGCAATGTTGGTTCAGCAATAAAACGTACACCTTCCACTGCCTTAATTACGGATGTTTCAATATCCAAAAAGGCAATTTTCTTATTTAAGAAAAGACGAACGGCCTCTTCATCTGCAGCATTCATAATAGCACCGAGATTTCCACCTTTTTTGCCTACTTCAAATGCCAATTTTAATAAAGGATATCGTTCCATGCTTGCCGGTTCAAAATGCAAGGTAGCAAATTTGCCAAAATCGAATGGTTCATCATTATACATCTTCAAACGTTGCGGATAAGAAAGGGCATATTGAATTGGCAGACGCATATCCGCTGTTCCTATTTGCGCAATAATAGCATGATCCTGAAACTGAACCATTGAATGAATGGCACTTTCGCGATGAATGAGTACATCGATTTTTTCATAAGGGATATCAAACAAATAATGTGCTTCTATCACTTCAAAGCCTTTATTCATCATGGTAGCAGAATCAATCGTGATTCTTCCACCCATATTCCAGTTTGGATGATGCAAAGCTGCTTCTACACTGACGTCTTGCAACTGCTCACGCGTCAGATCACGGAAACTGCCTCCACTAGCAGTGATGATTAACTTATCAATACTATCATGTGTATTGCCTTGTAAACATTGGAAAATGGCAGAATGTTCTGAGTCAATCGGATATAGAGGAACCTGATGTTTCGCTAATGCCGCTTTCACTAGCGGTCCTCCTGCTACCAAGCTTTCTTTATTCGCCAATGCGATAACCTTATGATTTGCGATTGCTGTTAAAGCCGGCAACAATCCACGAAAACCAACAACAGCATCCACAAAAATATCATATTCTGCTAAACCGGCTAACGCTTGCAGACCTTCATCGCCGCTGTACCATTGTTTATCTGGATATTCTAGTCGTAAGACTTCTTTTACTTGTTCATCTGCTACACAAACATGTTGAATCGATGGTATCTTCGCTAACAGCATTTTTAATTTTTCGATATTTTTACCGACGCTTACCGCCACAATGGAAAATTCATCCTTGTGATGCAATACGACATCTATCGTTTGGGAACCAATGGAACCACTTGCTCCTAATAAAACAATTCTCTTCATAATGTTAACACCACCAGTATTAAGTCAAAACAAATAAAATTAAAAACCAAGGAATCTACTCTATCTAATACACCGCCATGCCCTGGTAACAAATCAGAAAAATCCTTAATCCCAAAATTACGCTTGATCGCGCTAAAAGCTAAATCACCGATTTGTCCGGTAATCGTCAATATCAAACTCGCTGCTAAGATTTGTGGCAAAGTCATCGTATCAATTAAAAAGTATGCGAGGGCAAAAGATAAGGCAGCCCCCAATAACCATCCCCCAAAGGCACCTTCCCAAGTCTTTTTAGGAGAGATACGAGGGTTCATTTTATGCTTCCCTAAAAATCTACCACAGAAATATGCACCGGTATCACAGCCATAAGTGGCGACAATGATATACCAGACATATAACGGGTTGCGATCGTATATATGCAAAAAACCTCTAGCAATTATAAAGAAAAAAGTTATATAGGCGATACATAAAAATCCATCTTTCGCATGAAAGCGTTCAGTAAAAACAGGAAGGGATAAAAAGCAAAGGACAAAGATTCCTAACAAAGGAAATAATAAGGCATCTTTTTTGATAAACGTTAATGCAAATACACAGGCGATTGCCAAAGGTTTTATCAGCAAGGGCCATGTTTCGTCCTTCTGCTCACGTAGTGCCATCAATTCCAAACCACCCGCAATAATGATAAATGATAATAAGGCATATAATAATACACCACCAAACACCAAAGGAGGAATGACACAAGCGATGATAAGAAAAGCTGTTATGATTCGCGTTTTCATACTCATAAACCTCCAAAGCGGCGATTGCGATGTGTATATTCATCAATCGCTTCTACTAGACAGTCACGGTCAAAATCCGGCCACGCAACTGGTGTGAAAATCAATTCGGCATAAGCTAGTTGCCATAACAGAAAATTAGATATGCGAAGTTCCCCACTTGTACGAATCATTAGATCAAGTTCTGGCATACCTTCACTCATCATATAATGACCAAACGCTTCTTCATCAATTGCGGCATCAGCTATACCACGTACTACATCAGCCGCATAACGTTGTGCCGCCAAGGTGATTTCTCTTCTTCCGCCATAATTTACGGCAAGACATAAAATAAGTCCGGTATTATCTTTTGTTTGTTCCACTGCCGTAGTAATAACAGAACGTGTCTCATTAGGAAAACGCTCAATTTCACCTAAAAAGGTAACGCGAATATTGTTTTTCTTTAACTCTGCTAAATAGCGTTGAAAGAAAAGTTTAGGCAGTTTGCAAAGATATTCTACTTCACTCTCTGGACGTTTCCAATTTTCTGTAGAAAATGCATAGCAAGTTAATGCTTTTACCCCTAACTCATTACATGCTATCGCGATTTTTCTTATATTCTCCGCCCCCTGCTTATGGCCAGCAGTTCGCGGTAACCCTCTTTTTTTCGCCCATCGGCCGTTTCCGTCCATGATGATGGCAATATGCTGCGGGATGATTCTTCCTTCCATGTCCAGCAACCTCCTATAACTACATTGTATAATTTAACTCTGATATTATATCATAAAAGATAGAAACATTGTATCTATGCGCAGCATTTCATCTAAAAAAGTGTCGAAAACTGCATCTTTTCTTTCAATCTGCAAACAGTCATAAACGGATAATTTCGGATTATTTAATTGTCGCGTTTTCTTATTAAATCACTGAACTTCAAATAATCACAATGTTTGTTTACACTTATACATGAAAAAAAGGAAAGCTATCCGCTCTCCCCTTCGTTACAATTAAACCTTCATAATTTCTTTTTCTTTTTCACTGACTTCTTTTTCAATTTTCTTAGCAAATTCATCTGTTAATTTCTGTACTTTTTCCTGCATTCTCTTCGCATCATCTTCTGTTAATTCTTTATCTTTTTTGATTGCATCATTTGCTTCACGACGCACATTACGAACAGCAATCTTTGCTTCTTCTCCCATCTTATCTGCTTCTTTTGATAGTTGTTTACGACGTTCTTCAGTCAATGCTGGCACATTCAAACGAATGACCTCACCATCACTTTGAGGCACCAATCCGGTGTCACTTGTCGCAATTGCACGTTCAATATCTTTTAAAGTAGAACGATCATAAGGTTTGATCATTAATTGACGTCCTTCTACGACCTTAATACTAGCAACCTGATTGATAGGTGTTTCACTTCCATAATATTCAAAATGTACATGTTCTAACAAAGATGCGTTTGCTACTCCTGTGCGAATCGTTTTTAAATTTTCGTCAAGCTTCTCTACTGCTTTCTCCATTTTGTGTTTCGTTACATCTAACAGTTCCATAGTTTCGTGTCCTTTCTTTTTATCTATGATCTTTTGAAATTACTGTACCCGTAATGTCTCCACGAACAGCTTTCAAAATATTTCCGCTTTCATTCATATTAAATACTACTAGATCAATATCATTATCCATACACATACTGGTAGCTGTAGTATCCATGACCTGCAATCCTTCCTGAATCAGATCCATATAAGTTAAAGCATCATATTTAACAGCCTCAGGATGTGTTTTAGGATCCGCATTGTATACTCCATCTACACCGTTTTTGGCCATCAAAATGACATCAGCACCGATTTCACTGGCACGCAATGCAGCCGTTGTATCGGTAGAAAAATAAGGGTTTCCTGTACCTGCGCCAAAAATTACGATGCGCCCTTTTTCCAAGTGACGTAATGCACGACGCACAATAAATGGTTCTGCCACTTTTTGCATCTCAATAGCCGTTTGCACACGCGTAGGCACGCCTTCTTGTTCCAACGCACTCTGAACAGCCAATGCATTTATGACCGTCGCAAGCATTCCCATATAATCCGCCTGTACACGCTCAATTCCCATCGTTTCTGCCATTTTACCGCGAATGAAATTTCCACCGCCAACAACAATGGCTAAATCCACACCAAGCTCATGAATTTCTTTCAATTCTTTTGCCAACGCTTTTAAAATTTGTGGATCAAATGAATTACCAGGTGAAGATAAAGCCTCACCGCTTAATTTCAATAATACTCTTTTGTACATGTCTACTTCCACCTTTACTTTTGTCGTTTTTTTAACTCTCCACTGTATATTATAAAGAAAAGATTTACAAAAAGGAAGAGCTATTCTCCTTTTTTTCATTTTTCTTTGGATACTTACAGACAAGACTATCATCTTACTGAATAAACTGAAAACCAATCCTCATTTGCGAGCACAGTAAGATCCAACTATATTCCATATCTATGGTAATTGTGTCTACATATCGTCATTCTTTTTTAAGGATATCCCCTTAAAAAAGGAGAAGTCCAATGACCTCTCCCTATCGTTAATTATCCACCAAATGCCTGGCTCATTACTTCTTCAGCAAAGTTATCCTGGCGTTTTTCAATACCTTCACCAACTGCATAACGTACAAAGTTTACAACGTCACAGCCATTTTCTTTCAGGTACTGTGCAACCTTCATGTTTGGATCCAAGAAGAATTCCTGTTCTACCAAGCACAGATCTTTCAAGTTCTTGCTGATCTTACCTTCAATGATACCAGCCAATACTTTTTCTGGTTTGTTAGCCAATTTTTCATCGTTTTTAACGATTTCAGTCTGTACTTTTCTTTCATGTTCTACAACTTCTGCAGGCATTTCATCACGGTTTACATACTGTGGAGCCATACTTGCAATCTGCATAGCGATGTTCTTAGCAACAGCTTCATCAGCTTTACCCTTTAAGGTAACAAGTGCAGAAATCTTTCCGCCCATGTGCATATAGCAACCGAAGAATTCATCATCTGCTTTTTCAACTACTGCGATACGACGTAAAGAAATCTTTTCGCCAATCGTAGCTGTTGCTGTTGTTACAGCGTCTGCAACAGTGCCTTCACTTGCAGCACATGCTAAAGCAGCATCTAAATCAGCAGGTTTGTTTTCAATTAACACAGCCTGGATTTCATCCAACAGACCTAAGAACTTTTCATTCTTAGCAACAAAGTCTGTTTCAGAGTTTACTTCAAATACAACACCGGTATTTCCATTGACAGCTGCACGAGTCAAACCTTCCGCAGCGATGCGGTCATTTTTCTTAGCAGCCTTAGCAATACCTTTTTCACGCAGCCAGTCGATAGATTTTTCCATATCTCCATCACAAGCTGTCAATGCTTTTTTACAATCCATCATACCTGCGCCTGTTCTTTCACGCAGTTCTTTTACCATTGATGCAGTAATCATTTTTCTATTTCCTCCTTTTCGTGATTATTCAGCAGTATTAGTTTCTGCTGGTTTTGCTTCTGTTGCAGGTTTTGCTTCAGTAGCTGGTTTTACGTTTTCACGTTTCTGATAAGGAGCTCTGCCTCCACGTCCACCATTGCGGTTACGATCGAAATTGTTACGACGGTTACGACGTTCTTCATTTCTCTGACGACGACGTCTTTCATTTTCAGCAATCTGCTCTTCAACATTGATGATAACATCTTTCATTGTTACATCTTCTTCGTTTTCATCAACACTGTGTGCTACGCTTAACAATCCGCCTTTTGCTTCTACGATTGCATCTGCCATCAATGTTGTGATTAATTTTACAGAACGGATAGCATCATCATTTGATGCAATTGGGTAATCTACCATTTCTGGATCACAGTTAGTATCTACCATAGCGAATACAGGGATACCTAATTTCTTAGCTTCTGCAACAGCATTGTGTTCTTCCTTAGGATCGATAACAAACAATGCGTTAGGCAGTTTCTTCATTTCCTTGATACCACCTAAGAAGTTTTCCAAACGTGCTTTCTGTTTCTTAACCTGTGCGATTTCTTTCTTAGGATACAGATCTAAAGTTCCGTTTGCTTCCATTTCTTCGATTTCTACTAAACGTTTTACACGTTTCTGGATCGTACGATAGTTTGTTAATAAACCACCTAACCATCTCTGGTTTACGAAGAAACTTCCAGAACGTAATGCTTCTTCTACAACTACAGCCTGTGCCTGTTTCTTTGTACCTACAAATAATACCTTACCGCCTTTTTCAGCGATTTCTCTCATTGCAGCATACGCAGTGTCCAGCTGTTCTAATGTTTTTTCTAAGTTAATGATGTATACACCATTTCTGCTTGCGTAGATGTTTGGTTTCATCTTTGGATTCCATCTACGTGTCTGATGACCAAAATGTACACCAGATTCCAATAATTTTCTCATTGATACTACTGACATGAAAATATCCTCACTTTCCGTTTTTATCCTCCATCACTTCAAACTGCAGCAACTTATCATTGACGCTTACTTAACGCATCTAAAGCACGGGCTGCGGAATCCATGATGTGTGTTGTATGCGAACTTCGTCGCACCGTTGTTTATTATAACATAGAAAAGCCCTAATTCAAGGGCTTTTTTTATTTTTTTACAGAAATTGGTGCCATTGTTTGCTTCACCATTCATAAATATGATCTTACTATGTGTTTTCTTTGCCGGCACGAGGATGTGCATGCTCATATGCACTTTTTAAGCGATCCTGTGTCACATGGACATAGATTTGTGTCGTAGATAAGGAAGCATGTCCCAACAATTCTTGCACAACACGCAAATCAGCTCCATTATCCAATAAGTGTGTGGCAAAGCTATGACGAAACATATGCGGATGAATATGCAGATGCAGATGGCACTTTTTAGCAGCCAATTCCATGCGATATTGCACACCGCGACTTGTTAATGGCTTGCCCTTCTGATTCACAAAGACATATTCATGTTGCAACGTATTCACCCATTTTGGGCGTACATGTTCAATATAATCAACGAGACGTTCTTTTGCCAGATCATAGAAAGGAACCAAGCGTTGTTTATCTCCTTTACCAACGATATGTAAGATATTGTCATGGAAATCAATATCGGATAAGCGTAGATTTACTGCCTCACTGACACGCAAGCCACTGGCATACATCAATTCAAATAATGCACGATCACGAACATCTACCGCTTCATGCAAATCAAACGATGCTAGAAATAATGCAATTTCATCATAAAATAGAAATTCCGGGATCCTGCGTGTTTGCTTGGGTGCTTTGAAATATAAGAACGGATTGTTTTGCACCCCAACATACTCATTCAAGTAACGATAATAGGAACGCAATGAACTTAGCTTACGGGCAACCGTGGCATTTTTCATCGTTCCCTGTCGGCCATCTCGCTCACGCAGATGACTCACATAATTCATCACGATAATGCGATCTACATCATCTAAGCTCATGATATTCTCACTTTTTAGAAAATCCAGAAATTCTGTAATATCACGCTGATACGCATCCTTGGTATGTGCACTCCCGCTATTGACCGTATCTAAATAGTCTAAAAACCGCGTCAGATAAGATTCCATCAGTCAAACAATTCCCGATAGCTGTCAATAACTGCCAATGCTTGTTTGCCAAAGGCTTCTTTACGATCTTTTTTCTTCACCTTGGCTTCTAGCTGCATGATGCCAAAATTCGCATTCATCGGTTGGAAATACTTTGCGGATGCATGCGTAATATAATTGACCATAGAGCCAATTACACAGGTGCTTGGTAAGGTAATAACTGTTTTCCCTCTGATCAGATTTGCCATGTTTAAGCCCGCCAACAATCCACTGGCAGCACTTTCTACATAGCCCTCCACACCGGTCAATTGCCCGGCAAAGAACAAATCATCCCGCGTTATATGCTGATAGGTAGGACGCAACACCTTTGGGGCACACAAATATGAATTGCGATGCATGACACCATAACGCACGATGGACACGTGTTCCAATCCCGGTATCATGGATAAGATACGTTTTTGTTCGCCCCATTTTAAATGTGTTTGAAAACCAACGACATTATACAAGCTGGCAATCGCGTTATCCTGTCGTAACTGGACCACTGCATAAGGCAAACTACCATCCGGTTTTTCTAAACCGACAGGCTTCATCGGTCCAAACAGCAACGTTTTCTCGCCACGGCGTGCCATTTCTTCAAACGGCATACAACCTTCAAAGAAGGTTTTATCAAAATCATGCAGTTCCGCTGTTTCCGCATGTAATAAAGCATCACAAAAAGCATCAAATTCTTCTTTGTTCATCGGACAATTAATATAGGCAGCTTCTCCTTTATCATAACGTGATTTTACATAAGCCTTGGAAAAATCAATGGATTCTTTTTCAATGATAGGAGCTGCCGCATCATAGAAATGGAAATAATCCTCATGGGTCATTTCCTGAATTGCCTTACTTAGAGCATCACTTGTCAATGGTCCACTGGCAATAATCACCGGACCTTCAGGAATCTTCGTTATCTCTTCACGAACAACCTCCACCAAAGGGTGTTCACTTAAAATTTTAGTGATTGTTTCGCTGAAAGAGGTACGATCCACGGCCAAGGCACTACCAGCCGGTACACGGTGAGCATCCGCTGCCTTCATGATCAATGAATCCAAATGCCGCATTTCTTCTTTTAAAATACCAACTGCATTTTGTAATGAATCACTGCGCAAAGAGTTTGAGCAAACAAGTTCTGCAAACTGATCACTGTGATGGGCATCACTGGATTTTAACGGACGCATCTCTACTAATTTCACAGGGATCCCGCGTTTGATCAACTGCCAGCAGGCTTCACAGCCTGCCAATCCGGCACCGATTATGGTTACTTGTTTCATTCTGCTTCCACCTCTGTCGCTTTTTTCTTAACTGTTTTTTTCACGACTTTTTTAGCCGTTTTCTTTGGTACTGCCTTTTTCTTGTCAGTTGTTTCCTCATCACTCTTTTTCTTTTTTGGCTCTTTTTTGATATACCGGCATTTAGGATAATTGCTGCAGCCGATGAAGGTTGTGCCAAAGCGTGATTTACGCTGTACAAGTTCATGACCACATTCCGGACACATTTCACCGGTTGGTACAGGTTCCTCCTTTGGCTTATTACTTTTAATATATTTACAATCCGGGTAATTGCTACATGCCAAGAAAGAACCATAGCGTCCTTTCTTCATGACCATCTTACTACCACATTTTGGACAGACTTCTTCACTTTCCGTATTTTCCTCTTCATTTTCACTTTTCGTGTAACGACAAGTAGGAAAATTAATACAGGATACAAATTTCCCATAACGTCCGATACGATACACCAATTCGCTGCCACATTCCGGACAAGTTTCCCCGGTACGTTCCAGCTCCTTTTTCTCCATATGCTCATAAGCATTTTCCAGTAATGGTTCAAATTCATTATAGAATGTTCGCACTTCTTCAATGTTGTTACGTTTTCCTGCTGCGATTTCATCTAAGTGATGTTCCATGCCTGCCGTATACGAAACATTGATGATGTCCTTGAAGAATTCTTGCAATTTGGCATCCGTCAATTCCCCTTGTTCACTAGGGATAAAGACTTTGGTCTTACTGCCTTCACTTGGGCGTTCTAATGATACATAACCTCTAGCTTGCAATGTATCAATAATAATAGCATACGTTGAAGGACGACCTATGCCCTTTTCTTCCATTTCTTTGATCAAGCGAGCTTCACTATAACGTAAAGGTGGTTCTGTGAAGTGTTGTTTACCTTCCAATTCCACATCCTTTAATTGTTCCTGTTCTTGCAATGGTGGCAACATCTCATCTTTTACTGTTTCATAATCGTGATATACTTTCAAATAACCATCAAATGTCAGAATTGAACCATTGGCACTAAACTCACAGCCATTTGAAACAATTTGCGCATTCACGACATCACTTTTGCTCGGTGCCATTAAAGAAGCCAGCGTTCGTGCATAAATCAGCTTATACAATTTGTACTGATCATTTGTTAAATATGGTTTCACTTTTTCCGGTGTATTAAAAACACTGGTAGGACGAATAGCCTCATGCGCATCCTGTGCATTTTCATTATTTTTCTGGCGTGCACGACCTTTATACTCCTTACCATAAACTTCTTCAATATATGATTCAGCATCTTTCACGAACACGTCTGATAAACGCGTAGAATCTGTACGCATATAAGAGATAAGACCTTCACTCACCCCATCTGCTAAGGGCAGACCTTCATAAAGCTTTTGGGCAATCTGCATCGTCTTTTTTGCTCCGAAATTTAACTTTGTGCTGGCCTCCTGTTGTAACGTCGAAGTGATAAAAGGCATTCTTGCTTCTTTTTTACGAACCTTTTTTTCAATAGCGGACACAACAAAAGCAGCACAGCGTTCAATGATAGCATCTACATCTGCCTGTGTTTTTAATTCTGCCTTTTTGCCATCCACTTTATTCAGACTCGCACTGAATTGTTTGCCATTTTTTTCGATATTTGCTGCTAACGTCCAATATTCTTCGCTCTTAAAAGCGCGAATTTCATTTTCGCGTTCAACGATCAAACGCAAAGCAACAGACTGTACTCGTCCTGCTGACTTTGATTTTATTTTACTTTGTAATAACTTTGATAACTTAAAACCGATGATCCGATCCAGCATGCGTCTGGTTTCCTGACTTTTCACCAGATCCTGATCAATCGTACGGGGATGTTGAAATGCTTCTGTTACAGCATTTTTCGTAATTTCATGAAAGATGATACGATTTTCTTCTTCCATATCTAGTTCTAATACATTTGCCAAATGCCAAGCAATTGCCTCACCCTCACGGTCAGGGTCACTTGCTAGAAAGACATGTTCACTTTTTTTGGCAAGATCTTTTAATTCTTTTACGACTGCACGTTTATCAGAGCTTATCTTATACGTAGGTTCAAAGTCATGCTCCACATCAATGCCTAAGCCACCTTTACCTGTTGTCGCAAGATCACGTATATGTCCCTTGGAAGAAACGACATGATAGTCGCCACCAAGATATTTTTCTATGGTTTTCGATTTGGAAGGGGATTCCACGATTACTAAATTTTTCATTTTTAGCCTCCTAGCCTAAACTACACGTCTTTTATTATTTGTTTTTTTTTAGCATTTGTCAAACATTTTATGCTAAATCATGCGAATATCTTGTTCATCTACTAAAATCATTGCGCCTTGTGCAATTAACGTATTGCTTCCTTTTCCTTCTCGTTGATCCATCGGATGTGGTACACAATAAATTGGTATATCCAGCGAAAGCGCCTCATTAACAGTCAGCATTGTGCCACTTCGCATCCCTGCTTCCACAACGATAACAGCATCACTCAAGGCCGCAATTAAGCGATTGCGCCAAGGAAAATGATAGGGCTTTGGCGGTGTATGGGGTGGATATTCACTTAGGACCAATTGCTTTTTGGCCATGATTTGTTGAATATCGGCATTAACTTTCGGATAATACACATCCAATCCACATCCCGTTATACCGATTGTATGCTGAGCAAGAGCTTCGCGATGTGCAATGCCATCGATTCCCTTGGCAAGCCCGCTCACAATGCAATAGCGCAATGCTAAGATTTTGGTGATTTGTGCGCACATCTTACTTCCATAAGCGGTTGGCTGACGGCTGCCTATGACAGCCACACTTCGCTGTTCACATAAAGCAAGATTACCTTCATAAAACAAAATCCACGGTGGACATTGCAGCCTTCTAAATTTGCAAGGATATGTAGGATCGACAATTGTAACATAGGTACATGAACATGCTGGTAAATTCCATGCTTTATTTTCCTTAATGGCTTCGCGCATCTTATACCAATCCCCTTTATACTGTATCGCATAAGCTAAAATTTGTTCTCGATATTGCATCATTTAAACCTCCTTACTTTTATATACGACACAGATAGGTCTTTTTCGTAAAAGTGCTTTATTTTATCAAATAATATAAAAAGAGCCCTATTTTCATAAGGCTCCCATGCAACATAGTTTATAAGATTGCTGTACGTTCTTCATAAGAATCAGCACGCAACATTAGCAACATGCTTATCAATAACAACA
Organism: Longicatena caecimuris; assembly: GCF_004341945.1. GTDB lineage: Bacteria > Bacillota_I > Bacilli_A > Erysipelotrichales > Erysipelotrichaceae > Longicatena > Longicatena caecimuris. The sequence goes on from NZ_SMBP01000001.1 coordinate 261,589, forward strand.
AGATAGCAATTACATTAAACAACAAAGTGCTAGTATGCAGATGTTCAACAAATTCGGCCATGATCTTCATGCATGCTCCAGCTATACCGAAGATGTGTCCGGCATGCAGTTCAAATCGTATGGATACATGTTTTTTCGCATATTGCTTGCGTTGTAGCAAATATACAGCAACAACAAGTGATATACAGACAACATCACTCAAAAGCTGATAAGATTTCCCAAACGCGTAGCTTTGTGGGTACAAAACATACAAGAGCTGAAAGATTGTTGCTATCCAAAAGCTACACGCTATGGCAATTCCCGTTTTGCGATATTTCATGTCCTCTTCCTCAGGACAAATTAATTTTTCTTTTTCAAATCTGGCAGAAAGTCTTTTTCTGCATCGTCAATCAGAATTTCACGAGCACTCGTCAACAATGAGGCCATATTCTGTAATTCACTAGGTACAACGATCTTCGTAGCCTTGCCATCTGCCATTTTTTCATAGGTTTCCAAGCCTTTTAAGCTTAAATATTCCTTGGTTGGATTCGCTGTCTTGATCATTTCAATACCACGTGCCTGTGCCTCATAAATACGTTCCATTGCCTGTGCCTGACCTTCTGCTTCAGCAATCATCGCTTCTTTCTTAGCTGTTGCGCGTAAAATGACTGCTTCTTTTTCACCTTCAGCTGTTAAAATAGCACTTTTCTTTTCACCTTCCGCACGTAAGATGGACTCACGACGTTCACGTTCTGCACGCATCTGTTTTTCCATCGCTTCTTGTATATCGCGCGGTGGGATGATATTTTTTACTTCCACTCGGTTGACTTTAATTCCCCAAGGATCGGTTGCTTCATCCAAAATTGAACGCATTTTCGTATTGATGATATCACGTGATGTCAAAGTTTCATCCAATTCAAGATCACCAATGATATTACGTAATGTTGTAGCAGTTAAATTTTCAATAGCCGTAATTGGTCCGACAACTCCATAAGTATAAAGTTTAGGATCGGTAATCTGAAAATAAACAACCGTATCAATTTGCATTGTTACATTATCCTTTGTGATAACCGGCTGTGGAGCAAAATCTTTCACAACCTCTTTTAACGTTACCTTATTAGCTACACGATCAACAAAAGGTACTAAAAAATGTACACCGGTATTCCAAGTTGTATGATATGCACCTAAACGTTCAATTACAAAAGCCTTTGCTTGTGGAACAATACGCACCAAATAGGCAAACAGCCCAATGACAATCAATGCCACTACTACTAAAATAATAATTGTAAAAATATTCATCATTTACCCTTCTTTCTTTTTTATGTTAAACCGCTTTACGAACAAGCAGTTTAGCACCTTCGATTGCAATTACTTTCACTCTTGCAGCTTTTTCAATTGGTGTACCATCTACACTTATGGCATGCCATAAGGAGCCATTCACCTTTACTTCTCCCCATTCATCTGCCATGATCGGTTTTACCACAACACCAAATTCACCAATGCAGCGATCCGCATTTGTGGCAATTGTATTCCCACGTAAATAACGGGATGCAATTGGTCTTACCACAAGCATACTGACAATAGAAACAATAGCAAAGCCGGCTATTTGTACCCATATAGGAAGATTTAACAGACTAAGCAAAACAGCAATGATACCGCCAACGGCGAACCAGATAGAAACCAAGGCTGTCGGTGTGATTAATTCTACTACCAGTGCCGCAATACTGATGCCAATCCAGATTACTACCATGTTTTCTTCACCCCTCATTCTTGTTGATCAGGTCTTTTAAATCTGCTATCAACATATTTTCTTTTTCATCAAAGCGAGCATTGACTTTTAAACCATCCATCTTCTGATGCGTCAGTAATGCGATTTCCTCCATGATTGCCTTGTTTGTGATTCGGGCATAACCTTTACCCAGTGATATTTTATGCAATTGATCCATTTCTACTAAATGCAAATCTATTTCGCGCTTACTTACCGGACGTATTCCCAATTGACTGTTTTCCGCATCAATACCAATCATGCACCATCGCACATCTTCAAAGTAACTGGCTGCGCTACTATTCAGCGTGATATTACTGGGATATAACGTCAAAATCAGCGTATATACATTACCTTTGACCCATGTAAACATCCTGACACCACCTTTCTTATTTATATTATATTATTTTTCTTATTTTTTTGCAACCACTATTCTTACTTTTCTTATTTTTCTTATAATACAAACAATTTACTCACAGTGTTCTCAAAACTTCTCATCTCAGGTGATGTTCTAATGCAATCGTCTAATGCGATTCTATGCTAACCTTAGTAAAAAAGAAGCAGGCACATACTGCTTCCTTATCTGCTAAAGATCAAATACCAATTGTTGCATAGCCGCAACCGGACCATAACTTTTTCGATAGATATCGTTAATCACTCCATAAGTATGCATTGCCTCAAGATGCCCTTTCGTAGGATATCCTTTATGCTTTGCAAAACCATATTGTGGATACTGTTTATCATACGCGCACATAATACAATCCCTTGTGACTTTTGCCAAAATACTGGCAGCCGCAATACTAACACTTTTCTGATCTCCCTTTACTAAAGATATAACATCCAATGACGCATTGGGCAAGGGCATGGCATCTGTCAAAACACCATCAGCATCATGAAAGCTGTTCGATAATTCCAGCATCGCCAACTGTGTTGCTCGATAAATATTTTGTTCATCGATTATTTGAGGAGAAACAATCTTAATATGATATTCACTAGCCAATTGAATGATTTCTTGAAACAAGGCCTTGCGTTTCTTCTCACTGAGTTTTTTTGAATCATAAATACTTTCATGCGAAAAACCAACAGGAAAGCTGACTGCTGCTACAACCAATGGTCCAGCAATAGGACCACGTCCAGCTTCATCAATACCAATGATTTTCTTTTTACCTTCTTTCCACCAAGCTATTTCATAAGCATTCTCACACTGCATCTGGAACCTCCCAGCTAATTGGACCAAGCTTATCATCACGCAATTCACGCAAAAACGTTTCAATGGTGCGCTTTTCATCGATTTCATGATTACGCATGTAGCCACGCTTTTGCGCAATTCGATTTAACATTTCATAAGGGTCTGAGCACAATGCGATATCATAACGTTTCGTTAATGCTTGCGCATGATGCTGCAACAGATAGCGCATAGCCCAAGCTGCAATTTCCTCTAAAGGCAATATTTCATCTCGGATAGCACCGGTGATGGCCAACAAGATACCAACACGTTCATCTTCAAACTTCGGCCATAAAACACCTGGTGTATCTAATAATTCCAAATCTTTATTGATTTTTGACCATTGCAGCGATTTCGTAACACCCGGGCGATCTCCGGTAACAGCAATTTTTTTCTTTGAAATCTTATTGATAAATGTAGATTTTCCTACATTGGGAACACCAACCACCATAGCACGCATCGCACGCGGTTTCATGCCTCTTCGTATCATACGCTCAATTTTCGCCTGCATCAGTGTCTGTACAGCTTTTACGATCTTTGGCGTAATATTTTCAGTTATGATATCCAAAGCTAAGACCATTGTGGACGCATTGCTCAAAGTCTGAATCCAGGCCTTTGTAATAGCCGCATCAGCCTTATCTTTTTTAGAAAGAATGATGAGTCTTGGCTTTTGCTGAATCAATTCTTCAATCATCGGATTCTTGGAAGCATTAGGAATACGGGCATCTCTTAATTCAATAACCAAATCCACCATCTTCATCTTATCTTGCATTTCACGTTTTGCTTTGGTCATATGACCCGGAAACCATTGTATTCTTATCTTATCATTTTCCATAATTTACATACCTCGCTTGTTCAAAAGGATAATAGACAAACATGCCTTTCGCAAGTATTTGACTTCGCTTAAAAGGCCCCACACTCTCTGAGCGTGAATCCAAAGAATTAACGCGGTTATCACCAACCAACAAATATTCATCTGCTTTTAATGTATGCTTAGGATAATCTGCTGTAAACATACCTTTTTCTTTCTCAATACGTTTTCTATACGTGTTGTCTAAAAAGGGTTCTTTAACCTCTAAATCATTGATAAACAGTTTGTTATCTTTATATTCTACGGTTTCATTGGGCAAACCGATAACACGTTTCACCCATAAATCATCATCAGATGCATGTTTTACTACAACGATATCAAAACGTTTGATATCGCTTAAATAAGATGCTGCAACATTGATAAAAACCTGTTCCCCATCCTTTAAGGTCGGATACATAGATTCCCCCACGATTGTCTTACCTCGCAACACAAAGGTAAACATCAATAAGACGATCAGCATACAGACGGCAAACATTCTCACAGTATCTATAACTTGATAAAATCTATCCCATTTTGTTTTTTTCTTTTGCATGAACTCACCTACTTTGGTATATGTATCTTATGAAAAGGGAAAATGACCAACGCATCCTTTCCTTTGATCTGGCTGCGTTTAAAAGGTCCAAAGTCACGCGAATCACGTGAATTGATCCGATTGTCTCCCATTAGCCAATACTCATCTTCCTGTAAACACACTTCGGTAAAATCTTCCGTAAATGCATCGACAGTATCACGTATGCCATTTGCCCATTCATTATCTAAATACGGCTCATCTAATGCCTTATCATTCACATATACTTTATCATCTTTACAAGATATGCGATCCCCCGGTAAACCAATTACGCGTTTAATGATCATGCGATGCATCTGCTTATTCTCATAAGCTATAACGATATCCCCACGCTCTATTTCTTGAAATTTTGCACTGAACGCATTGCTTAGCGCAAAGTCGCCTTCTTCAATCGTAGGAAACATGCTTTGTCCACTGACGTGAATTGGTCTTACAGCAAAATTAATGGTTAGGTATACAAGCACGAAGCATGCCAAAAAAATCTTCAATAACGATAGAAGATTACTGCCGATAACTCTTCCCAGAGTCTCGTCACGTTCTTGTCTGTGTTTGCTGTTCACAGATTTGTGCATTGCGACTCCTCCACAATCTATAAAAGAAAAAGCCGGAACATATCCCGACTTTTCTCATTCTTAACGAATTTCTTTAATACGAGCAGCTTTACCTGAACGTCCGCGAAGATAATATAATTTATTTCTTCTAACCTTACCGTGACGGACAACTTCAATCTTCTCAACAATTGGAGAGTGGATTGGGAAAGTTCTTTCTACCCCAATCTGGTTAGAAATCTTACGAACTGTAAATGTTTCAGCGATTCCTCCACCCTGACGTGCGATTACCAGACCTTCAAAAACCTGGATACGTGATTTGTCGCCTTCTTTAATCTTAACGTGTACACGAACGGTACTACCAGATTTAAAGAAAGGGATGTCTTTCTTCAATTGAGATTTTGTTACTTCATTAACTAACTGTAAATTCATACTCTCGGCGCTCCTTTTCTACAATATATTTACGTTGGGCTCATAAACAATTAAGACGTCCAGCGGAACCTCGTTTGCCAATAGGCTTATTGATTATAGCACACTTTCGTTTCTCTTGTAAATAGGAATTTGTAAAATTTTACAGTCATTCATGAAGACACTGCTCTTTGGAAAGTTCGGGTTCTTTCCCTTATAATCATACCATTTTTCATGCCCATCTGAAAAGAAATTACATAAATTTCGCAAATTCTTTATATTTCTTAAGATTTATCATTTTTTGTATGCAAATCTTCCTTTGCTTCTTTTCGCACTTCTTCCATCAATTCTTGTTCTTCTTTAGTAAAAACACGTGTAGCCAGCAAATCCGGACGGCGCTCCAGCGTTTTCTTTAAAGACTGTTTTAGCCGCCAGCGTCGGATATTCGCATGATGACCACTCAGCAATACCTCTGGCACCCGCTGCCCTTCAAATTCAATCGGACGCGTATATTGTGGATATTCTAAAAGACCATTTTCAAAAGAATCATCCGCATGACTATCTTCTAAAATCACACCATCCAGCAAGCGAATGATGGCATCGCTCATCACCATTGCTGCAGGTTCACCACCTGTTAAGACAAAATCCCCTAAAGAAAGTTCTAAATCGACATACGAGCGAATGCGTTCATCAAAACCCTCATAATGTCCACAAAGAAAAATCAAATGATCATATGTTTTCACAAAATGATGTGCTGTTGCTTGCGTAAAAGTCTCTCCTTGCGGTGATAACATCACCACATAGGAAGATGGCGTACGAATATCCTTCAGGCAATCAACAATCGGCTGACAAGATAAAACCATTCCCTGTCCACCACCACATGGGGTATCATCAACATGGTTATGCTTATCTTTCGTATAAGCGCGAAAATCAATCGTTTCAAAGGTAACCAATTCACGTTCAATTGCCCGTTTAATGATAGAGGTCGTAACAAAACTGTCAAAAAATTCAGGAAACAATGTCATGACTGTAATCTTCATAATAACCCATCCATCAGCTTAATCACAATGCATTTCTCTTCACGCTTAAATTCCTGCACAAATGCTTTTACATATGGAACTAAAAATTCGCGTTCTTCATTGCGAACACGCAAGATGGCATTGGCACTAGTTTCTAACACCTCGATTACATCTCCTAAATATCTTCCCTCTTCATCCAATACTTGACAATCTTGTAATTCAAAGAAATACGCCTCATCTTCTTCTAATGCATGCAGTTGTTCCTCGCTGATAGAAAGAAGACTGCCTTTCCATGTCTCAACCTGATTGATATCATCATATCCTGCAAACTTCACAATCAACAACTGTTTCGCCCATTTTGCATACTCCACGCAGACATCAAGAAGCTGTTGCTGATATTGAATATGAATATGTTTTCCTTTCGCAAAACGGATATCGACAAAATCCGTTGTAGGTTTCACTTTAACTTCGCCACGTAAACCATGTGTATTTACCAGTATTCCTATGTTGATTTCGTTCATATGATCCTCCTGAAAAAAGGATGCTTTCCTGCATCCTAATAAGATTCGAATTTAATTGTAACTCGTTTATCTTCTTTTCTTGATGCCACAGACATCATCTGACGAATTGAAGATGCCATGCTACCGCGTCTTCCGATCAATCTGGCTACATCTTCACTGTTTGCATATACATACAATAAGATTTCATTTTCATCCAATGTATCCATTTTCTTCACAGAAACACTCGCTTTATCTTCAACCATCGGTGTTACAAGATCCAATAACACTTTTTCGTAATCAATCATACTTACTTAGCGTTTTTTTCTTCGTGCAGACGTTTCATGATGCCCTGTTTAGACAGAATGTTACGTACTGTATCAGAAGGCTGTGCTCCATCTTTCAGCCATTTTACAGCTAATTCTTCATTTACTGTGATAGATGCTGGATTGGTTGTTGGATTGTAAGTACCGATTGTTTCAATGATACGTCCATCTCTAGGTGAACGAGAGTCAGCAGCTACTATTCTGTAGAAAGGTTTTCTTTTAGAACCCATTCTTTTTAATCTTAATTTTACCATGTATTTTTCCTCCTATATTGCGTTATGCTTGTTTATTATACCATATTTTTATAAGGTGTCAAGTATTTTTCCTTTACACCTTTTATTTTTTATACATGTTTCATTCGTTCAACAATAAAATATTGCTTTTAGCCAAAAAGCTATCTCTCGGATTGGCATTTATAAGATTCGCATAGCATCTTCTTCCCCTTCCATAAACGCAAGACAGCTTTCCATTGAGTGATAGACCATATCGCGATTAGAATCATCTGTCAGAAATGCCATATGTGGAGATAAGATTACATTAGGATAACTATTTAAAAGCAACATTTCTCGTGAAGGCAACACTCTTCCCTTTTGTTTTTGATAATAAATACCTGTTTCCCCTTCTACCACATCGAAAGCAGCTCCTTGAATCTTACCCTTTTCAATGCCTTTTATCAGAGCTTCATTATCAATCAAAGCGCCTCGCGCCGTATTAATCAAAATCACACCATCTTTCATCATAGCGATACGTTCTTGATTAATGATATGATAAGTTTCCTCATGCAATGGCAGATGCAGTGTGATGATGTCACTTTTTTTCAACAAAGTTGCTAAATCGCAAAACTGCGCATACGGAAGTAGTTCTGGTTTTATATGTCGATTATAAGCCAAAATATCACATTCAAAACCTGCCAAATGACGTATCAGCGTCGTGCCAATATTGCCGCAACCGATGACCCCTACTATCTTCCCCTTTAAATTTCTGCCTTGTACAGATTCAAAGGAATAATCTTGCAATTCCGTGCTCTTCATAATAAGTTTCATTTTTCTAAGCGTCATCAGAATCAGCATAATTGTATAATCGGCAACACTTTCCGGGGCATAATTGGCATTTCCTATTCCCATACCTACTTTTTTAGCAGCTGCCAAATCAATATGATCATAACCTATCGTACGTGTTGAAATGAAACGCACACCCTTACGATGAAAGGATTCAATAAGGGCCGCATCACAAGGTGTCGATAAGATGCTGATACATGGATAACCACATGCCAAATGAGCATTTTCTAAGGTTGGACGTTTACTGCATGTAGCATACGCAATTCCATATTGTTTTGCACATTCTTCAAAATATACACGTTCTTCTTCTCGAAAACCATAAACAAACACTTTCATGAGACATCCTCCTTATAAGAAAGACAAGGTTCTTTACCTTGCCTTATTTAAAATCTTCTGCCTTTTTTTCCTGCACGCATAGCTTTGTTCATAGCACGCATATTTTTCATGCCTCCCATGGCTCCCATATTAGGCATTTTTCCATTTTTTGACATTGACATCATCTGTTTCATCACCGTCTTCATCTTTTCATATTCGGAAATGCAACGATTTACATCAGCCACCGTAGTTCCACTTCCCTTAGCAATACGATTTTTTCTTCCTGCTCTAAGAATATTAGGATTTTCTCTTTCTTCAGGCGTCATACTCTGGATGATAGCCTTGCTTTTTTTCAATTTATTATCTGCCTTTGCCTCATCAATTTGATTTGCCATCTGTCCCATACCAGGCAACAATTTCATCATGCCGCCTAAAGACCCCATCTTTTCTATTTGTTCATATTGAATTAACATATCACTCAATGTAAATTGTCCACTCATCATACGATTTGCTGATTTGGTGCTAGCTTCCATATCCATTTTTTCCTGAGCTTTTTCTACCAGTGAAAGAATATCACCCATTCCTAAGATACGATCTGCCATACGATCTGGATGGAACACATCCAAATCCTCAATTTTCTCACCTAAACCAACAAATTTTACAGGCACTTGTGTGATGCTTCGTACAGATAAAATACCACCGCCGCGAGAATCACCATCTAGTTTCGTTAAGACAAGTCCAGTAACACTTAGCTGTTCATGAAAGCTACTTGCGACATTCACAATATCCTGTCCAGTCATAGCATCAACGGTTAACAAAATGTCATCCGGATGAACAAACGCTTTAATATCAGACAATTCTTGCATCAATTCTTCATCTATATGCAAACGCCCAGCGGTATCAAAGACAACCGTATCATAGCCTTGTTCTTTGGCATAATCCATCGCTTTTTGCGCTGTTTCTAATGCCTTTGTTTCAACCCCTAAAGAAAACACCTCGACATCAATGCTTTCACCAAGTGTTTTCAACTGTTCAATCGCCGCCGGACGAATTACATCACAGGCAACCAATAATGGCTTACGACTTTGTTTCTTCTTCATAACATTAGCGATTTTAGCTGCCGCCGTTGTTTTACCAGTACCCTGTAAACCAACCATCATGACGGTTGTTATGCCCGTTTTCTTATAATTGATAGGAGCTTCTTCATTTCCTAATAAGGCAACTATTTCATCATGAACGATCTTAACGACCATTTGCCCAGGGTTTAAAGAAGTCATCACTTCAGTGCCCAATGCTTTTTCTTTTACACGAGCGATAAAATCTTTTACAACACCATAATTCACATCAGCTTCTAATAATGACATGCGCACTTCCCGCAACATATCATTCATATTTTTTTCGCTTAATTTACCTTTACCTGTTATATTTTTAAACGCCTTTCCCAGACGTTCACTCAAACTTTCAAATGCCATTCTTCTATTTCCGCCTTTCTTCCTGAATTCTTGTTTATTATATCATAGCCAATTCTTATTTGGAAAGGCTATTTCATGGATTCTTTGCGATACAACGCAATATGAAAAGATATCTGTGTCGTCAATTCCTTGCATTGTTTTAATGCCTCTGCTTGCTGTTTAGGAGTTCTCCAATAATATGGAGTCATTTGAAACAGTGCCCAAATATCCTGAGCATCCTGAATTGTAATGGTATCTTCTACAATTTCTTCATGTAGTAAGGTAAAACCGGAATAACCTGTTTCAATTTCATTTTCATACACATCCGTATATAACAATTGTTTCAGCTCATATAGATGCTTTGGACCAGGCCCTACCTTTAAAAAATAACCACCTGTTTTTAATACTCTATAATTTTCTTTGCTATCCACAGGGGCAAAAACAGACACCACCCCATCTGCACAATGCTTGGCTATTGGTAAATGGAAGATGTTACACACCCCATAAGTTACACCACGATGCGCTTTACAAGCCTCATCAATCGCATGCTTGCTTAAATCAAAGCCATAAATTTGTGTGGCAGGCAATACTTCCTGAAAATAATTTGTATAATAACCTTCTCCACACCCTGCATCTATCAGCGTTTCCAATGCTAATTTCTGTAACATTGTCGCTAATCGTTTTTGCAGAATATGATAATAACCATGGGATAAAAAACGGGTACGAGAGCGTACCATCGCTTTATCATCACCGCTTGCCTTATGGGAACCAAGCACCAGATTAACATATCCGCGACGAGCTATATCATAACTATGCCCTTTTGCACAGCGCCATACGTGTTCTTCTTTTTTTAATTGTTCATGACATTTCGGACATATGAGCATTCGTTCCACCTCATTCTCTTTGTCTTAGGATTATATCATAAATACATGGCAAGTGTAAATGTAGACAACATATCAAAAAGAAAAGCGCAATACTCTAAACAAAGAGTATTTGCGCAAATGTTTGGTTAATAATCATTTAAGCCTGGAACGATCATTTCTTCTACAGCTTCTTTTTTATGTTTTTTATGCACCTTTTTGCTCTTAGGTTTTTCACGCATACGCAGTTGATACCATACTTGTGCAGCAATAAACAAAGAACTTCCAGCACCGGCAATTAAACCGATAAACAAAGCCAAACAGAAGGTGAAGATTGCGTTACTACCCAAACCTAGCAGACAGATAACCGGTAATACAGTCGTAAAAGTAGATAAAATTGATCGTGTTGCCGTATTCTGCAAGGCAATGTTCACAATTTCCTTATATTTTACCTGATCCAGTTTTTCATGTCGGTTTTCTTTAACCTGATCTCGAATACGGTCAAAGACAACAATGGAGTTATTAATAGAATAACCAATGATTGCCAACATTACAGCTATGATTTCCGTATTCACCTCTAAACGGAAGATAGCACAGAAACATAAGATGATAAAGACATCATGTATCAATGCAATGATACCACTTAATGCATAATCCCATTTAAAACGCAGGGAAATGTAAATCATAACACCAATCCATGCCAATACAGAAATAACAATAGCTTTTCTTACTAATTCACGACCGATGACTGGTGTAACAGTACTATCGCTGACATCATGTTTGTATGTTGCCTTCAAAGCCGTTTTCGCTTTTTCCATCGTGCTTGTATTAACCGCTTCCTTAACAAAGACATGTGCAATCTCATTCTTATCACCATTGATCTTCACACTGTTCGCATGAATACCCAAAGATTTTAATTGTGTTTTTAATTCATCAGCTTTGATTGCACTGTCACTTTGTACCGTAATTTTTGTACCACTGGTAAAATCAATACCGAAGTTTAAGATACCATCGCCTTTGAAACCATTAAAGCCCATACAGCCAATGGCAATGACCATAATAGTCAAAGAAGTAAAGATGAAATATTTTGCTTTACCAACAAAGTCAAATCCTTTAAAGCGTCCATAATAGAAACGTGATTCTCCGTTAGCAACGCTTGGAATCTGATTTTTCTTGACACCAAACCAACTCTTCTTATCATCCAATTTGCCACTGTCCACGAGCATCTTCAAAAGGAATTTAGCTACAAAGACAATAACCAGTAATGTAGAAATCGTTGACACGATCAACATGGTCGCAAAACCTTTTACACTACCTGTACCGAAGATGAACAGAATCAATGCGGAAATAAAGGTCGTAAACTGAGCATCAAAAATCGTGACAAATGATTTGGAACTACCTTCGTAGAAGGCTGTTTTGACACTTCTGCCACTATATAAAGCATCGCGAATACGCTCGAATGTCAAAATATTAGAATCGACTGCCATTCCGACACCCAATACCAAGGCAGCGATACCTGATAAGGTAAAGACGGCTCCCATTAGGTTATTAATCAAGAAGACAACAAAGACGTAAGATGCAATTGTAATTGCGGATATAACGCCCGGTAAACGATAATATAAGATCATAAACAACATGATCAAAGCAATACCTACAGCACCAGCCATCATGGTTGTTGAAAAGGCATCAATACCATAATCAGCGGTTACCGCATTGCTATAGGATTCGACCATTTTCACAGGCAAGGAACCTGAATTGATAAGATCCTTTAATTCATTTGCCTCATCTTTGCTAAAGTTCCCACTAATTTGGGCACTCGTACTATTAATTCCCTCTTTTACAGATGCCGCAGAAATATATTTTGGTTTCTCTTTTGTTTTTTCTGCTGCATAAGAATCTGTTGCCTGGTCAAAATCCAGCCAAGCTACCATCAGATTTTGACCATCTCCCATTGCCGCAACCTTTTTGGTAACCTCATAAAATTTACTTTGATCTGCCAGTTTCAAACTAACGACGGGATTGCCATATTGATCTGTTGTAACACTGGCTCCTCCTTCTTTTAAAACACTAGCATCCATCAGCAGATTATCATTCACATCACGGAATGTTAAATTTGCAGTAGATGAAATTACCCTTCTTGCCTGGTCGGCATTTTTCACTCCAGCTAACTGTACACGAATACGGTTATTACCTTCCACCGTAATATCTGGTTCATTAACACCAAGCACATCGACACGTTTGTTTACAGATTCTGCCACTGCGCTCATACTTGGCATCTTTTTTCCATCCAGCGGACTTACTTCATACAGAATTTCAAATCCACCCTGCAGATCCAAACCAAGCCTCATGTTATCTTTGATCATTCCACTGCAAGTGACAATGACTGCCAAAATTGTCAAAACCGTGATGCCAAAAACAACTAAACGCGATTTTTTCATTGCTTATCTCCTCCAAATAAATCTTCAAAGTCATTAATCTTCATTTTTGCGCCAAGTAAAATGGCCTCATTAGATAAATATGCGACCACATCATTAGCACTCAGCTGCATGACATCATTCACCGCATCATGCACACTGTCTACTTTCTCATATTTCCATTTTCCAATTAATGCACTTTCTACATGCTGATATGTTAAGGAAGATAACTGTTCTCGTTTGAGTTCATTGGCCTTTAGGGCGATGGCAAGTTTTATGTATTTATCATCAATCAGACTTTGCTCACTCATAGTTTCCTCCTCAATACCATAACACATATTTTACATCATTCCTTTTCATAAGGCAATATGAAATTCCAAGTAGGGTATTTTTCACATCATTTCAACTTTCTAATGAAAGGCCTAAAAAGCAGCAAGAAAGGTCCTTTATATTGCTGCGAACAACCATCTTTCCACGGTATGCACATGTTTTTTGCATACGTTTCATATACTTTGATACAGACAAGGATGATTCTTATGAAAAAAACATTGCTGCGTTCAACGTTTCTTTTACTGTTGGTTTCCGTGATTGCTAAAATCTTATCTTTTCTTGTACGTATTCTTTTAGCTCGCACCCTAAGTGAGTCTGCAATGAATTACTATACACTCGCTTCCCCAACCATGGTCATTATGATTACCTTAGCGCAAATGGGGATACCTGGAGCTTTGAGCAAGGTCATTGCCCAAAGCAAGGATACGCGTAAACCACTTTTAGCAAGTATCTTTGTTTCCATGATAAATAATATCGTAATTATCGCCGCCTTTTTCATTCTTCTTCCTTTTCTATCTTTCTATATTTTAAAACAGCGTGAAATATTACCGGTGTTATACGCCATTTTACCATTAATTCCCCTTGTGAGCATATCCGGTATATTAAAGGGGTATTTATTCGGGAAGCAACAGCACGTTCAAGCAACTGCCTGTCAATTATTTGAAGAAGGTTCACGTATTCTCTTTTTGCTTGTTATGTTCTCTATGGATCACACGTTAACTAATGTCACAATGGCAAAAATCGCCATGTATTCAATCAGTGTCGGTGAATTATGTAGCAGTTTGTATATGCTGTTTGCTCTGCGTCAGCATAAACATGATATCCGACAATTACCAACCTTATTTCACACATTGCATCGTCAGCAATTTGATGAAGTATTATCCATCAGCATCCCTATGACTGGAAGTCGTTTAATCGGATCTTTAACCTATTTTTTAGAACCCATTGTCATGGTAATCGGTTTAAGTGCCTTACAAAGTGATACGATGATTCATGCCTATGGACAATTGAATGGCTATGTTTTGCCAATCATCACGATGCCTAGTTTTTTAACCATCACCTTAAGTAATTTTTTACTTCCTTCTTTTACGTATCATTATACCCGTGGACATGAAGCGACAGCCCGTCATCAATTTTCTTTTATCTTAGCAAGTTGCTTTATTGTCGGTGCTATCTGCAGTTTCCTATGCTATTTTTTTAATGAAGAATTGTTATTGCTTTTTTACCACAATACACGCGGTGCCCTTTTATTAAAACAACTCGCCATTCCCTTTGCACTGTATTCGCTGCAGCCTCCTTTAAGTAGCATGTTGCATGCGATGTCGCTCAGTAAAAAAACAGTATTCGATACCTTTGCAGGCTCCTTTACCCGCTTATGCTGTGTCGCCTTTTTATCACACATCCTGTTCGCCGATGCATTAAGCATAGCAATCAGTGCTGGTATGCTGGTCACGACTTGTCTTCATGCCATTCGCCTATGGTTCGCTTTTACCAAAAGCAAATAATTATTGCATATTATAAAAAAGATAGAAACATGGAAAAATTTCTATCTATACCATCTAATTTCTTATGGCGACATGATAAAATCAAAACATCTTATTTTGGGAGTCTATTTCCTTCTTAATGATAAAAAAAGCATTTTTCTGCCAGATGCATAAAAAGATATCTTTAACATCTTGAATCCCTTCTTCTTTCATACAGGCTTTCAGCCATTCACTGTCGCGATGCAGATCCTTCAGTGCTTTTTTATTGATAATGCCATCACTGATCAATGGATCCGGATGCTTGACTTTACAGCTTTTTTTCGGCAACACACTTAATTGTCCATTATTTTCCAATACAGCAAAAGCCACTTCATCAGGCGTACATAGATCATGCGAACGTATTTGACTCATCAAATCGTCAATGTTATATCGATTCTTACGCATTGCATCTTGGTTGATGTGTCCATTATGTATTAAAATAACACTTTTACCATCAAAAATATCACGTACTTTTTTGCTTTTTAATAAGATCCAGCTGATAATGATTTGTAAAACGGCCAAGGTAAAAATGGGTACGAGTGATTTGAGAATACTTTCATGTGATTCGGTAATAGAAATAGCAAGCAATTCACTCATAACCAAATAAATAACAATATCAAATACAGATAATTCACCAACTTCACGCTTTCCCATGATTCGTAAGGCAATTATAATGACAAAGTATACGACGAGACATTTTATCATCAATGTGATATATTCTTGCATTTTTCATCCTCCTTGCATAGTCCGACAAACTTTTTCATACATTACAATGAGGTGATTCCCATTGAAATCAAAGTTACAGACTTACCTTCAAAGTGCCGCTATTCTTTTAGCACTCACATTGTTATTTTCTCTTATCTTTGCCGCTTTATACTATTTTACCTGGATTTCAGCTGAAACTTTTCATATTCTGAATTGGATTGGCGGAGCTATTGCTTATGGTTGTGGAGGTGTCTGGTTAGGCATCAAAACAAAGAAAAAAGCGCTGTTCAGCGCTTTAGGAATGATTCTTTTATTTTGCATACCCGTCTTTTTATTAAGCGGCATTTCTTTACTGTCCATTATAGAAATGCTTTCCAAAGCTCTGGCTTTTATCGCTTGCTGTATGCTGATGTATGCGAAGACACAAGCGAAAGCCTAATTATAACTTGAATAACCCTTCTTCCATATCATAACCCAAATGACGATATGCTTTATCCGTTACAATGCGACCACGGGGTGTACGATTTATAAAACCGATTTGTAATAAATATGGTTCATACACATCTTCTAATGTCATAGCTTCTTCACCGATACTGCTAGCTAAAGCTTCCAAGCCAACCGGACCGCCTTTAAATCGTTCAATGATTCCTTTCAAATATTTATGATCAACGTTATCAAGTCCTAAATGATCGACCTTTAACTTATCAAGGGCCATTGCAGCGACTGCCTTATCGATGATGCCATCATTCATAACTTGTGCAAAATCACGCACTCTGCGAAATAAACGATTTGCGATACGTGGGGTTCCACGTGAACGCAATGCTATTTCCAATACGGCTTCCTCTTCAATTTCCGTATCCATGACACGGCTTGTACGCCATATGATCTGTTGCAATTCATCTAGACTGTAAAATTCCAGCTGCGATACTATACCAAAACGATCTCGCAATGGTGCTGTTAGATCTCCAGCTCTAGTCGTTGCGCCCACTAAAGTAAATGGTGGAAGATCCAAACGGATAGAGCGTGTCGTACTGGAATCTTTACCGACTACGATATCAATACAATAATCTTCCATTGCTGGATAGAGCACCTCTTCGACTTGTTTGGGTAAGCGGTGTATTTCATCAATAAACAAAACATCTCCTGCTTCTAAAGTTGATAAGATAGCAGCCAAATCTCCACTTTTTTCAATAGATGGTCCACTGGTTGTTTTAATATGCCCACCCATTTCATTTGCCAAGATATAAGACAATGTGGTTTTTCCTAATCCTGGAGGCCCATACAATAAGACATGATCCAAAGCTTCATTGCGTTGCTTCGCTGCCTGAATAAATACTGCTAGATTTTCTTTTAACTGCGCCTGCCCGATATATTCCTTTAATGTGGAAGGACGAAGTGTATCCTCTTCCTCAACTCCCTGCATTTCATTTGAAAGCACACGTTCCATGCCTTATACTCCCTTTCTTTTTGCCAATATAGATAATGCCTTTCGAATATATTGATCACTAGTCGTAGACTCTTCCATAGCCATTAATTCTTTTTTCACACTGCTAATTTCAGCATTTTTATAGCCTAAAGCTTTTAATGCCTCTATGGCATCCAACAGTTGGGCATTTTCTTTTGCCTCAATTTCAGTTACTTCTTCGACCAATTTATTCTTCAGATCCAAAACAATTTGACTTGCTGTTTTAGCACCAATGCCTGGTAATCCTTTTAATGTTTTGACATCATTATTTTCAATTGCCATGATCATATTTTTAGCAGGACAAACCGCCAACATACCCAATGCTGTTTTAGGGCCCACACCTTTTACACTGATCAATTGCAAAAACAAATCATGTTCTTCCATACTTGTAAAACCAAACAGCGTAATAGCATCCTCTCGAACATGCTGATAGGTAAACAAGGTTACTTCTGTATTCAAACGTACAGCCTGTGGATTTGCGATATATACACGATAACCAATGCCATTGTTATCTATGATCAAAGAATCATTGCTGTAGCTGTGAATCGTCCCACGAATAAATGCTATCATTTTTATCACCTTGTTTTATTTTATCATGCCTAACGCTAAAAAAAAAGAAGGAGTATGAGATTCCTAATGATTCTTCATCAGCCAACCACAAAGGAAAATATCAAAAAACAATGAAAGAGCATTTAAGCTCTTTCATATAATCGTAAACCATTCGTGATTTGCTTAATAACATGTAAACGCAATAAATAAAAGAATCCGACCTGTGGAAACCGTTACTCTTTGTCCATTGCAATTACCTGCTCAATAAAGGTAGGATCATACTTCTCCTTTAACTCCTTTTGCATAGTGATTGTTTCTGTTGCAGAAGATTCATTCCCTGTAGCATCCATATCATAATATTGTGTACTCTCTAAAAACAGACAATACAAACTTACCGCTTCTAAGTGCTGTTCTTCCTTCATGTAAAACGTATACGTGTCTAAAAAACGCTTTACTACGTCGTTTTTATGAATAATTGCCACAACTTGATCATGTTCATAAAATGAATAAAAATGTTTATCTGCCCCTAGCCCTGTTTCATAGATTTGGTAGGTTTTTTCCGGCGTTATAAGTTCATAATATTCCCATCCTGTTTTTACAAAAAGAATTTGTTTTGTAACATGTAGTCTGCTCATGCATTCAGCATATGGCATGCCATCTTTACGAATAACAACTTTTTCAAAACCTTCTGCATTTAGCTCATAATCATGACCAAGCAACTGCATCGTTCCTATCCACGCTTCGGGTAAAACAGTAGTACCTATAAGCTCACCTTTCCGTGTTATCTCATGTTTGCTTAATGGTAAGCGCTCTTTCTGCTCAAAATTTACAATCATAATTTCCTCCATTTTATATTTATATCTGTATTGAGTATATCGTAAACGGTTACATTTTACAACTAAGATTGAAATTAAAATCATGAACAGGTAATTTTTTTGCAAATCTTCGCATCTATCGTTAATTTTTAGAAGGTGATTGGTTATCTTATAATCCCTTTGATTATTTTTGTGAGATGGTCTGGGTTTTCCAGCATTGGCATATGACAACTATCTTTAACAAAAAAGAGTTGTAGTTTCGCCAAAGTATCCGCATCTAAACAAAGATCGTGTATACGATCAGGATATGCAGGCAAGCCACGATCACCATAAACACCATACACCAAGCAGTTCGCCTGCTGCACCAAATAAGCATCATCAAATGTTTCTTGCAGTTCTTTATTTAAGGCATCTAAGTAATAGATGGATTCTTCTTGAAGCATCGACATAAGTTCATCTTTTACTTCACTATTTTTTGCCAAAAGCAAATTGCGATAAAATGCCGCTGTCGGACGTAAATTAGTTTCTATGAAAATAATCCCTTTCACTCGCATTTGAAAGTCTGCACAAAGCTGTAAGGCAATCTTGCCACCCATACTATGTCCTATGATATAATCATAAGATGCTTTTCCATAGCGATCATAAACATCTTTCGTGATATCCATCACTTGTTTTGCCTGTAACAAAACATCATGCGAATACTTTACAAAAACATTGTCTTCTTCTTCCCAATCCTTTATCATGTATCGCCATATTTCCTTTGTACATTTTGCCCCAGGTAACCATAAAATTTTCATACTTCCTCCTTGGCTTTGCAATCATTTTTTAATTTTTTATAAACGGTAAGATACATCGTCAAATAGCTGCAACCACCACCAATAAAATTGGAAATCGGTTCAGCCAGAAACACTCCCATGACCCCCAATTGGTCAACTGTAGGCAGCCATAACGTTAACGGTATAACAATTATAACTTTGCGGAATAAAGAAAAAAAGATAGCTTGTCCACTTTTATTCAATGCCACAAAAACACTTTGCCCACTAAATTGAAATCCCATCATGAAATAACCAAAGTAATACAGTTGGATTGCCGGTATGCCCCATTTTACAATCACTTGATCACTAGAAAAGATATGGAGGAAGAACGTAGGTGTCAAATAGACAAATAGCCACATGAGCAGCATATACGCAACAACAACGACACTCATAAAGCGAATTGCCTTCAAGACGCGCTCATCCTTATGAGCTCCGTAATTATACCCTAACACCGGCTGTGCAGCATTGGTAATTCCACTTGCAGGTAATGTGATGACTTCACGTAATGAATTTATAATGGTCATGATACTGATATACACATCACCACCATACTGTTGTAAACTGGCATTGCATACCACCTGTACAGCACTATTGGTAATAGCCATAACAAAGCCACTCATCCCTAGCATAAGGATCTTTTTTACGTAGCACAATTGCAATTTCAATGCATGTCGCCTCAGCATGATACCACTTTGTTTATGCGCAAGAAACCATAAGATGCAAACAGCCGATGCTAGCTGCGAAAGAACGCTTGCGATTGCTGCCCCCTTTACCCCTAAATGAAAACTGAAAATACATATCGGATCCAAAATGATATTGAGTACAGCACCCAATACTACACTTAACATCCCTATCTTTCCAAACCCTTGGGCATTTATAAAACTGTTCATGCCTAAGGATATCATGACAAAGAGCGAGCCAAACATGTAAATGGTAATATAGTCATCTGCAAATGAAAAAATAGCATCACTTGCCCCAAACAAATATAAGATATCTGTTTTAAACAACAATACAAAAAGGGTTAAAACGATACCAAATACCAGTAAAAGCGTAAAGCTGTTTCCCATAATTTCTTCTGCTTTTTTCGTATTCCCACGTCCTCGCTCAATCGAAAACAAAGGAGCGCCACCCATCCCTGCCAGATTTGCAAAAGCAATGACTAAGGTGATGATGGGAAACGTAATGCCGACTCCGGCAAGTGCATGATCGGCTACATCAGGTAAACGGCCAATGTAAATACGATCAATGATGTTATATAAAACATTGATAAATTGTGCAAGGGTCATAGGCAAAGCCAGTCGTAAAATATGACGGGCTACACTTCCATTACCAAAATTTTCTCCCCCTTTGTGCTTGATCGTTGCTTCTATCTTGCCACGCATAAATCGTATCTACCAACCGAAAGGCTTTAAAAAATGTTCTTCCATATACCATGCAAAGCCATCTTCATCATTGCTTTTCTTTGTTATATCATCCGCAATCGCTTTCGTATCTGCACTGCCATTGCACATACATACACCTAAACCACTGCATGCAAGCATATCATTATCGTTACTTGTATCACCAAATGCCACCACACTTGCGAAAGAAAGCTGATTCATCTCACAGTATTTCTTTAGCGCAAAAGCTTTTGAAACGCGATGATCAGCAAATTCCATTAAGGTTGACTGTGTTTTAAAGCCTTTATAAAACGGTGAAGGATGCTGGGCAACATAGCGTTCAATTGATGGCATAACCTCTTCCGTTACGCGAAACATGATCTTTGCATTCTCTTTTTGATACAGCTGTTCAGGCGTATCCATAACAACAATCTCTTTGTCACTGCTTTTAGCAGAATGTTGCATCATCGCATCATTGCGTCTACACAGTAAATAACCATCATGATAAATAAAGTAGTTTGCATCAAATGGCTCCATCAGCTCAATGATTTCTTTAATCCATTCGGACTTTAATTTATAATAGCCAAATTCTTCTTGTCTTTTTTCATCCCATAATTCAGAACCATTCATACCAATCAAAATATCAAAAGGATAAGAAAATCCCCATTTCTTTGCATTACGCTTTAATTCATCCAACGGTCTGCCAGAAGCGATACCGAATAATACTCCATGTGCATGTAGACGATCAATCACCTCTTTGGTCTTCCATGTCAATCGGCGATCTGTTGTCACCAAGGTACTATCAATATCACAAATAACCAATTGTATATTTTCCATACTACTGCCCCTCTCTTAGAACGTATACTCATTATACTACAAAATGTCAATGGATTTAAATTGCATCCAATAAAGCCCATAAACAATTTAATGAAAAAACATCTTTACTAACACCATAGCCAAAGCTAAGAATAAAAGCAGCTAATGGAAGCATGAGAGCAAGGAAAGCGATAAACCCATCGTTTAATATGGAAGGCAATGTTCCTTGATAGGCAAAATACATGGTTAAGCCAATTAGCACTGCAGACAACACCATAATGCAAGATAAGCGAAATTGCCATTGTTTCACATAAGCACTCTTTACCTGTAAAAAACTTTGTAAATTTTCATATTCACCCTTCTTTCCCAGAGTGATAACACCAATATCATCCACCTTGTGAAGATCAATCGTTTGTTGTGTGAATAATAAAATATGTTTCTGGCGCTGTTTTTTGGCTTTTGCATAACGCACTAATGCAGAAAGAATGTCCTCACCATAAACAACATCGCAGATATACCCATACGTATCCAGATGTTTTGCTTCTTCCAATTCCCAGGCATCTTTTACACAAAGGCGCATTTGCATATGCTTACTTGCAAATAATGCTAACAGCCCTTCCATCGCCTCATCCTGTAATGTTTCATAATCTATATATACATATGATTTTGGTGCAAATGCTATCATAAGAAACCCTCCCTTTATAGTTCCCATTATATGGGATTCAGTAAAAGATTGCAATCGTTATCTTATATTTCTTATTTATCTTATATTTTTGGATATAACATTCTAAAACAAAAAAAGCCGTACCTTCGTACGAACTTTTAAAAGTTAATGTCAAGAGAAACCGGACAATGATCA
Organism: Longicatena caecimuris; assembly: GCF_004341945.1. Classification (GTDB taxonomy): domain Bacteria; phylum Bacillota_I; class Bacilli_A; order Erysipelotrichales; family Erysipelotrichaceae; genus Longicatena; species Longicatena caecimuris. The sequence goes on from NZ_SMBP01000001.1 coordinate 284,149, forward strand.
GAGCCAAATACATCCGTATGAATACTTGCTTCCTGTATCTTATCTTTGGCATCTTCACTCACTAAAAAGTAATCAATGCGCCATCCGGCATTTTTCTCGCGCGCTTTAAAGCGATAGCTCCACCATGAATATATGCCTTCCTGCTCTGGATATAAATAACGGAAAGAATCGATGAAGCCACTCTGTTGAAGCGTTGTCATCTTCGCTCGTTCTTCATCAGTAAAACCGGCATTGCGACGATTGGTCTTTGGATTTTTTAAGTCGATTTCCTTATGTGCTACATTCAAATCGCCACAAACAATCACACTTTTCTTTTCCTTTAATGCATTCAGATATGCGCGGAAATCATCTTCCCATTGCATACGATAGTCCAAACGCAATAAACCATCTTTTGAATTCGGTGTATACACACAAACCAGATAAAAGTTTTCATATTCACAGGTAATGACACGTCCTTCATGATCATGTTCATCAATACCCAGATCATAGGTCACCGCTATTGGCTTTTCTTTGGTAAACACCATTGTTCCACTATATCCTTTTTTATCTGCACTGTTCATATATTGATAATATCCGGGTGTTACAATATCCAATTGCCCCGGTTGCATCTTCGTTTCTTGAATACAAAAAATATCTGCATCTATTTCTTGAAAGAAATCCATAAAGCCCTTTGTCATACAGGCACGGATTCCATTGACATTCCATGATACCATCTTCATAAACATCTACCTCCATCACATAGCATTATGATAACGGATTTCATAGAAAATTACTAGTAGTTTAACCAAACATCTTGCGTTTCCATGTTACCTAAATATATTTTCTTTCATATGAAAAAGTCAGTGATGTAGCAAGACATGAAAGTCTGCAGATCATCACCGACATTCTGTTTATTCCATAAATTCAAATTCAATATTACAGATGACAACGGTATCGCCGTCCTGACATCCCGCATCACGCAATGCTTGGTCAATCCCCATCTTGCGCATCTTACGCGCAAAACGCATGAAATCTTCTTCATTATCCAGTTTGCTCATCTTAAAGCTTCGTTCAATCTCATCACCAACGATTTCCCAATCACCATTTCCAAGATTGCGAATTTCGTACGCTGGTTTTTCGGGTTCAAATTTATATAAGACACCTTCGGCTTCCTCATCCACTTCTGCATCATTGAATAATGGAAATTGTGGTGTAGTTTCTAATAAATCAGCTGCCCGATATAATACCGGCTCCAAACCTTCCGCGATAATCGTCGTCGTTTCAAAAACTTCTACCTCAGGATAGGCCTTTTTAAAACGTTCTAGATTTTCTTTTGCTTTCTCTAGATCCATCTTATTCGCCAAAACAATCTGAGGACGTTCCATCAAACGATATTCATAGTTTGCTAACTCTTCATTTATGATCTTATAATCTTCTAGCGGATCACGGCCATCATGGCTGCCCATATCAACTACATGGATAATCACGCGACAACGTTCAATATGACGCAAGAATTGATGCCCCAATCCTTTACCTTCACTTGCACCTTCAATCAAGCCCGGCAAATCTGCCATAACAAAACTACGTCCATCCGGTACTTGAACCATGCCTAAATTCGGAGCTAAGGTCGTAAAGTGATACTCTGCAATCTCTGGACGTGCCTTTGATACAACGGATAAGAGTGTTGATTTTCCTACAGATGGAAAACCGACCAAACCAACATCGGCTAGCACCTTTAATTCTACTTGGATATCTAATTCTTCTCCTGGCGCACCTAGTTCTGCATATTGAGGAGCCGTATTTTTACTTGATTTAAAATGAAAGTTTCCTTTGCCCTTTTTACCACCTTTGGCAATAACCTCTCGTTGTCCTTTATGGGTCAGATCGGCAATGATCCTACCACTCTTCATATCTTTTACAATCGTTCCTAATGGAACTTTAACAACACAATCCGCACCTCGTGCTCCATGCATTTTCTTTGTTTTTCCCTTGCCTCCTGGCTCAGCCGCAATCTTTTGGTTATAACGAAGATCTAACAATGTTGTTTTCCCTTCATCTACCATGAAGACAACATCACCGCCATCACCGCCATCACCACCGCTTGGCCCACCATAGGCAACATATTTTTCTCTACGGAAAGCAACGATACCATCACCGCCTTTTCCCGCTTTTACATGTACTTTTACACGGTCTACAAACATTTGCACACCTCCTTATCTATTTTTTAAACAAACTTTATTCAAAAATAAAATCCCCATGTGGGGATTTTTTATTCTTAAGCCTGTGGGTAAACTGATACTTTTTTCTTATCTTTACCTAAACGCTCGAATTTTACGATACCATTTACTTTTGCAAATAAGGTATCATCTCCACCTCTCCCAACGTTTGTACCTGGGTGAATTTTCGTTCCGCGCTGACGATAAATGATAGAACCTGCGTGGCAGTATTGTCCATCAGCTAATTTTGCGCCAAGACGTTTTGACTCAGAGTCACGACCGTTCTTTGTAGAACCAACACCTTTTTTAGATGCAAACAACTGAATATCTAATACGAATTTCATACTCACACCTCCTGATCATGTATTGAAATATAGTTATGATAATTTTCTTCCAGAGTTTTTAATTGAATCAGCATCGCTTCTAGTAAAAGCTCTGCCGTTTCATCTCTCTGTTTTAAACTGATTTTTACATATGCTTCTTTCATGACAAGTTCGCACACGTCATGTTTCGTCATTTGGTCCAAAGCATTCAGCATTCCTACCGCGATAGAACTAACTCCGGCACATACAAGATCTTGACCATGTTCGCCATATTCTGCATGATTATGAATCAGCACTTCCTGTAGAAAATCCGACTGTCGTTTAACCTCGACGTTTACCATATTCTTAAGCCTCGATAGATTCGATTGTTAATTTTGTATATGGCTGACGGTGACCCTGTTTACGATGAGAGCTTCCTTTTTTTGCTTTGTACTTGTAAATGATGATTTTCTTAGCTTTGCCCTGTTTTTCAACTTTAGCATTCACCTTTACACCTTTTACATATGGAGTACCAACGCGCAGTGCACGGTTGCAGTAAGCGACAACTTTGTCAAATACTACTGTTTCTCCTTCAGCTACATCCAATTTTTCAACGAAGATTGTTGCACCTTCTTCTACACGGATCTGTTTTCCGCCTGTTTCAATAATTGCGTACATAATCGCACCTCCTTCTTGTTTAAGACTCGCCATGCAAGGTGATGATTTCTCATGCTTAAACCCTGTTTTGAGCGGTTGTAAATCCAAAAGAGGACATACAACATAGATATGTTATCATAAACTCTAATAATTAACAAGAGTTTTTTTCTTTCATGCCTTCCTAATTTTTTCTTTCATTCTTTACTTATCAATTCGATATGACGATGTTAATACGCATGCAATCCATTTTGAGATAATTCTACAATAGTTGCAATCTTTTTAACAAACATAACAAACATTGCGTTTACTTCTGTATCGCCAATCCTTTACTTCCTAACGAATGAAGCTAGCCTTATTCCTCATCCTTCTGTATACGTATTAGTTTCTTGACCAAGCAGGAGGTTTCTTTATCAACAACTCCTTCCACATACAGATAATTCCCCTTGATTAGATCATCAGCATGTAGTTCATAAATATTTGGCATACAAACCAAATCAAACTTCCCTGTTTCATCAGCTCCTACCACAAACATCATTAAATGACCATTCTTTGTACGGAACTGTTTGGTACGCTCAACCATACAAATGAATTTCACATAAGAATGCAAATGTGAGGTCAATGCAATTAAAGGCACCAAACCTTGCTGCATTTTATCACGCAATGCCGTAATCGGATGAGCAGATAAGTAAAAGCCTAGCATCTCTTTTTCACGTTCAGCGCGCTGTGCCGCATTTTCTTTTAAAGAAGTTAATGCCGGCTTGCTTACTAATTCAAAATCAAATAATATTTGATCTTGATCCTCAATCTTCACCAGATCTCCATAACGTATTGCATCATCTAAAGATGCTAACAAAGAACTGCGATTGATCTTGAATTCGTCCAATGCCCCGGCAAATATCAGCATTTCCATTGTTTTTTTACCAAGCTTTTGCCCTTCCATACGCGCCACAAAATCAAAGAAATCTTTGAAGTTCCCACGTTTTTGACGTTCTTCAATTAGGACATTAGATACCGCATTGCCAATACCTTTAATACCAACAAGAGGAAAGCGCAATGCATTGCCTTCTATTTCATACTGGTTACTGCTTTGATTTACTGATGGCAACAATATTTCAATATGTCGTTTTCTTGCTTCAAAAACATATTCACTCGTCTTGGTTTCTGAACCTATCACACTATTCAACAAAGCGGTAAAGAAGTACAAAGGTGCATTGGCTTTCAAATACGCCATCTGATAAGCAATCATACCATAAGCAACAGAATGTGAACGATTAAAACCATAATTCGCAAATTTCATGATCAATTCATAGACACGTATTGCCAAGCTCTCTTCATAACCTTTTTGTTTAGCACCTTCGACAAAATCTTCTCGTAAACTTTGTAATTCCTTACCTTTTTTCTTTGATATCGCCTTTCGCAAGTTATCCGCTTTGCCAAGTGAGAAGCCAGCCATTGTTTGAGCAATCTGCATGACCTGTTCCTGATAAATCATAACGCCATAAGTGTTTTCTAAAATCGGCTTTAAATCAGGATGTAGATAATCTACTTTTTCAGGATGTGTACGGCATTCCAAATAGCGAGGTATATTTTCCATCGGTCCAGGTCGAAAAAGTGCTACCGTAGCCACAATATCTTCAAAACAAGTCGGTTTCATCTTACGGATTAAATTTTTCATCCCTTCACTTTCTAATTGAAAGACTCCGACCGTATCTACTGATCGAATGAGCTGATACGTTTTCGCATCGTCTAAAGGGATATGCATGATATCTAAACGTTTCTCTTTCGCATTAATCTGATGGACAATTTCATCAATAATGGTCAGATTACGCAATCCCAGAAAGTCCATTTTGATAAGTCCCAATTCTTCCAAGTACTCCATCGTGAATTGTGTGGCACACATTCCTTCATCTACATCAATTAATGGACAAACATTAGAAATATCCTCATTGCTTAAAATTATACCGGCAGCATGCAAAGAGGAGTGACGCGGCAAACCTTCCAATTGCAAAGCAATGGCAAACAGCTTCCGCATTTGTTCACCGCTGTTGATCATTTGTTTGAATTTCACACGTTCCTGATAAGCATCCTGTAAAGTTACTTTGGGCCGATTTGGTACTAATTTACATAACAAATCAATCTGTCTTGGGGCAACTTGCATCGCTTTTCCTACATCGCGAAGTACCTGTTTTGCAGCCAAGGTATTAAATGTAATAATATGTGACACATGATGTTCTCCGTATAAATCATGCACATAGGCGATCACTTCATCTCTTCGATCATCTGGAAAATCGGTATCGATATCCGGCATAGAAACACGTTCAGGGTTTAAAAAACGCTCAAACAACAAATGGTAGCGAATCGGATCGGCATGAGTAATTCCTAAACAATAGGCGACTAATGAACCGGCAGCACTACCACGGCCTGGCCCAATGTAAATATCTTGCGTTTTTGCAAAACGGATAAAATCCCAGACTATTAAAAAGTAATCTGCATATCCCATAGAAATGATAACATCCAATTCATAACGCAGACGCTGTTCATAAACAGATGGGATTTTCTGATATTGCATCCTTTTCTCAAGTCCTTTATGACAAAGCCTGCGTAAGAATTCCTCACTGCTCATACCATAACGATTTTTGAATTTAGGTAAAATGGCCTTTGGAAATTTCATTTCAACATGACACATCCGAGCAATTTTATCACTGGCTGCCAGATCATCTTCATCGTATAGTTCTACCATTTCTTCTTTCGAGCGGAAATATCGCTTTGGGCTATAATTCAGCATCTTATCATCTAAAGATACCCCTTGATTGATAGCACATAGTGTTTTATAGCTTTCTTCACCTTTCGCTTCATCAAAATATATACGAGATAAAGCCGTCGTTGGTATTTGCATCTGTTGACATAATGCTTTTAAAAGTCGGTTCTTTTGTCGTAATAACGGGCTGTCGTTACGAGAGATTGCTACATAGAAAGTCGCGAAACTTTCCTTACACCGTTGCAAAAAGGCTGCCAAATGTTCCATCTCTTCTTTTATGAGATATGTTTCCATCTGATTTTGGTCACCATTTGTTAAGACGACACAATCTTTCGTATACGTTAACAACTCTTCCATTGTTAACTGTTCTTTCCGTTCTTTTGTATTTAGCATTGTAGATAATTTCATCAACGCTTGATAACCATCATCATTTTTGGCCAATAGTATAAAGCCAAATATTCCCTCTTCTTCAGCCACCTCTACTTCCATACCAAAGATTGGCTGAATATCAGCTTTCTTAGCCATATGATAAAAGGCCATGGCTCCATGCATAACTTCTTTGTCACAAAGTGCTACCGCATGATAGCCATACCGCTTAGCACTGTCAACGATCTTTTGTATGGTCATCGTACTTTGCAGCAAGGTATAACAGCTGCGCACATGCAGATGTACACTCATGACATCACCTCTTTCATTCTTATATTTTATCATGTATAAAAGAAAACTTGAACCTCTTCCACAGATTTCCTAAAGATTACATTGAGAATATCATTTCCCTAACCATTTAGATTCCCTTTTCATTACATGTATGCACATACTACGTCCTTATAACGTAAGGAATACACATACTTATCTCTACCTTTTCATTTGGCAGGGAATTTCATCATAAGTTCACTCATAAAATGGTAGTTAAATAGTTTCTAAAGTACAGAAAACATGAAAAAAGTCTTATAACTATCGTTATACTACTACATAACAACAGTTTCAAGACTTTTTATTTATTCATCAATGCGTTTTAATAATTCCTGTAATAAGCGATTAATGTCATCCTTCTTTAATCCCTTAACCCCACAGGCAAAGCGATGTCCACCACCATGATAAGTATTGGCAATATCATTGATCGTTTTTTGGCGAGAGCGCAGGCTACCATTATAGATTGCGTTACCATCAGCATCTCGTTCTTTTTCAATAAATAAGGCCCATGCTTCAAATTCCTGTACACCACCCATAACAAATACTTTTTCCTTCGCCTCATCAAACGTCAGTCCATAATGCTCGTAATCTTCTTTGGATACGATCATATAGGCTAATTTCTCTTCTAAGACACTGCAATTCGCACGAATATAATTTTCATAACGATATAGACGCAGACTTGTCGAAAAATTGTCTTCATTTGCCTTAGCTACATCCACACCACATGTTAATAAATAAGCAGCCACGTGGAACGTATCTGGTGTCATGGTTGAAATAGAAAAACGTAAAGTGTCAGCAATTAAACCACCATATAAATATTGTGCACACAGTGCAGATATACGAATACCTTTTTGCATAAACATATCTGCTAATATTTCACATGTAGCACCTTTCAGATCCTGAATAATTTCTACATCGGCAAATGTTTCGACATAAATATGATGGTCTATTTTCAATCGATAGGCAGCGTTTAGAAAGCGTTCATCATCCACGCGGGCACTATTCGCCGTATCCAAGATAATAGCGAGACTTTGTGTTATTGTTCCATCATCTACAACATCCATTGCGGGAAAATTGCCGTCACGTGAACCGCTTCCACTCGACCCTAAAGCATATACCTGCTTTTTGGGATATGTATCTTGAATCCACTGTTTGAGACCAAACTGTGAACCCAAGGCATCACTGTCTGGAGAAACATGACGATATATCGTGATAATGTCATATTGCTCAACTAAATCAAACAGTGCTTGATACATCTTATTCACCTAACAATGCAAAGGTATCACGCGCAATCATCAGTTCTTCATTAGTAGGAATCAACCACACCTGAACCTTACTTTCTGGTTTTGATAATAATAGCTCTTTTCCACGGCTTTTTGCATTCAATTCTTCATCTAAGACAATACCAAATGCATCCTTCAAACGTTCGCATACCAAACGGCGAATATTCGTATCGTTTTCTCCAATACCACCAGTAAAGACGATAGCATCCGCACCACCAAGCTGTGCATAATAGCCACCTACTGTATTGATAACACGATTCACATATACTTCCGTTGTTAAGATGGCACTTTCATTGCCTTCCTTGCAAGCATCTTCAATATCACGTGCATCAGAACTAATGCCCGAAACGCCTAGCATACCTGATTGCTTATTCATAACCGTATCCATTTCATCAGGAGTTAATCCTTCTTTTTTCATGACATACGTAACGATAGCAGGATCAATATCACCGCAGCGTGTTCCCATCATCACACCAGCCAATGGCGTAAAGCCCATGGATGTATTAATAGATTTTCCACCATCTACAGCAGTAATCGATGCGCCATTTCCTAAATGACAAGTAATGATCTTAGTATCCTTCACATCCTTGTTCATTAATTCTGCACAACGTAAGGATACATATTTATGAGAAGTTCCGTGGAAACCATAACGACGAATCTTATATTCATCATAATAACGCATTGGCAATGCATAAATATAGCTTTCTTTTGGCATTGTCTGATGGAATGCCGTATCAAAAACGAACACATGTTTACAGCTTGGCAGGTTTTCTTTGAATGCGTTATACCCAACTAAACCAGCTGGGTTATGTAATGGTGCTAAGTCATTTAAAGATGCAAATTTAGCAACTACATCATCTGTTACAGGTACACTTTCTTTAAAGATTTCTCCACCATGTACAGCACGATGACCTGCGCCAACGATTTCATCTAAGCTATTGACAATCTTATATTCTACCAAAGCTTCCAACAATAAAGCCACTGCTTTTGTATGATCTGGGATAGGCAATGTTTTTTTAATTTTCTCACCATCTACTTTAATGGTAAACATCGCATCTTCAAAACCGATTTTTTCGACGATACCACTCGTTAATACCGTCTCAGATGGCATTTCAAACAACTGGAATTTTAATGATGAACTACCTGCGTTCACTGAAATAATTTTAGACATTTCTGCTTTCCTCCTGCTAATTTTCCAATTTTTCTAATTCCTCAACCAGTGTACAGATTTCTGCATCACCGACTGCTTTTATTTTATCATAGATTTTGATTCTTGTTTCATAATTTTGCACAAGATGAAGTTTTTTCTCATACTCCTGTAAGATCAAAGAACTGCGTTTCATATGATCACTTACTGCTGAGCGCGAAATCGCTAACGTTTCCGCAATTTCCGAAAGTGAAAAATCTTCTTGATAATATAATTTCATCACTTCTGCTTGTTTCTCGGTTAAAAGTGTTTCATAAAAATCAAGCAGTGCGTTCATCTCTTCGGTTTTTTCGATCATTCTTCTAATAATCCTTCACACATGCTATATAAGTAAGAATCAATATCGAACGGACGAAGATCATCCACCGTTTCTCCTAAACCGATATATTTTACAGGCAGACCTAATTGTTCACGTATCGCAATGACAATACCACCTTTTGCCGTACCATCTAGTTTCGTCAAGATAATCCCTGTCACATTGGTCGTTTCTAAGAAAATCTGTGCCTGTGAGATACCATTTTGTCCGGTTGTTGCATCCAACACCAACCATACTTCATGCGGCGCACCAGGAATTTCACGTTCAATAACACGGCGCATTTTCTCCAGCTCTTTCATTAAATTCGCCTTATTCTGCAATCTTCCTGCTGTATCTCCAATCAAATAGTCAATCTGATGTTCTTTCACATAGCGACACGCATCCACTAAAGCTGCACTTGGATCTCCGCCTTCGCGTCCCTTGATACAAGGCACATCTAAGCGTTGGGCCCAGGTTGCCAATTGATCTATCGCTCCTGCGCGGAATGTATCCGCTGCCGCCAAAGCAACACTACTTCCTTCTTCTTGAAAACGTTTGGTCAGTTTAGCCGTGGTGGTTGTTTTCCCACTGCCATTTACACCAACCATTAAGATCACCGTAGGACCATCTGTATTTTTATGAAAAGGAGCGTCCTCTTTTGCACAATACATATCTCGCATAACTTCAATCAGACAATCGGTGATTTCATTAAATTTCTTCAATTTCCGATCCATTGCACGATTTTCTACTTCATCAACAATTTTCTGAGCTGTTTTTATACCGATATCTGCCTCTAGCAAGACAATCATCAATTCTTCTAAGAACGCTTCATCAACACCAGCAAATCCCACTGCTAAACGGCGAATACGTTCAGAAAACGATTTTTTTGATTTATTTAAACCACTTAGATAGCGATCACCATCCTTCTTGGATGAAAATGTATTTTTTAATTTTGATAAAATTCCCATTATGCACTCACCTCTTCTTTATCAATCATATGAATTGCATCCTGCAGCTTAACTTTCAACAGCTGCGACACACCATTTTGTTGCATGGTAACCCCATATAATGCATCACATTGCGCCATTGTTCCCGGACGATGAGTCACTACGATAAACTGACTCTCTCCTCGGAATTGCCCAATGTATTTGGCAAATCGTTCAACATTCGCCTGATCAAGAGCAGCTTCTACCTCATCAAAGATGCACAGTGGCATCGTTCTCGCCTTTAGGATAGAAAAGAGCACACAGATCGCAATCAAACTCTTTTCACCACCAGAGAAAAGGCGAATATTTTGTACGGTCTTTCCTGGAGGCTGGACATCAATATCGATGCCGGTATTTAACACATCCTGTGGATCCACCATGAACAATCTAGCTTTACCACCGCCAAACAAGGCTCGGAAAACATCATTTAACTGCGCATTGATCTTATCAAACATCTCTTTAAACTGTTTGATCATGATTTCATCCATCTCATCGATTGCGGTAAGAATCTTATCCTTTGCCGCCAATAAATCTTCGCGCTGTTTCGATAAAAAGGTAAAGCGTTCACTCACCTCTTCATATTCTTTCGGCGCATCTAAATTTACATTTCCTAACGCCGCAATTTCCTGGCGCAACACGACAACACGTCTGCGAGCTTCCTCCATATCTGTATCTAATTTCATGCTCTGCGCATATTCAAACGTCATTTCATAAGTAGAACTCAAACGCTCCATACTTGTTTCTAACCGTGTTTCAGCTTTAGCTTGTGCGACTTCTACTTCGCGCATTTCATTCTGTAACACATTAAGCTCTCGACGTAATTGGCGAATCTGTCCATCCTTACGTTCCACTTCGTTTCCGGCTTTTAAACGACGTTCACGCTTGCTCTTCATCTGTGAGGTAATATCATCAATCTTAGAATGCACCGCGGAAAGCTTGACGACGATATCATCTTCCATCAGCGCACTATCTGCTAAATCTTCCTGCGGGGCAATTTGCTCGTAATCCGCCTTTAAACGATCATATTTCGCCCATTTTGCCTTAACGATAGGATCTAGCTGCGCACTGGATATCTGCATCTGCACAAAATCGGTACGCAAGCGTTCTTTTTTGCTTTGCAAAGCTGTTAGCTGATTCTTTAAGCCATCAACTTTCATGCTTTGACCATCTAGGCTTTGCAACACCTGATTCAATTCTTTTTGTATCGTTAAAGGAGTTGCTTGATTACGAGTACGTCCACCTGTCATACTTCCCCCTTTATTAACGATATCTCCTTCAAGCGTTACAATCTTATAGCCATAGCGCAACACCTTGGCAATCTCATTCGCATTCACCAGTTGGTCCACCACAATGACATTCCCAAACAATGCATCTCGCAAGGTGTTAAACCGTTCTTCATTTTCAACAAATTCACTCGCGATTCCTAAGAATCCTTCACAGTTTTCAGCCAACATGCGATGTTCTTTATTCATATAGCGTGGTTTCATGACAGTTAAAGGTAAAAAGGTTGCTCTACCTGACTGATTTTTTTTCAAAAAAGAAATTGCATGCCGCGCAGATGCCTCATCTTTTGTTACAATATGATACATTGCTCCAGCCAATGAATTTGAAATTGCCGTTTCATAATTCATCTGCGGTTTAAACAGTTGGGATACTACCCCTAAGATACCATTTAAATTTGCATCTAGTACTGCCTTGACCGCCTGTTGATGATTAAATGGCTGACGCGCTAAATTTTCTAATACATCCTTACGATTCTGCAAGCGATTCAAGATGGCATTCGCCTGTTGATTTTCTTGCAAACAATAAGAAATATCATTATCACATTTCGTCATTTCTTCCTTACGCAATGCCATATCCGTTTCCAAGTCTTGTAAACGGCGAGAACGATCCTCATATTCATAATGAGCCTCTTCCATCATTGCTTTTAATTCTTTCGCTTTCTCTGCATTACTGGCAAATTCCAACGCATATTTACGCTTTTCATCCATTTCGATCTTCCGCGTTTCCAACATACGGGCATCTTCACTTAATTTCGTAAAAGTTTCCTGTAATTTGGTGATTTCACGATCCAACTGATACATCTCATTCCGTAATTCACTATTTTGATTATCTTCTACGGAAATCGTTGTCTCATGCATCGCTTTTTGTGTGTCTAAATCAAAAGATTTCTTTTTCAGCTCTTCCATCTGCGTGTGCAGTTTTTCAATCTCATCCACTAACACACTAACCTCAATCTTTTCTAGTTCACTTTTTTTCTCAATATAAATATTCGCTTTCTTTGCCTGCCGCTTTAAAGGATTCACCTGACGTTCCAATTCCATAATGATATCTTCTAAACGAGACAGATTTTCCTGTGTTCGATTTAATTTGCCTAACGATTCATTTTTACGTTTCTTATACTTAGCCACACCGGCTGCCTCTTCAAATAAAGCTCTTCGCTCTTCAGGCTTTGCATCCGCAAAAGCTGAAATATTTCCCTGTGATATGATAGATAAAGAATCTCTTCCTAATCCAGTATCCATCACAAGATTAACGATATCTTTTAAACGGCATGGTGTCTTATTGATGAAATATTCGCCTTCACCGCTTTGACGATGCAAACGACGGGTAACCTCAACCTCTTCAAAATCGACATTCATAATGTGACGCGAATTATCGAAGACTAAGGTCACTTCGGCCATATTTACCGGTTTTCGTTCTGTAGAGCCATTAAAGATAACATCGCTCATACTTGTCCCACGCAGTGATTTTACGCTTTGCTCCCCCAACACCCAGCGAATGGCATCATTGATATTACTTTTTCCGCAGCCATTTGGCCCTACGATACCAATGACATCAGAATCAAAGGTGATGATGGATTTATCCGCAAAGGATTTAAATCCCTGCAGTTCTATTCGTTTTAAAAACATAGGTGCCTCCATTCAAAAAGTCACGTATTGTCTGATAAATAATCATTACTAAAATACGAATCTGCTTTTTTATACCGTTTTCTATTATATCATGATTTTTCCCTTGTCTTACAAGATATTTTAAGATTCCCACATTTTTTCAATCAGCACTCTTACGGAAATGTGTTTCATATAGAGGACACTTCTTTATATGAGCGCTAAATAAATATTTCTTCGACAACCTTCGTTGAGCTTTTTATACAATTGTGCTACAATAGGTAACAACTTCATGGGAGGTGATGCATTCATGGAAGAAAAATCCATGCGTGATATGTATAAACTGGGATTAGGAGAAGAAGTTGCCAATTGTGTGACCCATGGAATCATGGCATTGCTTTGTCTTATCGCTCTTCCTGCCGCAGCTGTATACTCATATGAACTTGGTGGAACCTTGCGTTCGACAGGTGTTTCCATTTTCATAGTTTGTTTGTTTTTGATGTTTATCGTTTCTACCTTATATCACTGTATGCCTTTTGGTAGCGATCATAAATATGTTTTCCGTAAGCTAGATCATATCTGCATTTATTTTGCGATTGCCGGTAGTTATACCCCTATTGCTTTATGTGTCATCGGCGGTTGGGAATGTATTGCCATTCTTTGTATTGAATGGTGTGCCGTCATCGGCGGTGTCTTATTAAAAGCATTATCTTCAAAATCTTATCCGAAATTGTCTATGACGATTTATATGATTATGGGATGGACAGCACTCTTATTTATGCCTGCAATCATCCAGAATGTAACGCCACTCTTTCTAGGGTTGATCGTAGCTGGCGGTATCATGTATACCATTGGCGCCTTCTTTTATGGCAAACCACAACATAAATATTTTCATTCTTATTGGCATATTTGTATTAATATCGCCAGTATTTTGCATTTCATAGCAATTGTCTTTATTATGTAGGAAAGCATCTGATTCATTAGAAATCAGATGCTTTTTTAATATTTCTTAATGCTAATTTTTCCCTTCTGCTTAGCTGTTTTATTGCATATTCTCGTTTACGAGCACTGGCTGCATCCTCACAGGATTCAAAATAATACAACTCCAATGGGCGATGTGCTTTTGTATACTTTGCACCTTTTTTCATAACATGATCATAAAAGCGTTTCCGTAAATTGGTTGTCCATCCACAATACAAGGATTCATCACAGCAACGCAGTAAATACACATAAAAGCCATCTTCATATGGAATTTTAGGTGATGGAACGGACAAAATCGCGGGCTTTTTGTAAATCCGTTTCATCTGGATGAGTTCTTCCCTTCTCATAATTTTTAAGCTGTTCCTGCATATGTACATCATCGGGATGTTCTTTTATCATTTGACGATAACGTGCAATCACAGATTCTTGTACTTTCCCCTGGCATAAGAAATGCCCATACAGTTTGGCATCTTGAAAATGCGTTTCAATGCGTCGTTTGACCATGGTATAATACTCGGAATTATCAGCAGCCCCTAATGTGCCAAATAAGACAATTTTAGCATTTTGCACATGCTCTGCCAACTTTGCGCTGGCTGCATCTAAATCACCTTTATCCACCCAATAACCTAAATAAAGCATATCAAAGTTTTTTAACATGGATACTTTGACATCTTGAATACTCAGTAATTCTGCATCTTCGATTTCATTAGCAAATACTTCTGCTAATTTTCGTGTGTTTCCAGTAGCACTGGAATAAACAATCAGTGACTTCATCTTAAAGCACTTCCTTTCTTAACGAATCGGTACGACGCTTGCTAAACCGCCAAGACTTGTCTCCTTTAATTCTAAAGCAATCTTACGTCCAGTATAATTCATGGTGTTTACGACCATATCGAAGCTGACCTTATGTTCTCTGACATTGCAGATGCTTTGCGCTAAAATAGCTGCATCCATTGCTCTAAGAACTCCTACAGCATTACGTTCAATACAAGGAATCATAACATATCCGCCGACAGGATCACAGGTTAAACCAAGATGATGTTCAATGCCGATTTCTGCCGCATATTCTATTTGGGAACTGCTTCCTCCGCGAAAATATGCCACCATAGCCGCCCCCATTGAAACAGCAGCACCAATTTCTGCCTGACATCCTCCTTGTGCACCAGATATCGTCGCATTTTCCTTAATTAAATTGCCGAATAAACCAGCAATTTTCAAACCATTACGAATGCATTCACGGGAATACCCCAAATTTTTATGGTAATAGTATACCAAAGAAGGTAAGATACCACTGCTGCCTAGCGTTGGTGCCGTAACGGTAATACTGCCACCAGCATTTTCCTCACTGGCACTATATGCATATGCACACAACAATAATTTTTCTTTTTCCACAGCACTTTTGCATTCATCTGCCTGTTCCTTTAATTCTTTTGCTATGCGTTTTAAATGCAGATCGCCTGGTAAGACATCTTCTTTCTGTAAACCACCATCAACCGTTTTGATCATCTGATCCATGATCTTATCCATATAATCGCCTAAGGGATCAAACATATTGACATACTCCCATAATTCCATTGCATGGGCTTCACAATATTCTAAAATATCTTTTAGAAAATGATGCGGATAAACATCCTTTCCTTCATTACTTGTTTCTCCTTCAACACGAATTGCTCCACCACCAATTGAATACACAATCATATCCCCAATTTCCTGATTCTTTTCATCAAAAGCAATCAAGCGCATAGTATTGGGATGCTTTAAATCTTTTTTATTCTTGAAAAACACCAAACATGCTTTAGGTTTCATCGTTTCCATAATGATAGCATCTGTTAAATGTCCCTTTCCCGTCAAGGATAAAGAACCATAGAGTTCAACTTCATAATGATGTGCCATAGGATAACGTTTCTGAAATAAACGGCAGGCACGCTGTGGTCCTAATGTATGTGAGGAGGATGGTCCTGGACCAATCCGATATAGTTCTTTTAATGACTTCATATTAAGCTCCTTGCAATTCTAATAAAAACATTTCAAATCCCATTTTTTTATCCAGTAAACCGCCTTTTAATTTCTGATCCAGTGTTGCTAACTTTGCCAACATGCTCATCAGATAAGAAGCGGATAAATTCTGCACACTCTGCATAGCTAATTTTATACGGTATGGATGTGCATGTAATATATCTTTGATCCCATCTTTGGATTCCCCTTGCATCATCAAGGTTTTTACTTCAAACAGAAAACGAAATTGAGATGCTAACAGGGCAATCAGATAAATGGCATCAGTATTAACGACACACAAATCGCACCAAATGCGAAAGGCTTTACGAACATCCTGCTCCACCACCGCATTGACCAACTCAAAAACATCCTCTTCTAACGGTCTGGCTACTAAATGAGCAACCACATCCTGCGTGATATCACCACCATAAAGCTGCAATTTATCAAATGCGGAATGAATGGTTTCCATATCCAGTGGTAATCGTTTCAATAATTCTTGCATGGCCTGTGCATCTACATGCAACTGTCGGCGCTGTATTTCCTCTTTCACACAACTTTGCTTACCGAGATCATCCAGCTTGCGAAATTCTAATACCTTCCAATTTTTTTGAATCAGCTTAATGATTTTTTTGCGTGTATCTAATTTCGCGAAATCACCAATCAGAATTAACACCGTACTTTCCATCGGTTGTTTCACATAATTTTCTAATCCATTGGGATCAATTCCTGTATCATTGGCAGCGGATAAAAAATTTGCATGATAAACAAGAATAATCTTATAGGCAGAGAAAAAAGGAATCGTCATAGCATCCTCTAGGATCGTTTCCAGATCACATTGCAAGGCATCGTATTGAACGGTATTTAATTCATCGCCATCTGCTATATATTCTTTGATGATCGTTTGCAATGTTTTTTTCAAACGAAACTGTTCTTCTCCATACAAGACATAATTCATGCTTATCACCTAGGTAATATTATACCAAATTGCTGCTCAGCCGTCTTGAAAAAACGAAAATATTTACAAATTTTTATTGTAACCCCACCATGTCTTGCACTTATAAGTGGTAAGATACCTTCTTTTTCCATAGCATCCAACACTTCTTGATGAGGATGTCCATAAAAATTATGTCGGCCACTGGATATTAGTGCAAGGGCTGGATGCACTTGATGTAAAAAAGCTGTTGCAGAACTAGTCTTACTGCCGTGATGCCCTATCTTTACGACATCCGCCTCTAATTTAGGATATAGCTGCAATAATTTTTGTTCGCCTTTTATACCTAGATCACCCATAAATAAAAAGGAGGTATCATACAGACGCAGCATCGTAACAATACTATTATCGTTTTCATCTTCACCCTCATAATCTAAAAGAAAAAACTTCATCCATGGTGTTTCCTGTTGTTTTGCCAGCTGTTTATGATCGATAATTTCATCAACATGCATTAATTCTTGCAACTGTGCAACACCACCACTATGGTCCATATCGGCATGTGTCACAATGATCTTATCAAGATGATAAATCCCTTGGGCATGCAAATACGGAACAATAATCTCTTTTGGAATATTTTTCTTTTTATGTCCCATAACATCAATCAAGATAACTTCTTTGTGATAGGGAGTAATAATAAGTGTACAATCGCCTTGTCCAACATCCAGCATCGTAACCGAAGCAAACGGCGAAAGGTAGGGACGTAAAAAAAATATAACAAGAAGCAAACATAGGGTAAGACTATCCTTCCAATGTACATAGGAAATATACCGCATTGCTGATAAACACCATAAAATTAACCAAAGGATAGATACACTGCCATACAACGGATAAGAAATCTGCTGTATTAGGCGCAATGCTGCTAACATCCATTGTATCAGCAAAAACAGGTATTCTGTTGCCGGTAGGATAAGCAGCCATGCCAGTACATAGAGAATAGCATAGACTTTACGCAGAAAGGAAAACAGAGCCATTTGCAGCGGATCACATGTATGATAAAACCACATCTGTGCTGGAAAAAGCACCAACATGCCAACTATTTTTTTATTACGCTTTGCGACATGAAACATAAAAACCAGGCGAAAACATACAGGAATCAGTAAAGCAACCTCATAGGCCATAGAAGGCGCTAACAAAATGGTAAAAATCATTGATATACCAAGCGTATCTTTCTCATCAAAATTGGTAAAAAGGCCAGAGATAAGCGAAGAGCAAACTACGCGTAAGATAGAGGAAGATAAAACAGTAAGATAACTCATCCCCATCATTAAAAGAAGTGTAAGCCTATGGGCTTTGGCAAATCCCCATTTGCGTGCCATTCGCTTTGTAAGAAACCGTGATAAAAAAGCAATATGCATACCACTGGATAGCAATAAAAAAGATACTTCTTCTTCATGAATACCATACAGCATGGCTTTTAAAAATTGCTGAATCGCAACATCTTTTGTTTCAATATTGGCATATAATCGATGACGTAACGTAGTCCCTTCTTTAATAAGAGTATAACTTTTTACATTCATACAATATACCATTCCTTTACGTTTTGCCCATGTCGCAAAATGAAACTGTCCCAAATTATGTATACTATCGATTTTCTCATAAGTTCCACGCAATTCTACTACATCATCAAAAGATACCTTTTTCAATCCATATAGTAAAAATCTTCCCTCTTTGTTAGCCCCAATCATATATCCTTGTTTGATTTCTTGTATCTTCACGATACGAGAAGAAATTTCATGCACATCAGACAAACGCTGAATTCTTACAAATACCAGCAAACAAAACACCAGACATATGATTTCTCCTCGATGAAATCGTTTATGAAGAAACCATAGAGCACCCACCAGAAAGAAGAAACTGCTGTATACGGGCAGCCAGCTAAATATAAGGACAATACAGCCAATACATAACCATATGCCCTTCATAAACAAATATGCTCCTTTATTTTATCAAACAATTTATCCCCAATTCCCTTTACCTGTTTCAAATCCTCTAAAGTCTGAAAAGGCATTTGTTTTCGATATTCAACGATACGCTGTGCAATCGAAGGACCAATCCCCGGCAAAGTGTCCAACTCTTCTAGCGTTGCGGCGTTGATGGAAATCTTTGTGATCCTATGTTTTGAGGGTACAACAAGAACACCGTGATGTTCTATACCCATAGTCAGATTTAAACCACTGATATCTGCTTGCTTGGTTAATCCTCCACTTGCTTTTATGGCTTTTTCCACATTCGCATGACGCTCTAATTGGTAGACACCCGGATGCTGTACTTCACCTTTCACTTCCACACTTTTTACAGCACTTTGATAATTACGAACATCTATGACTTCATAACGTTCATAATAAAACAAGAAAAATAAAATACTAAAAAAGATACCTGTCTTTTTCATATAGATCCCTCCATTTAGCTATACGACACAAACAGGCTTTTTCCGTAATAAATTATAAAAAAGATACCCGTATATCTAAAACAGGTATTCTCAATCTTTCAATAGTATGATATAGAAATAGCATTATTATCAAAACGTTCCTATACGCTTAAATTCTTTTATGAAACATAAATGAACCATCTTTTCTGCAGTACTAAAACAGCATAAAAAAAAGCAGAAAACCTGCTTTTTCATACATCGATTACTTCAAATTAACGATTTTAACCTTATAAGGTTCTTCCACATTAGAAACCTCAACAATATCACCCAGCTTATTATCCAACAAAGCAACTGCTAAAGGGGTAATATTGGACAATTTTCCATTTAGTGGATCAGCTTCTATAGAACCAACAATCGTATACGTTTCCTCTTCCTCACTAGAAAGATCTTTAATTGTTACGGTAGAACCTAAACCTACTGTTTTACTACTTGTTTCTTTATCGCCTTCAATGATTTCGGCATTGGCAATCATTGCTTCAAGCTCACGAATTCTAGCTTCTACACGTGCCTGATGGTCACGAGCAGCATCATAATCGGCATTTTCACTAAGGTCACCCTGTGCACGAGCTTCCTGTAATTCTAAAATGACTTCATCACGTACTACATGGATCAGATTATCCTGTTCCTTTAAGAGTTCATCTAACCCTTCTTTGGTTACATAAAACTTTTCGTCTGCCATATTTTCACTCCTATCGTCGCATGGTATTATACCACGTTTTCCTGAATAATACTACTTATTTTCGTCATCAACAAATCAATCGCCACCATATTGTGACCCCCTTCTGGGATGATGACATCTGCATAGCGTTTGCTTGGTTCAATGAACAGATTATGCATATCTCTTACCGTACTTGTATATTGTTCAACAACTGACTCTAATGTCCTGCCTCGCTGTTTTACATCACGCAACAAGCGACGTATAAAACGAATATCTGCATCAGTATCAACAAAAATCTTAATATCGCATAAATTACGTAAATCTTCGTTTTCCAAAACAAACAGTCCTTCAATGACAATAACATCACTTGGTTCTATATGCTCAATGCTATGCGAGCGGGTATGTTGAACAAAATCATAGGTTGGTTTTTCTATAGCCTTGCCCATAGTCAGCTCTTTCAACTGTTTTACTAATAAAGTATTGTCGAAAGCAAAAGGATGATCGTAATTCGTTTTTACACGCTCTTCCATCGTCTTCTCGCTTTGATCTTTATAATAATCATCCTGTCGGATAATGACGACGGACTGAGTGTTCTCATAACGATCTTTCAACTGCTGTGAAATCGATGTTTTTCCTGAAGCACTGCCTCCGGCTATTCCGATTACAATCGTTTTTTTCATCACATACACCTTCTTATTTATTCAAATGGAACTTTTCTTGATTCTGTAACTGTTCCTCATAAGATTTCGCATAATGAACTTTACCATCGCCATATACATCCGCAACAAAATACAGATAATCACTCTTTGTCGGATGCAAAACGGCTTGTACTGCATCTTCTCCCGGATTTAAAATCGGACCGATCGGTAAGCCTTTATACTTATATGTATTGTATAAGGAATCAATATCCGGATTCACTTCACAGTCTTCTCCACTTGTTAGATCATCATACAATGCATAACATACGGTAACACTGGATTGTAACATCATATCTTTATCTAAGCGATTAAAGAAAACACCGGCAATCAATTGCATATCCTCTTTCGTACTTGCCTCATATTGAACCATACTGGCAAGAGTTAGGATTTCATGCATAGTGAATTTACTGGAAACAATATCCTTTTCATATTTCTGATAGATTTTTTGAAAATGATCCAAAAATGTTTTGGTAATTTCCTTTTCATCCGCATCCTTTGCAAACGTATACGTTTCCGGGAACAAATAGCCTTCCAGTTTCACTCGTGTCTTATCGTTTAAGATATCCTTTGTCAAAAAAGGATATGTCTTCATAAGTTCTTTAAGATAGGTATCATCATTCCACAGTTTTAACAAATTCTTTGCATTTACACCTAGCTTGTGTTGCAATGACTGTGCAATATCTTTCGCCCACATACCTTCCTTAAACGTAATCATAACTTCATTTTGCTTTGCTTTTTTAACATCATTCAAGTTTTCTAAAATCGTTTCTGTATCCCAAGAACGATCCAATGTAAAGACACCAAATTTGATGTCATTCAAGCCTTGCAGTTTCATGCACAGCTTTGCTGCCTGTACATCCTGTATCAATCCAGCTTTTTCCAACTTGTCTAATACAGACGCATTACCTTCGCCTTCTTTTACTTCAAAGATGACTTTTTCTGGTGTGGTTGATAGAGCTTTTAGCTTTGCGGTATACATAGAAAAGGCTGTGACACCAATAACCAAACAGATAATAACAAGGATGGCAGGTATCAGAATCTTCTTATTCTTCAGCGCCTTCATCTTCTTGGAACGCTCCTATCACTTCTTCGATCATCTGCCATTCCTCATCTGTTTCAACCGGCATCAGATTGCCTTCATCATCATAAGCAGAGGCAAAAACCTCTTCTCCTTCATCTTCAGGATCCGCAAACACTACATATTTGCGTCCTTTTTCCTCATCTTCAAATGTGAATAAAATTTCCATTTCTTTTTCATTGCCACTTTCATCTGTGACAAACATCGTATTTGTTTCTAACATTATATCCTCCTGTAGAAAGGGGCTTTTACAGCCCCTGATGATTTCTATCTAGATAGCCTTGTAAAATCTGAACAGCAGCCATCTGATCAATAACTTTCTTGCGCTTCTTGCGGGATACATCTGCACTGATAAGAATGCGTTCAGCTGCAACAGTTGTCAAACGTTCATCCCAAAGTATCACTTCCACACCTAAGGTTTCTAGTTTTTCTTTAAACATGATGGAAATCTCCCCGCGAATACCGACATCTCCATTCATATGCTTAGGCAATCCCAGCACTGCCTTTTTTACCTGAAATTCATCGATGTATTTTTTTATCTGCGTCAAAGCGGAATCATAATCATCCTGTTCAAAACGTATGGTTTCGACGGGACGTGCTATCATCCCTAAAGCATCACTCACACTGACCCCCAATGTACGTGAACCAAGATCAAGTCCTAAGATTCGCATCAATGCTGATCATCTTCCAGATAAGCGCGCACTAACTCTTCAATAATTTCATAGCGCTCTACGCTTTGGATAATGCTGCGGGCATTGTTATGGGAAGAAATGTATGCAGGATCATTGCTGATAAGATATCCGGCCAGCTGGTTCACCGAATTATAGCCACGCTCATCCAACGCTTCCTTCACGACACGTAATACATGCTTGATATTGTCACGCTTTAAATCATCTGATTTAAAAGACATCGTCTCTGTAATATCTCTCATCGTATTACCTCCTTTTTTTATCTTTCTTTCATTTTATCCTATTTTCTATAAAATTGAAACCCTAAGACAGTTTATTTTTAATGAATTCCACGGCTTCATCCACTTTCGTCACATCTTTGCCACCGGCCTGCGCAAGATCTGCTCTTCCTCCGCCTTTGCCATCACAAAGCATTGCTGCCTCTTTTACCAAATCGCCACACTTAATGCCATCAGCCACAGCCAATTTATCTGCGCCAGCAACAAATACAACCTTATCGTTGCAAACACTTGCTAAAAAGACTATTACATGTTCTTTTTGTGCTTTGATGGTACTAGCGATATCTTTTAACGCATTAGCGTCAGCACCATCCATGCGTTTGATCAATACATGACGACCATTGCACTCTTTCACCTCATGGATCAATTCATTCGCCTTCAGTGTGAACATCTCACTTTGCAAAGCAGCCAATTCCTTTTTCAGCTGCGCATTTTCATGCAACACTTGTTCTACTTTCGTATCTACATTGACAATACTCTTCATCTTCAGATCATCTGCTATATGACGCAGTGTCTTTTCTTCCGCAGCAAACTCTTCATAAGCACTATAGCCCGTCTTTGCCGTAATACGGCGGATACCGCTACCAATACTTTCCTCAGAGATAATCTTGCATATACCAATTTCCTGTGTGTTATTTACATGACAGCCACCACAGAATTCTTTTGACACATCGCCCATTGTAACAATCCGGACAACATCCCCGTATTTTTCATCAAACAATGCGGTAGCTCCGCTTTGCTTTGCTTCTTCAATCGGCATTTCCACCTTACTTACAGGATGATGTTCACTGATAAAGCGGTTTACCAGTTGTTCAATTTCCTTTAACTGCTGCACACTTACCTTTTCAAAGTGTGTAAAGTCAAAGCGTAGATATTCATCACTGACAAAACTACCAGCTTGTTGAATATGATTTCCAACAACTTTCTTCAAAGCACTTTGTAATAAATGTGTACAAGAGTGATTGCTGGTGATAATATCACGTTTTTTATTATCCACTGCCAGTTGCAGCTTGCTGCCAACATGCAAACATCCTTCTTCTATAACAACCTTATGTAAATGCTGTTTATGTGGTGCTTTCACAGTATTGACAATACGGCCTAATGCATCCCCCATAAAGCTACCACTGTCCCCTATCTGGCCTCCACTTTCCGCATAAAAGACAGTTGTGTCTAAGATGATATCGCCTTCATCAGATATAGCATCCACTTGCTTACCATCTTTAAATAAAGCTATGACCTGTGCATCACATGTTCTTTCATCATAACCGATAAACTTACTATCTTGTGTAAAGGCCATTAAATCTGCTGACTGACTAGACATAGATTCCACATCTTCACGAGCATTGCGGGCACGCTCGCGCTGTTTTTTCATCTCTTCATCAAAGCCTTGCACATCTACTTGATATCCACTTTCTTCTGCTATCTCGCATGTCAATTCTAATGGGAACCCATAGGTGTCATACAATTTAAAAGCCGTCACACCATCCAATAACTTATTATCTTTATTTTTTTCCATAACATCCAGCAATAATTTTTCACCATCTGCCAATGTCGCATGGAAACGTTCTTCCTCAGCTTTTACCAGTTTTTCAATATAATCAATTTTTTCTTCGATATATGGATAAAAGTCTTTCATGATTTCATAAACAACCGGTACCAGCTTATACATAAAGGCACCTTCAATTTTCAATTTTCTGCCAAAACGAACAGCTCGGCGTAAGACACGGCGTAACACATAGCCACGTCCTTCATTGGCAAATAATGCACCATCCGCTAACGCAAAGGTCACGGTACGGATATGATCCGCTATAACACGAAACGCCATTTTGTTTTCAGCATCTTCATAACGCATGGACGTATATTGTTCACATGCATGAATAAGCGGCAAGAATAAATCGGTATCAAAATTAGTTTCACCATTTTGCACCAAACAGGTCAAACGCTCTAATCCCATACCGGTATCAATGTTTTTCTGTGGCAATTCTTTATAATCCTTGCGTGCAACTCCTTCTTTGGCATCAAACTGAGAAAAGACATTATTCCAGACTTCAATATAGCGGTCATTTTCCATCTCTTCAAAAAACAGTTTTTCACCCAGTCCTTCTGGATCATATGCTTCCCCACGATCATAGAAGATTTCCGTATCCGGTCCACATGGTCCTTCTCCGATTTGCCAAAAGTTATCCGCTGTTTTTAAGATGTGCGAAGGATCCACACCAATTTCGTTTGTCCAAATATCATATGCTTCTTCATCATCAATATACACCGTGATATACAAACGATCTTTATCAAAACCAATATACTCTTCACTAGTTAAAAATTCCCAAGCAAAATGAATTGCCTCTTTTTTAAAGTAATCCCCAATTGAAAAATTACCAAGCATTTCAAAAAAGGTGTGATGACGTGCCGTCTTACCGACATTTTCAATATCATTTGTACGAATAGATTTCTGAGCATTGGCAATTCTTGGACATTCCGGTTTCACTGTTCCATCAAAATATTTCTTTAACGCCGCAACTCCGGCATTGATCCATAACAAAGTTGGATCATTGTGAGGAATCAGACTAGCGCCTGGTTCAATCATGTGTCCATGTTTCTTAAAGTAATCAAGAAACAGTTGTCGTATCTGGTTACCTGTTAAATTTTTCATGTCAACTTCCTCCTTAAGCATAAAAAAACGTTCCTTATCCAGGAACGCAATCATCATTACGCGGTACCATCCCGGTTCACTTTCACTGAAAGCACACCTTACTTATCATCGTTAACGCCGATGTTCTCGCGAAAAGCTCCAAAGCAGCCTTCCATCCATCCTGACACGAAAACTTCCACCTTCCGTTTTCTCTCTATGCCGCAGCAGGGATGTACTCCTCTTCTTCTACGCTTTTTTATTCCTTCGCTATTATAACAAATTCTTATTTTACACGCAAGCCATTCTCACACGATTATCATTCATCATGAATTTCGTCACTGTATACTACCATCGCAAATATCATGGTATTGTCTCCTCTGCCATTACTTCATCAAAATCTCGCCAGATATCTTCCCATTCTCCTACCTTATCACTTGTTTTCGAATGCAGATAGCTGCGGAAAACGATTTGGGCTACAGCCGCAAAAATAGGGGATAATATCACACCTATGACACCAAAAAAAGCATCCGATATAAAAATAAAGACAAACGTTAACAGCGGTCGTACGTTCATAGTGCGATTAAAGATCAAAGGCTGAATAATATTAGATTCTATCTGTTGAATACTCCAGACGATGAAAAACATCATCCATGGGTAATGGTCATAATGTAAAGCTGCTACGGCTGCTATTAAGATAAGCCCTAAAGTAGCTCCAACATAAGGAAATAAATTTAACAATGCCAAAATCATAGCATAGAGTAAAGCATTTGGAAAACGATAAAGACTTAAGACAATCCCGACACTGACAATAATGAATAAAAGATCTAGCATGGTGCCTGCCAAATATTGATAAATGATATTGCTCAGCGTATGATAAAAAGTCGCAACCCGTGTTACATTTGGTACTATTTTCTTTGCTGTACGTTTCCAAAAATCCATATCGATGGAAATAAAGAACGCAATAATATACGCAATACCATAGTCCGTTAAAGTGTCAATGACACTTTTTGCTGAATCTATTGCTATTATATACCCTTCCTGCATATAATTTTGCTTTAGCGTATTCAAATTGTCATACGCAATATGATGTTGTTTTAAAAAGCCTTCCAACTGTTGCAGCCATCGTGGGACAAGTTGTGCCAACTCGAGCGCCTGTTGATACAACAAAGGTAATAAAACAGCTAAAAATGCACCGAGAATCGCCAACAAGCCAATATAAACTAACATTACACTGACCTTTAAAGAAAATCTTTGTTGCACTCGATCAATGATTGGCTGAAGGAAAAAAGCTAATAATACACCACTTAGAATAGGTAAAAAAGCACGATAAATAGCAGCTAACCATGCATCTAATGCCAATTGTTTAATAATTAATAGCAAAAGAAAGATACATGCTAAGCAAGGAAGAAGCTGTTTCGCATGAAACAATATTCGTTCATATCGTTGTTTCATAAAAGAAAAACCCCATTCGTGGGGTTAATCCAAATCCATACAATCACAAATTTGATCCATCGCCTTATGGTAATTCTTTTTCATTTTCTTCTCAGCTTTTTTTGACTGATGACAAAGATCCTCAATTTCCTCATCTTTCATATAGCCAAGATATAAACCCATTAAAAATCCCATAACGGCAGCACCTAAACATTTGTTCATGCGTATCACTCCTTCTTACACATCTAGTATGGTAAGCTTTGATGAAGTTATGCATGAAACAATTTGCGAATCCGCATTTCTAAGGTGCTATTACGCTGATGACGTTCTTTGCGTGTTACCGCTTTATGTAACATATCACGCTCTCCCAATAAAACAAGACTTTTCTTCGCCCTAGTAACTGCGGTATATAATAAGCGCTTGCTCATCATATAGGCATATTCTGAAACAATTGGCAAGATAACAATGGGATATTCACTGCCTTGTGCTTTATGAATGGAAATACAAAATGCATGGGTAATATTATATAGCTGTTCATTGCTATATTCCACCATGATACCATCAAAATCAACAAGTAATTGATGCTTCTGTCCTACACTTTCAGAAGCATAAGCGATATCTACAATTTCTCCAATATCACCATTATACACCTCATCTTCGGGCTGATTTTTCAGTTGCAAGACCTTATCACCCACACGAAAGATGCGATAGCCAACTTTTAGTTCTCGTTTATGAGCTGTTGAAGGATTCATCATTTTTTGTAAAGCATTATTCAAAGCATCAATTCCGGCTACCCCTCCATACTTTGGAGCCAACACCTGAATATCCTTTGGTTCATAGCCTTTTTCTAAAGCATTGGCAACAATACGAACAACCAAGTCACGTACTTCATAATTCTGTGCATCAAAAAAGGCAATGTCTTTAGCATGATCTAATACTGTAATATGTTCTTCTCGTATTTCATGAGCAAGCGCAATCACATCACTTCCCTCACTTTGACGAAATATTTTATGCAAGCGAGTGACGGCAAATTGTTCACAAGCAATCAGATCTTTTAATACGCTACCACATCCAACACTTGGCAATTGATTCTCATCTCCGATGATCAAGATTTTCTTTACTAGTTTTGAAGCTTTTAAAAGATTATAAAACAACCATTGATCCACCATGCTGAACTCATCAATGATCAGCAAATCACATTGCAATGGTTCTTTTTCATTCACCAAGAAGGTATTCGATTCTAAATCCCAACGCAATAAACTATGAATCGTAGTAGCATTACAACCACAAAGCTCACTCAAACGTTTAGCAGCTCTTCCTGTTGGTGCACATACAGCAATTACATCATTTGGATAATGCTGTTTATAAAGCGTTAAAACACCTTGGACAATCGTTGTTTTACCAGTACCAGGTCCTCCTGTCAAAATTGAAAAGGAATGCGCAAAAAACGTAAGAATGGATTCTTTCTGTCTCTCCTCATATTGTATGTGTAATGTTTGTTCCAACTCTTCCATGTCTTGCATGAGTTCTTCTTTTAAAGTTGGTTCTTGTTCTTCAAAAGGAAACATTGCCAAAAAAGCAGCAATACCTGTTTCACTATCATACTGTGTATGGTGATAGATTCGCTCCTCTTCTCTATGTATGAGAAATTCTTTTGCCAATTCATCTAAGTAAGAAGACAAATCTACATCTTTAAACTCTTTTTCAACACGCTTTGTCAAATCCTCAGTAGTCACAAAAGTATCGCCACTCGCCATGCACATCTCCAATATCATAGACAATATAGCAGCTTTGATACGGTAGGGATGATTTAATCCAAAAGATAGCTCCTGTGCTAATTTATCAGCAGTCTTAAAACCTATACCATCAATTTCTTCAATCAAGCGATAAGGGTTTTCTTTAATAAGGGCAACCGCCTCTTGCCCATACTTTGCCTCAAATTTCATGATATTGCGGACACTGATACCAAAACGAGTAAAGAAAAAAGTCGTATCATCAACATCATCATGTTCATGAATTCCATCTAAAATAACTTGGCGTTTTTTAGGCGTAAAGGATGGTATCTGTAATAAGACTTGCTCATCCTCTTTGATTCGTTCAATGACATTTGGCCCTAAAGTCTCTACTAAGAGCTTAGCGCTCTGTTTTCCAATGCCCGGGAATAAAGAACTTGCAAAAAAACGAATTAAACTCTCATCATCCTGTGGCATGACTTTTTCATATGCTTTTACCTGAAACTGCATACCATAACGAGGATGATCTACATAACTGCCATGTAGACGGTAAATAACTTCTTCCTGTAATTCTCGAAAGAAACCTGTAGCGATAAAATCTTCTTCATTCGCATCATAGGTTATAAATTTACCAACAGCATATCCATTTGCCTCATTATAAAATATCGTATGCAGCAGTTTTGCCTCTAAAATCAGTTCTTCTTCCATTATGGCCTCCTTACATTATAATGTTAAAAACAAAGAAAGGATAGCAAGAATATTGTTGCACATATGTACCCCTGTACTAACGATAATGGAATTGCTTTTTTCATACCCATAAGCTAAAACAAGACCAATACCAGTATATAGAAACAGATATGTCACATCCGTGAAATTCCCTTCGATAAGAGAATCCATGATATGGATAAAGCCAAAGAGAAAGGAGCTGATCAACATTGCCCAACTGAAAGATACACGTGAGCGTAAACATGTAAAAACACCACCACGAAAAATGGTTTCTTCAACGATCGGCGCAAAGATCACACTAGAAAAAATCGTAAAAGCCGGAGCAACAATAGCGTTCTCGGCAATAACTTTTTGATTTTCACTATCCCCTGTCTGAGTGATGATACTTACCAAGATATTTAATATATAATTTGCCATAACCGTAAGAAATACAAGTGCAAAAATCATAGGTAAATATTTTTTCCAATTCGCTTTGAATTGTAAAATGGAATCCAGCCAAATCGGCTTTGCGACCCAAATAACAAAAACCATAATCATGACATAAGACACAACGGAAATAGGAATGTTAAAGGTTGTTGCTTGCGGATCCACCATTAAGGTTAAAACCGTTAATATCCGTGGTAACAAATACGTATAACCAACAAAATAGAAAAGTAATAAAAAGATACAGCGCGTAGAGGAAAGATGTTTCATATTAGTTTTTTCCATGGGCTACATGCTCCTCTATTTTTTTCTGCATACTGATACCATCACAGAAAACCTCTTCAATGACACCACCGCCTAAGCATTCTTGACCATCATAAAAGACAGCTTCTTGTCCACAGGTAACACTAGCCACACCTTGTGGATAGCATACAAGAACGGTTGTTTCATCAATAAACTGTAAAGATATCTCATGATCTTGTTGACGATAGCGGAATTTTGCAGTACATGCATATTCGTTTTCTGGTTTATGCGGGCGCAGCCAATTCACGCCAGATACAATGCAACTAGTAGAATATAACCAGTCTTTTTCATTTCCATTGGTCACATACAAAATGTTTTTATGTACATCCTTACCTACTACAAACCATGGGCCTTTATTACCACCAATACCTAATCCTTTTCGCTGCCCTATCGTATAATATAAAACCCCGATATGACGACCAATTACTTCTAATGAATGAATATCAACGATATCACCATCTTGACTTGGTAAATAATTTTGTAAAAACTCTTTAAAATTACGTTCTCCAATAAAACAAATACCCGTAGAATCTTTCTTAGTAGCTACACTTTCTAATTCAAGTTTCTGTGCAATTTCACGAACATCTGCTTTATTCAAATTACCGATTGGGAATAATGCGTGTGCTAATGCATCTTGAGAAACCTGGCAAAGAAAATATGTTTGATCTTTATTTGAATCAGCGCCACGTAACATACGGCTATATAAAGGTGTGTGTTCCACCTGTGCATAATGTCCCGTTGCTAAAATATCAAACCCCAGTTTTCTGGCATATTTCATGAATGCATCAAACTTGATATATTTATTGCATAAAATATCTGGATTGGGTGTTCTCCCTTTTCGATATTCATCCAAGAAATACGTAAATACATTATCCCAATATTCCTTTACAAAATCCACCCGCAATAAAGGAAGTCCTAGCTTATCTGCGACAGCTTTTGCATCAAGGTAATCCTGCTCCTGCGGGCATACATCATCTTGAATCGTAGGATTTCCCATAATATCATTATTGGCAAATGAATCCCAATTGCGCATGAATGCACAGGTTACATCATAACCCTGCTCTTTTAAAATATAAGCGGCAACGGCAGAATCCACGCCGCCTGATAAACCTAATAATACCTTTTGTGCCATTTTCATCACCATTTCTTTTATCTTTATATATTAAGGATTTCAATGAAAGTTATACCACATTAAACGCGAAAAAGCCAGTCATCCTTGTAAGATATAAATTTTCTGACAAACTATCATAAAATTTGGTTATTTTTTACGAGTTTTCCAGATAAACATTAAAATAGATTGTACAGTATGTGAAATTATGTTAAAATACTAACACATAAAAATCTTATGATAGAATATTTATGTTACTATGAAAGACGAGGAGAAAAAAACGTATGAAAAAATTATTAGCTTGCTTATGTGTTGTCACTTTATTAGCCGGATGTGGCGGAAGTGGTAACAAATCAGAATCAAAAACTTGCAGTATTACACAAAATGGTATGACGTTAGCTGCAACATTCAACGCAAAAGATGATGAAATCAAAACTGCTGACATGAATGTAACGGTACCTGCTTCTGCTTTAGGTGGTGTTGATCTTAGTACACTGTCTGATGATCAGAAAAAAATGATGCAGACACAGTTAGAATCATCTTTGGGAATTAAAGAAGATGATGGTATGAAAGTATCTTTCGACTTTAAGGATAAAGATATTGTTGTAAAAATCAATATGGATTTCACAAAGACAGACAGCAGTTCACTGAAGAAATTTGGCTTTGGTAGTGATACGGACATGTCTTTGAAAAACACTGTAAAACAAGCAGAAAAACAGGGAGCTACTTGTAAATAATCCATTCACTATAAGATAGTCTCAAAAAGATTCCCCATGAGGAATCTTTTTTCTATTTGTTAAATAACTATTTACCAATGATCATTGAATAATCTTCTAACTCTCATTTGAAAACTTAAATCAATACCGTTCAAATTTTTTATATTGCAAACTCATAATAATATGAGAAGGGGTTCCTCACATAAGAAATGTGTTTAGCTTTCTTTCTCTATATAGAAAAAAACCTGTCCTTCTCAGAACAGGTCTTCCTACCTGGCAACGTGCTATCTTTACTGGAGCTCGTCCAGCTATTGTCGCCGCTGAAGTGCTTAA
>NZ_SMBP01000002.1 GCF_004341945.1 Longicatena caecimuris
CTCACGATATGAAACTTGCAAGTCGCTCTTGGGTTCGTCGATAACTACGCCCCGAGGGATTTTCACCCTAGATATGTGGCATGCCCGCCACACATAAAAAATGCCATGCATTCACATGACATTTCTATAATATATGAGTATATAATTTTAAAACTATCAACTATGACAATTATGAATGGTCATAACGGCTCATATACAAAATCTAACATGGCGATATGATTATACTGCTTCTTCCCGCACCTTACCACAGATTGGATAATTCGCACAGCTTGGATTACAAGCCTTCTCAGCAGTCAAGCGTAGTTTAGCAGGTACCAAAGCAGTAATTTCATCATCATCATAACCAACCACAAAACTATTTTCATTAATCATAATCGGACGTTTTAATATAGATGGATTTTTCTGAATGATGCTGACAAGTTCCTTCACGGATAAATCATCTACATCCCGATGCAGTTCCTGAAACGCTTTACTACGCGTTGAGATAATATCTTCCGTTCCATTCTCTGTACGCTGTAATAAATATTTGATTTCATCTTCTTTTAACAACGTCGTGAAAATGTTTTTTTCTATGAATTTCATATCATTATCTTTCAGCCATTGTTTCGCCTTACGGCAGCTGGCACATCCAGGTGAGGTATACAAGATAATCATAAACAACGACCTCCTTTTTCTTTACTCTATCATTATAACGAATTGTTTATTAATAGAAAAGTTATTTTTGGATAATTTTTATTTTTCCCATTCCTTATACTTACCAGCTATCAATACGCTCCATCAATATTTGAAATACCCTAATTCTGAATTTTTTCCCTCTTCCTTCACCATATGAACAGCGCTATATCTCTTCTTTTTTTATATTTTCGCACATTACAACAAAGTTATTAGGCATAGCAAGTAGAATACCTCA
The DNA here is from genome assembly GCF_004341945.1 of Longicatena caecimuris. Lineage (GTDB taxonomy): Bacteria > Bacillota_I > Bacilli_A > Erysipelotrichales > Erysipelotrichaceae > Longicatena > Longicatena caecimuris. The sequence continues at coordinate 911 of NZ_SMBP01000002.1, forward strand.
TGTTTGTGACTATACATGTTCAGAAAAAAATCACGAATCCTAAAGGATGAGAGTTATCTTTATGCTGACTGCTGTAGGCAAAGTATCTGAATTTAATGGTGCAACTAAAAAAGGTAGGCATATAAAACACTTCTTGCATCTGTACTATTTTTTATTTAACCTCTTGTCAAGTTTTCTCAATGATAGTATGATATACAGGAAAAGTACATGCGATGAAGAAGGTATAGTAAAATACAGAAACTGTTTATAGAGAACTGATGGTTGGTGTAAATCAGTACAGCCTGCTATTTGAAATGGAACTTTGGAGCATATTCCTTTAAGGAATCGGTGTCACCGTTATCGACAGAGTGATTCATCATAAAGAAGATGAATAAGAAGGCTGGTACCACGCATGCATCATGCGTCCTTATTGGGTACCTTTTTTATTTTAGGAGAGGATATATATTATGAAAAGAATGTTAAGTGGCATTAAACCAACCGGGCGATTAACACTTGGAAATTATATCGGAGCCATCCGTAACTTTGTCGCCTACCAGGATGATTATGAAATGTTTGTTTTCATCGCTAATATGCACGCCATTACAGTTGCCCAAGATAAAGCGGAATTAAAGAAAAATACCAGAGATGTCATTGCCCTGTATCTAGCATGTGGCCTGGATCCTGAAAAAACCACCATTTTCCTGCAGAGTGATGTACATGAACATGCCGAATTGGGTTGGATCATGACTTGTAATTCCTATATGGGAGAATTACAACGCATGACACAATATAAAGATAAGACTGCCAAGGGCGAGACCGGAATAACAGCAGGACTGTTCACATATCCTTCCCTTATGGCTGCGGATATCTTATTATATGATGCTGATTATGTTCCTGTAGGAGTTGACCAAAAACAACATGTCGAGTTAACCAGAAATCTAGCTGAACGCTTCAACAATCGTTATGGAGATACCTTTACCATTCCAGAACCTTTAGTCGCAAAGGTTGGTGCCAAAATTTATTCCTTACAAGATCCAACAAAAAAGATGTCTAAATCTGAAGATAATCCAAAAGGTACGATTGATTTGCTAGATGAGCCTGCAGTTGCACGTAAAAAGATTATGTCAGCTGTTACAGACTCTCTTGGCATCATTCAATATGAACCAGAAAAGCAGCCAGGCATTGCCAATTTACTGACGATTTTATCTTCTTTAAATGGCGAAGAAATTGATCATATCGTAGCTCGTTATGAAGGCAAAGGATATGGAGAATTGAAAAAGGAAGTTGGACAGGCTGTATTTGACTTTTTAACGGAATTGCAAATAAAGTACCATGAAATCATAAAAAGTGGTGCTGCTGAAAAAGTTATTAAAGAAGGTAATGAGAAAGCCAGCTATTTTGCGCATAAAAAATTAATGAAAGTAAAAAAGAAAATCGGTTTCCAGATCTTCTAAATAACCATTTTCCTGCTGTCGTACATGTAAACACCCTAATGTATCATGAAAAGGGGCACATGAGCGACAGCTTTTTTACTGGCATAAAAACAAAAAATATGTATAGAAACAAACCGTGTATCAAACAAATAGTGAACCAAAAGAAACCCTCTTGTATTTACACAATTTGCAAAAGATGCTAAACACGATGCATTCACCTGTAATAGGTAAATAATAAAGTACACAGCTAGCTGCAACATAAAAAAAGCTGATATTCATATAGGAATATCAGCATGGCTCTATTTACATTTTAATGATTCCCATAAAGAAACAGGCTAAGACAACAACGCCTAGAACAATACGATAATAGCCAAAGATCTTAAAGTCATGTTTCTTAATATAGCTCATCAAGAAGCGAATAACGATGACAGAAACGAGAAAGGCTACGATCATGCCCGTGCATAAGATTGCTAATTCAGCACCAGTAAAGGATAAACCAAATTTCAGCAATTTTAATAAGCTTGCGCCAAACATGACCGGAATTGCTAAAAAGAAGGTAAATTCTGCCGCAATTGTTCGACTGACCCCAATCATCAAGCCGCCTAAAATAGTTGCCCCGCTGCGTGAAGTTCCCGGAAAGATAGCTGCAATTAACTGGAACACGCCAATCTTAAGTGCGTCTACATAACTTAGTTCCTGCAAACTAGTCACTCTTGCCCGTTTATGACGGTTACGATTTTCAATAATAAGAAAGGCAATACCCACCAACACCAGCATTGTCGCTACGACCACTGATGTATACAGATATTTCTCCAAGATGTCATCAAATGCGATACCAACGATGGCAGCCGGGATACAAGCAACCAAAATTTTGCCCCATAAGTTCATGATATCATAGCGGATAAAAGGACGATTCTTATTTTTAAAGTTAAAAGGAAATATTTTATTCCAATACAGTAAAACGACCGCCAAAATCGCCCCCAGTTGAATGACTACCAAAAAAACATTCCAGAAGTTTTCTGATACTTTCATGGGAAGAATTTCTTCAAACAGGATCATATGGCCGGTAGAGCTGACGGGCAACCATTCTGTAATGCCCTCAAGGATTCCATATAGCGCAGCTTTTAAGATTTCTATAAACATGTTTTTCTCCTTTTAGATTTTTTTCATACTACCGCAAATTGCCATAAAACGCAAGTCGATAGTATCGTTTTTTTATAACGATTTTGTAAGGTTTTTAGGCCTTTTCCAAATATGCCCGCACCATTTCTTTAAACAATGTACCTCTGACCTCATAGTTAGGAAATTGATCATAGCTGGAACATGCCGGCGATAATAAAATGATATCTCCACTTTGGGCCTTGGCGATTGCGGTATGCAATGCCTCTTGCATTGTTTCAACAGTTTCCACATGCGTGAAAATTGGTTTAAATTGCTCTCTAGTTTCACCAAATGCGATACAGCATTTTACCCGATCATCATATTGTTTTAAATCTAGAAAGCTGATGCCTTTATCATGTCCTCCCGCTAACAGTAGGATATTTTTATCAAAGCTGCTTAAAGCTGCGGTAACTGCATGTGTATTTGTTGCTTTACTATCATTATAAAATTTAACCCCATCTTTTTCCCCAATATATTCTAAACGATGTTCGACTGGTTGAAAACTAGCAATCGTCGCTTGAATATCCGCTAAAGACACACCAAGCTTATAGGCCATACAGGCAGCGACCATCGCATTCGATAAATTATAATCACCGACAATAGGAAAACGGCTTTCTTCAAACAGCATGAGATCATGTAGCCATACCTTGCCATCTTTGCGATACAGATCCACATCTTGACGCGTTAATGAAAAATCAATAGTGGTACAAGGAATATTTTTCGCATAGGCAACTACTGTAGGATCGTCGACATTTCTTAAAAACCAGTCCTCTTTTTGACAATTTTCATATATCCGCATCTTGCTTTCATAATATGCTTCAACTGATGGCATATAATCCAAATGATCTGGTGCTAAATTACAGACAACGCTGACCTCTGGTGCAAAAGTTTCAATACCTAACAACTGAAAGTTGCTAAGTTCTAATGCCACATATTTTTCTTCCTCTTCAAAATCATAGGCCAAAGCGGATAATGGAAAGCCAATATTGCCTGCGACAATCGCATTCCCTTTTCTCTGCAGCATTTCATAGAGCATAGTCGTAATCGTGGTTTTGCCATTTGTGCCAGTAATCGCTCCATAATGAAAATGCGATGCATAACGATATCCGATTTCTACTTCGGTTACTATTTTAACTTGATGTTGAACAAAGTAGTTTACAAATGGCACTGTATATTTGATACCGGGATTTTTTACAATAAACGCGTAATCCTCGCGTTTTAATATATCCGGATGACCTTTTTCATAAACTTGGATACCACGTTCTTGCAATTCAGCTTTTTCTTTAATTTCCTGCATATCCGTGATGATGACAGCATAACCATGACGATTTAACAGTTTGGCTACGGCAACACCACTTTTGGCAGCACCGATAACTAATACACTTGGTTTCATATTACAGCACCCCCAGCCATAATCCAACAACCGCAAAGATTAAGCCGATACACCAAAACATCAATACGACATTGGTTTCCTTCATACCACCTAGTTCAAAATGGTGATGCAAGGGAGACATCCGAAATACACGTTTTCCGGTCGCTTTAAAGCTGGTTACCTGAATAACCACACTTAATAATTCCATCACAAAGACTCCGCCAATCAGCACTAACAAAATTTCCTGTTTCAGAATCATCGCACTAGCTGCCAACAAACCGCCAATGGCCAAAGAACCCGTATCACCCATAAAAATTTTGGCAGGATGAATATTAAAGCGTAAATAACCAAGCAAGGCACCACTTACCGCTAATAGAAACATCGCCAGATCATTGTTTTTTTGTAATAAAGCAAAGATGACAAATGGTGCAATGGCAATTAAGGAAGTTCCTGCACATAAGCCATCCAGACCATCTGTTAAATTCACCGCATTACTTTCACATGTAAACATAAAGAAAATCAAGATGAAATATAAGAACCCCAATTCCAGTGTCATATGGAGTACAGGAATCTGAATCGTAGTTTTTGCTATCTGGGTATAAGCAAAATAAAAGATTACTGCTAACACACTTTGCATCAAAAACTTCATGGATGGTTTTAAGCCATCGTTATTCTTCTTTACGACAATTAAGAAATCATCGATAAAGCCAATCAAAGCATATCCTAAATAGGCGAAGACGACAATGAGCATTTCTGGTGTTAGAAAAGCCTTATAGTTTAAGATGGCCATGACCAATATAGGCACTAGGACAAACACGATGCCGCCCATGGTTGGTGTCCCGGTTTTTGCCATATGGCTTTTTGGACCTTCCTTACGCACACTTTGTCCAAATTTAATTTTATGTAGAAACGGAATGAGCTTGGGCATTACCAACAGTGTCAATACCAAGCTACATCCGAATGCAAGTAAATATTTTATTTCCAAAATAGTTCCTCCTTCGCAAAACGTTTTCTTACACAGTCCGCATCATCGAAGGGGTACATCCTGCCTTCCACATCCTGTGTCTTTTCATTCCCTTTTCCAGCGATTACTATTATATCACTTTCTTTTGCTATTTTAATAGTGTATTTTATCGCAAAATAGCGATTTTCTACTACCTCATAATTTTGATAAGTGGTCTTACACATATCCAAAAGGATGGTAGATAGTGATTCATGACGTGGATTATCACTTGTAAAAATCGCCATATCACTATATTTACAAGCTGCATCTGCCATTAGTTTACGTTTGCTGCGATCACGCTCACCACCACATCCGACGATAATATAGAGCTTTCCTTGACAAATAGACCGTGCGAATTCCATTAATTTTTCCACAGCATCCGGTGTATGTGCATAATCTAATAAGACCGTATGTTTTTTTCCTTTCATCAATTCCATACGCCCACTTACATATGGAAGATCTTGACAGCTGGCAATCAGTTGTTCATAGGTGATATTAAGCATATGGCACAGGGCAATAGCTTCGGTTGTATTATAAACATTCATCTTGCCCAACAAAGGAATAACAAAAGAATATCCATTGATTGTAAAGATGGCGCCTTGTTCACTAAGATGCATATCCTCAATGGTGAAATGGGCAGCATCAAAGCCGATAGTTATGAGTTTAGCATCACTTAAGTGCTGTAATTTCATTAAATAAGGAAAATCCTTGTTTATGATAATAAAGCCATCTTTTTTCAAATAACGGCGTAACTTAAATTTTGTATACATATAATGTGTACGCGTGAAATGATAATCCAAATGATCTTGTGTAATGTTTGTATAAACAATAGCATCATAACTCATAAAACAAATACGATTCTGATCAATTGCATGCGAACTCACTTCCATAACAATATGCGTAAAGCCTTGTTGAATTGCTTCTTTTAGTAGATTAGCTAAAGTGAAAGAGTCCGGTGTAGTGTTTGGAATCGCTTGTATATGTTGATTATCATCTATCTCATGGGTGCCAATGCGAAAGGTTTTTTTCTGTTGTTTCCGTAAGATATGTGTGATGATACAGGCAACACTGGTTTTCCCACTCGTTCCACTGACACCAATCACACACAAGTGTTTACACAAATCACCAAAGTATAATTCAATCAGTGCTTGTGCAATCGCTTCTACATCTTCACACGCATAGACTTGTTCTTTTTCCTGATGAGATGTTGCTTCTACTTTTTGTCCATTTTTTCGCCATTTCCTTTTTTTATCACATAATACAACTGCGCCTTTTCGTAAAGCATCATCTATATAAGCAGCGCCATCATGGGTAATCCCTTTTCGACAGACAAACAGCCAATCTTTTTTAACTTTGCGACTATCATCACTGACACCTTGCAAGATGCGTGTGTCATCACATGCGATATGAAGCATGCCTAATAGTTCATTTAACCTTGTCATCGCCAAGATAGATCCAAACCTCCCCACCTTCTGCCGGAAGGGTCGTTCCATCTACCGGCATTTGTTCAAGTACGGTATCTCCCTCACCAAGAAAAGTGAAGGTCACACCTTCCTGCTGCACATCTTTTTTCTTTTTCCCAACAAAATTTTTAACTTTGATATTTTCAGTCTCTGGCCAAATTAACTTTTTGGGTATCTGTTTTTCCGCTTTTTCCACTTTTAAATAAGGAAGAATATCTTCATAACAAGATTTCGCAATTGGCGCAATGACCGTACCTCCATATAAAATATCATTTTGTGGACTATCGGCAGCAATATATAACACGATTTGAGGATCATCAATAGGTGCTGCGGATAAAAACGATAGAATATAATTACTTGTGGAATATACTCCATTTTCCGCTATCTGTGCTGTTCCAGTCTTACCACCTATCTTATAGCCTTCCATATAGGCAGGTTTTCCTCCCCCATTTGCCACAACGCTTTCTAATGCATAGCGCATAAGTTTACTTGTTTCTTCACTGATTACCTGACGTTTCTTGGTAGGTTTAAATTCTAGTATCGGATCATGGGTAATGGGATCATTAATGCTTTTGGTAATGTATGGTGTATACAAAGTGCCGCCATTGACAACTGCCGAAAAAGCCGTTACCAATTGAATCGGTGTTACACTCAGTCCCTGGCCAAAAGCAACTGTAGCCTGTTCTAGCTCACCCATCACTTCTTTTTTGAACATAATACCTTTACTTTCCCCCGGCAGATCAATGCCGGTCTTTTGTCCAAAACCAAATTTAGTCACATACTCATATTCCCTATCCAAGCCCATACGTCGTGAAATTTCCACAAAGCCCGGGTTACTTGAGTTTTCTAACACTTGAAGAAAGGTCTGATGCCCATGACCGCCTGCTTTCCAAGATTTAATGCGGGCACCGCCAACCATCTCATACCCCTTATCATCATAAGTGTCTTTAAACATATCATATAATTTCAATTCCAAACCACTTGCGAAAATCACGGATTTGAAAGTAGAACCTGGTTCATAACTTTTCCAAATCGGCAAATTCCGGTTGTAAACATCACTGGAATAATCTTTATAATGATTTGGGTCAAAATCTGGTTTTGATACCATAGCAAGCACTTCTCCTGTTTGCGGATTCATTGCTAATGCCAATGCTGACTTAGGATGATAACGTTTCATCAAATTATTCATTTCTCGTTCCACGATATCCTGAATTTTGGCATCTATTGTCAATTGTACATCCATGCCCCTACCGGGAGCTTCATAAGTTTCCTGATACAGTTCTACTTTATGCCCTTTCGCATCAAAAGGAATATTCAATCCTCCACTTTTGGCTGATAAAATATCATTATATTGTAATTCCAAGCCTGCCAGCCCCTGATTATCAATACCGGTAAACCCCAATACCTGAGCCAAATAGTTATTATTCGGATAGTTACGCAAAGAATCTTGTACCAGATAGACACCTTCCAAATCCATGGCCTCTAACTTGCGTGCTTTCTCATCACTAATCAACCGACCTTCTGGTTGGATTTTCTGTGTTGAGACATGTTTCGTAATTTTTGTTTTTATGGTTTTTTCGTCTGCGTTTAACACTTGTGCTAATTGTTTTGCGGTTTCATCAGGATGCTTAATCTGTGCCGGTACGACCATAACCGATGTCGATGGTATATCATGGGCCAATACCTTCCCTTGTTTGTCTAAGATAGAACCCCGCAAACCGGCAACGGTAAAATCACGTTCCCATAAATCCAATGCCTTCTCCATGATATCCGTATGATGAAAGATCTGTTCATAGCCCAGTTTTCCAAGGATGCAGCCAAAAATTACAACAGCGCATAGAAAGATGATGGAAATCCTTGTTTTGACCTTTCCTCGTATCATACACTCACCTCATTGCAGTGTATGCCTATTTCAGCAAAAACATGTCTTTGTTGTTTTACCTTCTTAACCATATCGCATTTTCATGCACCCTTATGTAACTATGTGCTCTTAGTACCATCTTGCATGATACAGTTTAAAACTTACCAATCCTGCAACAGCATCTATGCTAAACATGATGAAGGTGAAACATAGCCGATAGCCATATTCTTTCTTTATCATTTGTTTCTGTTTCAAACATTAAAAACAGTGATTCCTCTTTTAACGATTTACATAGATAAATCTTTTCCAAAGAGAAATCACTGTTTTTTTATTTCATCTTGACTTTAATAATCGTATCCTTACTAATGGTTTTCCCCGTCTTAACATTCTGAGAACGCACACTGCCGCTTCCTTCCATCTGTACCTCAATATGAGTCAGATTCCAAAAGGCAGTAATATCTTTTTTTGTCCAACCTTTCATATTAGGCATAGCGATTTTCGCCCCATCACTCAGCAAAAACATACGTTGATTGCTCATAATAGCATCTCCAGCTTTCGGAAATTGTGCTACGATACTATTTCCATTGCCAATAACAACGGTATCTATATCCATTTCCTTTAATTTCTGTTTTGCATAACGCAATGTGTGATTCACTAAAGATGGCATTGTATACTCTTTCCATTCCACATGATTTTGTTTTTTTGTTTCCTGATTCTGTCCCTCTTCCCCTGTAATGTTTTCCGCAACTAAAGCAGCCTTCATCACTTCTTTAAAAGGATCACCGGAATAGCTTAAATACTCAGAACTTTCAAACGCATAATAAACCATGACTTTGGGATCATCTGCCGGCGCCGCTGCCATAACAGAGTTCGTATAAATATCACCATACTGCCCGTGTTCATTGGCGATCTGTCCAGTACCGGTCTTTGCGACAATAGAAACATCGTCCATCCTATAACGTATATGACCAGTTCCCATTTTATCGTCAATTACCTGTTTCATAAGTTTCTTTACATAATCTGCACTCTTTTTTGAGATTGGCTGTCCTACTTGCTTTGTGTCATACTGTTGAATCGTTTTGCCACTGCTGGCATCAATAATACGTTCCACCACATATGGCCGCACCATCTTGCCATCATTTAAAATTGCTGTATAAGCCTGTGCCATTTGCAAAGCTGTTACAGAAATACCTTGACCAAAACCAGTATTCAGCTTTTCTGAAGCATAAGTAAAGTTCATATTTCCTTTACTGTTTTCCACAAAAGGAATATCAACTTTTTGATTAAATTTAAATTTATTCAATACATAATCCTGATAGATGCTTGGATCCATATATTTAGTAAGCAATTCACATATAGCGATATTACTGGATACAATAAAACCTTTATCAAATGAAATCGTGCCATAATTCTTGTTTAATGCATCATAAATCGGCTGAATACCGCCTACTTTTGTAGCACTTCGATAAATTTTTCCTTTTTCATCTGTACCAAAATAAAAGACCCCACTATCATATTTTTTATTATATGGATAATTACCGCTATCTAATGCGGCTGCGTAAGTAATGCCTTTCATAACCGAACCTGGTTCATATAAGTATTGACTTGGTACATCCAGATAATCTTTTATATCGCGCTTATTTAAGTCAAAACTCGGTAAACCAGCCCAGCCTAGCACCTTACCTGTTTCCACTTCCATGACCAGTCCCCAACCACGATCGGCTTTAACTTCTTTCATCGTTTTTTTCAGACTGCTTTGTAAAGCAAGTTGTACATTGCGATCTAGGGTAAGATACACATCATTTCCATTCTTCGCATATTTTTTCGTATATTTTGTTCCTGGTAAAATATTGCCATTGGCATCTTTTTGGTAAACCTCTATACCGTCTTCTCCTTGTAAAAAAGTATTCAACGATTTTTCCAATCCCATCTGTCCTTCGATTTGACCGCTTTGTTCATTATATTGTGCATAACCGATTAAATGCGAAGCAAATGTGCCCGTAGGATAACTGCGTTCCACTGACTTGGTAAATGTAATACCAGGTAATTCTAATGCTTCAATGCTCTCTTTTACACTTTTGGAAAGATTTTTTCCTTTTGTTCCTAGTTCAGTCTGATATTGTTTATTATCAATTGCATTTTGTAAGATATCACGTATAGAATCTTCCTTCATATCTAGCTTTGGTGCTAGTAAACGCGCCGTCTTATCCACATTTTTTACATATGCCGGCACATTGCCGATTCCTTTGCGACTTTTATCCAAAATCGCAACAAGCGTATAGGTATCTTCATCCTGTGCGATTACTTCTCCACCGCGATCATAAATCGTCCCCCGGTTTCCTTTTAATACCGTTGTGTTAGAGATATCGGGTTCTTTAAAATCTTTTACATTGACACCACTACGAAAATGCTTCTGCGTCACCATAGTAAAAAGCACATTTGATAAAATGAGTGTTGCTATTACCATCATGATGATTAGCAATCCTGCCAATGTACGATTACTTCTTCTAGGATTCATAGTCATCCACCTTTACTCATTGTTCTTCTTGTCCTCATCCCCCATGACAACGACCTGATCCTGATTCGTTTTAATGCCATCTTTTTCTGCCATGCCTAATACACGTTCACGATTTTCTAATTTATTTACTTCGTTTTCTAGACTACTAACAGTTTCTTTTAAGGTTGTTGCTTTTTCTTCTACCTTACTAGCTTCAATGGAAAGGTTATAGTTATACGATTTCAATCCGATACGCGCACCTAAAAATAACAGCACTGCCAGTGTCAACAGCAGTGTTGCCACACCTTCGATACGGAATCTTCTTTTTCGTTTTACTAATTTCGCCTTTGCCATTGTTACTTACCTTATCCTTTCTATAATTCTTAATTTCGCTGAATGACTGCGGTTGTTTTCCATCAGTTCTTCTTCTTGCGCGGTAATTGGTTTTTTGTTGATGAGTTTATAGGGCGCTTCTTCCATATCACTTGGTAAGATAGGAATGCGCTTGTCATATTGCTTAGGACGACTTGCTGTTTGGAAAGCCTCTTTTACGATACGATCTTCCAACGACTGAAAACTGATCACGCAAATTCGTCCATGAGGATTCAGCATTTGCAAGGCCTCTTGCAACACTTCTTCTAATTCCCGTAATTCATCGTTTACGGCAATCCGTATCGCTTGAAACACCTTTTTCGCAGGATGTCCTTTCTTATTCAGTACCTTTGCCGGAAGTGATGCCTTAATAACATCTACCAATTCAAAGGTTGTACGAATTGGTTTATCTATGCGTTTCTTTTCAATATTGCGCGCAATCTGTTTAGCAAACGTCTCTTCTCCATAGGTATAAAAAATCTTTACTAAATCTTGATAGCTCCAAGTGTTTACGATCTCATAAGCATTTAATGCCTGACTTTGATCCATTCGCATATCCAATGGAGCATCAAAACGATAAGAAAAGCCGCGTTCTGCTTCATCGAATTGGGGAGAACTTACTCCTAAATCCAGTACCAAACCATCAATTCTATTTACACCATAAGCCGAAAGTTCTTCTTTCAGATGAGAGAATGGGCTATGGATGCATGTGAAGTTATCTGCCACCTGCAATAGTCTTGGTGTCGATTCTTCAATCGCACTGGCATCACGGTCAAATGCATATAAGTGACCGTCAGGAATTTGTTTCAAGATCTCACAACTGTGTCCTCCTCGACCCAGCGTTCCATCCACATAAATGCCATTATGTTGTATATGTAGTCCTTCTATGCTTTCCTGCAGCAAGACACTGTAATGTTTGTTCATAATAGAAACTCCGTAAGATTTTCCGCAATCTCTTCAAATGCAGCATCACCATCTTCATCCAGTGGTTCCCAGCGCTCTTTGGACCAGATTTCCACATGGTTAGCAGCACCGATGATACGGCATTCTTTTGTCAGATCCGCAAGTTTGATTAATGAGGATGGGATTAAGATCCTTCCCTGTGCATCAATTTCACATTCTGCCGCTTTGCTTGTCATCATACGTACAAACATGCGGGCATCTTTCTTGGTGGATGGCAATTTCATCAGCTGTTCATAAATGAGCTGCCATTGTTCCTTTGTATAAATACTTAAGCAGCCGTCTAAACCGCGTGTGATGATGAGCGTATCGCCTAGTTCTTCACGGAATTTTGCCGGAATGATGATACGCCCTTTTTTATCAATATTGTGTGCGTATTCACCCATGAACATGACGTTTACCTCCACTTTCCACCACTTTGTGCTACTTTACTCCACCATTATATCGCTTTTTATGCTATTTGTATAGATAATTTCTAACTTTTATTTGTCGCTTTTTTACAAATGCTTACAAAATCTCCTTTCTTTCCAGTTTTTTCTGAGTATCTTATGTGGCATATAAGTTGAAATACGCAAGAAGCAGATGAATTCTCTCTTACATCATTTGTAAAACGAATTGCTTCTCAACAACATTTCTGTTTTTCTTATGCTTAACGCCGCAAAAAAAGCCATGGTGTTCCATGACTTTATCATTTTATTTCATTTCATCTTTTTTACTCCGACAAAACGATTCAGGAAAAAAAGTAACATTATATTTCATCAGCAATGCACAAGCAAATCCACACAACGCCAAATTGACAAGGTATAAGGTATATAGAAAACAGCAAAAGGTAGGATGCAAGCAAGACATCATGTAACGCCTCATAGGTCATAAAATTAATGGTGCTTCCTACAATCCATAACATCGATATATACAGAAAACGACTAAGTTTTATTCGTTTTCTAAGTAACAACCATTACGATAACTTTCTAGTACATAATTTTTCTAAAGCATGTTGCACATAAGGAGCATCCTCATCATTGATCAAAGCCATTAATGTATCTCCGGTAAATAAGACAGTATCTCCCTTAGGAATAATTTCGGCATTTCCTCGATGAATGCTGATAATCAGACATTTGCCCGGCCAGGCAATATCACTGACCTTTTTCTCACATACCTCGCTGCCGATTTCAATTGCGGCTTCAACGATATGTTTCTTTCCTTGAAACGCATCTAAATTCACACCATTCTTCCATAAAAGCTTATGCAATAAACTTTCATAAATGGGATCACAATTCAATATATTGGCCGTTAAGTAAGCACATAAGGAAACTAGCGCTAAAGGTAATAAATGCGTCAAAGTGCCACTCATTTCCGCAATCAAAATAATACCGGTAATCGGTGCTCGTACGATTGCCGCAAAGAAAGCAGCCATGGCCATGATAATAAAGTTTGCCAGATACATCTCAGGAATCTGAAAATACTGTATGGCGATAAGGCCATAAATGGCTCCTACAAAACTGCCGAGCACCAACAATGGGAAAAAGATGCCACCCGGTGCTCCACTGCCAAAGCTAGCTAAAGAAAAGATAAATTTTACTACCAGCAATAAAATCAAGGTTTTTAAGAGCAATGGCTCTTTTCCACTTAACATCTCGATCATCGTATGCCCACTGCCTAACACTTCAGGAAGGATGAGCATAAGCACACCGGCAATCATTAAAGGAATCAAAACACGATAATGGGCTTTTAGTCTTGGCACTTTTTCATACCAATCCTGAAACTTTAACGTCATCTTATTATATAGGACACCACATAAACCACAAATGATGCCTAACAACAGAATGCTTCCATAATAGCCTAATGGTAAAGTTTCTGTGACTACAAAATGAAATGCCGGTTCTAAGCCAAACACATATTGTGATAGAAAATCACCGGTAACACTGGCACACATGACCGAAACTAAAACAGAAACGGAAAAGTTTTTATGTACCTCTTCCAAGGCAAACATGACACCTGCCAAAGGCGCATTAAATGCCGCACTAAGTCCTGCCGCTGCACCACAAGTCAATAATAATTTTTCTTCCATCTTCACGCGATGAAAAATACGTGACATACCCTTGCCACCCATCGCTCCTAATTGAATACTTGGTCCTTCTCGCCCTAACGATAACCCTCCAAAAGCACATAAGGTCCCAGCAACAATTTTATAAGGCAATATTTTATACCATTTTTGATCAAGAAACGAAATGATTTCTCCTTCCACCTGGGGGATACCACTTCCTGAAATCAATGGTTCTTGTTTTAAACACCAGCCAATCAAAACACCAAGCACTAACAAAAAGAGAAACCACCCTATAATATAGAGAAGGTTATCCCAAATCACGGATGCCATAAAGGCAATAAACTGTTCCGCATAGCCTAATAGCAAACGATAGATAATGGCGATCAATCCGGCAAGTAATCCACAAGCCAAGCCTTCCATGATCAACACATATTTAAAATTTCCTTCACTCTCTAAAATATGACGAGTACTGCCCTTCTCCTTTTTCATGTTACTCCCTCTTTCCAATTACATAAAAAGTATAGCATTATCTTTACATAGTGACAAATACAAATCTTTTTCTCCTATGCAATGTGCTTTAGGAACACATATCTCATAAAACTTTTCCTTATCATCAAAAAAGACTTATCCCACACACTTTGATTACGATCATATGTGGTGATAAGCCTTTTCTATGATTTTCCTGTTGTTGCTTGTTTCTAATCGTATATGATTCAGCTTTTTAAAATAAGGACATCTGATTTTCTTCCTGTAAACCTTCTAAAACCCCCATCGACTCCAGTTTTTTAATCAGCGTACCACTTAAGGCGGTTCTTCGCTGTAAATCCTCTTTGGATAAGAATGCCCCATTCTTGCGAGCTTCCACAACAGTATCCGCAACACTTTCTCCCAAGCCATCAATACTGGTGAAAGGAGGAATAATGTAGTTAGGTCGTTCTGGATCGACAATAAAATCACGACTGGCGGAACGCATTAAATCAATATTAGCGAAATAATAACCACGCAATGTCATTTCCAATGCCAGCTCTAAAGTATTATAAGTATCCTTATCCTTCTTGGTGACATCCTTTTTCTGCGCGTTGTCATGCAACTTAAAGTCAATTTCCTGCATCTTTTTACGAATGGATTGTTCTCCCTTGATCATTGTTTCAATATCATATGCATCACAACGAATACTAAAGAACATACAATAGTAATATTGCGGTTCATGCACCTTAAACCAAGCAATGCGGATGGCCATCATGACATAGGCAACGGCATGGGCTTTCGGGAACATGTATTTGATCTTTTTACAAGATTCAATATACCAGTCTTCCACCCCGTTTTCTTTCATCTCCGGTATCCATTCATCCTTCAGTCCTTTTCCTTTACGAACACTTTCCATGATCGTAAAGGCCAGTTTTGGACGCAAGCCCTTGTGCAATAAATACACCATGATGTCATCACGACATCCGATTACGCTCTTCAATGTACAAATACCATCATCAATTAAATCCTTGGCATTGCCTAACCATACATCTGTACCATGAGATAAACCGGATATTTTCAATAATTCATCAAATGTGGTTGGACGTGTTAACTCCAGAATTCCACGAACAAACGGTGTACCGAACTCCGGTAAGCCGGCAGCTCCGGTTTCTTCGGTATTCTTACTAGTATCTATTTTTAATGCATCCACCTTAGAGAAGATACTCATGGTTTCTGGATCATTCATAGGAATGGTCGTTACATCAATTCCGCTCATACGCTCCAACATCTTCATCGCTGTAGGATCCACATGACCAAGGATATCAAATTTCAAGATATTATCATGAATCTGATGGAAGTCAAAATGCGTCGTCTTCCATTCCGCATACGGGTCATTGGCAGGATATTGTACCGGTGTAAAATCATGCACATCTAAATCCAATGGGACGACGACGATGCCACCTGGATGTTGACCGGTCGTTCGTTTGACGCCTTCACAACCTTTTGCTAAACGCAAGATCTGGGCATTGCGCATACTGCCTTCAATTCCCATTTCTTCCTCATAGCCTTTCACATAACCAAACGCCGTTTTTTCGGCTACCGTACCAATCGTACCGGCACGATATACATGGTCTTCACCAAACACTTCTTTGGTATAGGCATGGGCATTGGGCTGATAATCACCGGAGAAATTCAAGTCGATATCCGGCACCTTATCACCTTCAAAACCTAAGAAGGTTTCAAAAGGAATATCGTGTCCATCACCGCGAATTGTTTCTCCACAATTCGGACATTCAATATCTGGTAAATCATAGCCATTTAACACACTGCCATCGGTAAAGAACTTTACATAATGGCATTTCGGGCAGACATAATGAGGTGCTAAAGGATTTACCTCAGTAATCTCTGACATCGTAGCGACAAAGCTAGATCCTACCGAACCTCGCGAACCTACCAGATATCCATCATCCAAGCTCTTCTTTACCAATAAATGAGAAATATAGTAAACCACATAATAACCGGCGCCGATGATACTATCCAATTCTCGATTTAAGCGTTTCTCCACGATATCCGGTAAGACAGGACCATATTTCTTATGGGCATTTTCAAAACAGATTTCTCTTAGCTTTTGATCAGAACCTTCAATATCCGGTGGATATAAAGCATCCTTAACCGGACGTATCACTTCAATCTGATCCGCTATCGCCTTGGTATTCTTAATGACCATATCATAAGCACGCTGTTGACCCAACCAAGCATATTCTTTTAACATTTCATCCGTGGTACGCAAATGCTGATCCGGGCTTTTAAACTTGCGGCGACGTTCCTGATTGTAAATATATAAGGCATGGCGCATACCGCCAATCGCCTGAGAATTGATATAAATGTCACGAATCAGCTTTTCATTAGGATGCACATAATGCGCATCACTAGTTGCCACGACGATTTTTCCCATCTCTTCTGCCTTTTCCACGATGGACAGCAAGATTTCTTTTAACCGCGCTTCATCTACGATAGAATTGCGTTCAACTAAGAAACGATAGTTGGCAAGTGGCTGTATTTCGATGTAGTCATAAAACTGCATGACCTCCGCTAACTCTTTTTCACTGCGCGTCTGGGCCATGTCAAAAACTTCCCCATTCACACAGGAAGAGCCGATCAATAAATTGCCGTTCACCCGGCGCTTTTCTATTTCTTTACGAATGATGCGCGGTTCTGCGACAACATTTGCTGTACTTTTACGATTATAGCTTAAATATTCCGTATGCGAGAGTGTAATCAGCTCAAACAATTCCTTTAAACCTGCCATGTTTTTCGCAAGGATAGTCACATGCTTATCTCTGACTTTATTAAAACAATCAGGATCTTGCATATCTTGTAACTGTTTCAAGGTTTTGATATGCTTTAGATCATTTAACATATGCATAAAGACCTGAGCCAACACTTCAGCATCATAATCAGCACGATGGGCTACATCTTCATCATAGCGAATACCATACTGACGTGCCAGATTGCCCAAGCGATAACCTTTGCGATCCATCATACTGCGGGCCAGATCCAAGGTATCAATGACCGGATTCATTAATGGCTTACGGCCGATACGTTCTAATTCCGCATTTAAGAAGCCATAGTCAAAGCTGGCATTGTGGGCAACTAAGATACTATCACCGATAAATTCCAGAATCTCATCGACACATTCCGCAAACGGTTTGGCATTCTTCATGTTTTCTTCTGAAATATTGGTTAATTCAGTTGTGAATGCACTTAAGGCAATCGGTGGTTTGACAAACAGCTGTAAGCTTTTGATGCAGGTGCGATCTTTCATGATCTGCCCGCCAAACTCAATGATATGATCAAAGCGCGAAGATAAACCGGTCGTTTCTAAGTCGAATACACAATAGGTTCCCTTTTCCAGTTCCGTGTCATCCCCATTGCGCACGATCTGTAACATAGGGTCAACCATATTCATTTCCACACCATATAAGATCTTCATCGGTGTTTCACGTTTCTTGTTAATGCCATCAACCACCGTCTGTGCAGTAGGAAATGCCTGAACAACACGATGATCAGTCAACGCAATCGCATCCCAGCCCCATTCATTCGCTGTTTTGATATACTCACTGATATCACATACTCCATCCATTTCAGATAGCTTCGTATGTACGTGTAACTCTACACGCTTTTCTTCTGCTTCATCCACACGTTTGACTTCAGGTACCTTCTGGATCACATCCGGCATAAAGACCAGTTCACGAGAATAGGAATCAAACTCCACCCGTCCATATGCAACGACACAATCTCCAGCACCGATTTCATTAAGAACTTCTTTTGTGATAGAACCACGTTCAAAACGCTTCATGATGATGGCATCATCGTCATCCGCAATCCACAGTGTCTGAATATCCTTGCCATTTCGTAAAGTTCTTACTTCACTGTCAAAGATCTTCCCATGGATGCGAATATCATGACATTCTTCACTAATGTCATGAATGGAAAAGGGCACATACCCATCTAAGCCCTTTTTCTTTTTAGGTTTAAAGCTATAGGCTTTTTTCTCTTCATATACTTGTGTCGGCTTAGGCGCTTCCTCTTTCATCTTCACCGTTGGAATCTTTACGCTGACCTTCATTTCTTCAACCGTAATTGCCAATTGGAAGCCACAGTTTTTCAAAAACTCTTCAAGCAGATGTTTATTTTGAATTGCGATATCACGATCAGTTTCATTCGCAATATGATAAATCAGATACTTTTTCTCTAAGGATGGCAGACTGTCCTGAAAAATACGCAACGTTGGATGCAGACTGACAAAGTGCTGAATATATTCACTTACTTCTAAGATCGACGTATCACTGTTTTCTACGGTAAGATATACTTCGGTTTTACAACGAGTAATTTTTGCTAAACGCATACAAAAAACATGCCATACCTGAAAAGGCAATAGCTTAGGTAAGGCCAATTCCATATGCAAAACATTGCTGCGCTTGCGATATACCGGTTTCATGGTAAAAGAGCCTTGTTCAAAATAGACAAGATCGGGATTATCCTCTTCCATTTTCTTTACTAAATCAATCAGTTTCAGTTCCATCCAATTCCTCATTTCTTACGTTTCTTATGATATCATAAATCGTTCTTTAGCAAAAGTAAAAAGGCAAAGGATTTCGATTTTCATTTTTTCACATAAAATAAAAGCAGCCTCATTTTTATAAGCTGCTTTCTTTGTGATGAAGATGGTACATTCCTCTATAATATCAGGGTTTTTTCTTGATGATGATGGAAACACTCCCACTTACATCTTTATAATTGGGATTGGTAATTTTGTAATAAACCTTTGTTGTACCTACGCTTGTGCGTGTAGGTTTTATCTTCGACCATTTTTTCTTTGTATTGCTACGATAGTAGATTGTTGAATGGGGTTTTATCTGCGTCATACAAAGAGTATGCTTTTTATGGTCATAGTTGCCATTATATCCTTTTATCTTTGGCTTTTGCGTAGCTTTCGATACTGTGATATTGGCTTTGCCGGTGATTGTCTTTCTTGCATTAGGATTGCTAATTTTATAATACACGCTTGTCGTGCCAACGTTCGTTCTCATTGGCTTTTCCTTTGTCCAATCCTTTTTTAAGCTAGTGCGATAATATATGGTTGAGCCTGGTAGTGTTTTTGTGATAGAAATCGTATGTTTCTTTTCATCATATGTATGTTTATAATCATTGATACGAGCTTTGCAATTCGCTTTATGTACGATGATCTCTGCACTGCCATACATATCTTGCGCATAATGTGGATTCATCACATGATAGTAAACCATTGTTGTACCTGCATTTGTTCTAGTTGGTTTCTTTGAAGACCATCCACTCTTGGTGCTGGTACGATAAGTAATCGTAGAGCCTGCAGGTACATTTTGTAATGAGATACTGTGTGCTTTCCCATCATAACTACCTTTATACGCATTTACGTTAACAGGCAATGTGATTCCGCCTTTTTGTATCCTAAAGCTCTGTGAGGTCGTCAAGGCTATCCTGTTTATTTGTATCGGCGTTGTTCTTTCTGCTTTTTCTCCTTTTACCCCGCATACAGCATAAGCTGTATCACTAGGCTGTAATGCATAACCTTTTTTTAACTTTCGAAGAAAAAATGCCTGATTCTTTGTATCATCTATGTTTGTAAAAAATAAATCTACATTATTTTTTTGTCGCATAGAGGTCAGTAATTCTTTAGTTTTCGTATCTTTTATCGTATAGCTGCCATCTTTTTGACGTATAAATTCGTATATTCCTTTGTCATCATTTGTCGCTGTTTCCAACATTGCCGTATGGTTAACATTTTTTACATAGATATCACCAAATGCAATTTGGGCATAAAAATGCGTTCCTAGATTTTGCTTTGTCCCCATCAGATGATATGCTGCCGGATTCACTCCCACCGTATTAGAAACACTAGCAAAGTCACCATGTTGTGCATGTACTCTTACCCAGTAAGGTTGATCGGCAAATGCTTTGGTGAAGGTGAGTTTGCTTGTAACAAATTCGTCAGTTAATTCACATTCCGCATCATGACATACATCAATCTGATAAGTAGTAGCATCGGCTATTTTGTCCCATTGAAAAGTGTAATTCATCCCTGAACGGCTAACCCTTAGCTTCGGTTTAGCAAGATTGACGGCAGGTGTAAAATCGTGCAAATAGAGAAATCCTTGAAATCCCGGATAATACGTTTTTAGATATGCGAAGGTATTGGTCTGTGTGTAAAAGGCTTCCCCACCATAACTGGAATTGGAAATGGTCAGATATTCTCCTTCAATTTTTTCCACAATAGCCACATGACCTCCCCAATCTCCATTCCAACACATCACACTGCCAACCTTAGGTATAGAACCATACGCATAATAATGATGTTTTGCATTGTAATCGTACCATTCTTTCGCCATCCCGGTAGATAATTGTGGGGGTTCTCCTAATATTTCATAGGCTCTTCCCCACGCATATGCCGTACAATTGGGCATACCATAATCATATTTATAATATATATTTTGATCCGAATAATAATGAAAATCACTTTTTGAAGGTGCGCTGCTGCGAGCAAAGAAATAGGTCTTCGCTTTCAGCTGATATGTACCATTAACAAAGCTTGTTAAAACAGCTAAGGTGATTGCCAAGAATGAAACGATGAATTTCTTTAAAAAGCGCATACGTCCACTTCCTTTTATGTGTCTATTATATCAGTTTTCACCGCAAAATAACATATGTATCACACCAAATGATGGACATTTGTATTTTGATGTTATCTTTCACAAGAAAAAAGGCCAGTGTTTTTCTGGCCTTTCATCACACATTTGTCAAATATTTATATTCCATCTTATTATCCATATCCGCAACCACTAGGATATATTTTCCAGACTCCTGATGCATCTTTTACTAACATGATCTGCCATTCAGGATATTCACTGTTTTTATTTAATGTATCACTGCTAAAGTTGCCGGTTTTATAATCCATGAAAAACAAAAGGGTATCTGCTTTTGTATAGTACTCTCCATGTTCTTTTGATTGTTTATCCCCGGCATACACCAAACGTTCCATCGTACAATCTTCAAATGATCGTACAAAATCTTTTTTTATGACGTTTACCGCTTTTTCAAGTTCTAGTCTGGAATACTTTGTGGAAACTCCATAGTCGATCTCTACATCGTTGCTGATGGTTCCTTTACAGCCTGTGAAGATAACACAAAGCACAACACTCAACATAATAATACGGAATCGTTTCATACCCTTCCACCTTCCTTCTTCTTTATGATACCAAAAATCTATCTTTCATATCTTAATAAATCCTAAAGTATTTCTATTTATTCTGTAAGAAAAGAAGAGACAATTCATCTTGCCTCTTCAAGTTCATTTATTCTTCTACATACTTTCTTTTCTTGCGCAATACCGCTAAGACAGCTCCACTTAAGATAACCATGATACCTGCTGTTTGTGCCTGCGAAGTATCCCCTGTTTTAGGCGTATCTGTTTTGTCTGTTGTGTTAACTGGCTCTTTTTTGTGTTGCTCAATTGCTTTCAACTGTTGTAATGCTGTCACAAGTGTTTCATATGCTTGTTGAATTTCAACTTTTGTTGCATCTTTCTTTTGTAAGATGTTTTTAGCATCTTTTAATGCTTTTTCAAATGTTTTCCAAGATGTAGCGGTATAAGCACTTTCTTTTTTCTTTTCAGCTTTTTCAACTAAGTTTTGTAAAATCGCTTTGGCACTAGTTTGACTAACTGCCTCTAAGGATTGAATTGCTTTTTGAATATTCTTTACTTGTACTTTCACATCATCTTGACTTGCTGCAGCGTCGGCATAAACTTTTTCGGCTGCTTTGATCGCTTTCTGTAACTTCGCATAGCTTGCACTTGTAAAGCCCTCTGCCTGTATAGCTTTGGCTTCATCTAATGCTTTTTTCAGCTCTGCTTTGTTTACAACGATTGGTTTTTCTTCCTTTTCCAATGCTGCAATGGCTTTTTCGATTGCTGTTACTTGTGCATTTACAGCATCCTGTGTTGCCTTATCATCGGCATATACCTTTTCAGCTGCCTTGATTGCTTCTTGTAGTTTCGCATAGCTTGCACTTGTGTAGCCATCTGCCTGTACAGCTTTAGCTTTATCTAACGCTTTTTTCAGCTCTGCTTTGTTTACAACAATTGGTTTTTCTTCCTTTTCCAAAGCGGCAATGGCTTTTTCGATTGCTGTTACCTGTGCATTTACAGCATCCTGTGTTGCCTTATCATCGGCATAAATTTTTTCAGCTGCCTTGATTGCTTCTTGTAGTTTCGCATAGCTTGCACTTGTGTAGCCATCTGCTTGCATAGCTTTGGCTTTATCTAATGCTTTTTTCAGCTCTGCTTTGTTTACAACGATTGGTTTTTCTTCCTTTTCCAATGCTGCAATGGCTTTTTCGATTGCTGTTACTTGTGCATTTACAGCATCCTGTGTTGCCTTATCATCGGCATATATCTTTTCAGCTGCCTTGATTGCTTCCTGTAACTTCGCATAGCTTGCACTTGTGTAGCCATCTGCCTGTACAGCTTTGGCTTCATCTAATGCTTTTTTCAACTCTGCTTTGTTTACAACAATTGGTTTTTCTTCCTTTTCCAATGCTGCAATGGCTTTTTCGATTGCTGTTACCTGTGCATTTACAGCATCCTGTGTTGCCTTATCATCGGCATATACTTTTTCAGCTGCTTTGATTGCTTCTTGTAGTTTCGCATAGCTTGCACTTGTGTAGCCATCTGCCTGTACAGCTTTAGCTTTATCTAACGCTTTTTTCAGCTCTGCCTTATTAACAACAATTGGTTTTTCTTCCTTTTCCAAAGCGGCAATGGCTTTTTCGATTGCTGTTACCTGTGCATTTACAGCATCCTGTGTTGCCTTATCATCGGCATATACTTTTTCAGCTGCCTTGATTGCTTCCTGTAACTTCGCATAGCTTGCACTTGTGTAGCCATCTACCTGTATTGCTTTGGCTTTATCTAATGCTTTTTTCAGTTCTGCTTTATCTACAACAATTGGTTTTTCTTCCTTTTCCAAAGCTGCAATAGCTTTTTCGATTGCTGTTACCTGTGCATTTACAGCATCCTGTGTTGCCTTATCATCTTTCAGAACTTCCTTTGCTTTTGTTACAACTGTCATAAGATTCAGATAACTTTCTTCTGTATAAGCATCTGCTTCATACGTATCTGCCTGCTCGATGATCTTCTTCAAAGCTGTTTTATCAGCTTGTACAAAGACACATAGTTCTACTTCTTTTCCTAAAACTGTGCCTTTGACCTTGTAATCACCAGATACAGCAGTATCGACGTTGCTAAGATCCCAAGAAATCGTTTCTTTTAACACATTTCCATTATCCAATGTTACCATGACATCTTTTGGCAGTTTCGCTGTCACATCATTTTCTTTAAAGGCTACTAGTACCTCTTCAGGCAATGTAACATCGTTTACAACTGCTTGTGGGAATGCCACCTTTATATGATTAAAGACGGTTGTAGATCTAAAGGTTTGTACACCAATATAGCCATCTACAATATCTGCATCACTTTTCTGTGCAATCTGTAGATCATTCACATAATAGGTCAAGGTTCCCTTACCATCATAAGCAACCTTCAAATGATATGTATCCGCATCCACAATTGCTGGTGGTAATAGTTTATCAATATGCCAGTCTTGGCCATTCATATTTTTAAAGATTTTTGCGATTGCGCCATTTTCATTACGTTCCACATTTACACAGAACCATAATGATGTAGGAGCATTTTTATCTTTTACACCAAATACTAAACCGGCCGCAATACCTTCCTTGATGCTCATATCAGCTTCTAATACAAATGGCTGATCCTTAGAAATCTTCGTATCACTTAATTGGAAGCTATCTCCACCGGTATTTTTCCCTTCCATACCTTTTTCAGTGATTTCCCAAACCTCATTGGTATTCCAATTTGTGATATTAGAATCTAGTGATGGTACAATAGCTTGTACACTAACTTCATCACTTAACTCCCCTACCGTTGCCTGAATCCGATAGACACCGGCCTTTAAAGCTTTTACTGTAATACTGCCTTTCTCTTCTTTAACGATTTGTAAGCCTTCAGGAAGTGTCCACTTGATATCGTTCATTTCACTTGGATTTGGATACACATTTGCATCAACCGTGAACGCTGTATCTACATGAACACGCTCTTTAGCGGATACGTATAGCTGTGTTTTCGCCGTCTCACTTCCCGATTTTTTGCTATACATAGACTTCATATCATAAATCTTTAGATCATCAATCGTTACATCCCCATCGTTTGTGAAAAAGGACATGGCAATATTATGATTATCTTGATAAAGTGTTGTTGAAATATTTGCTTCACCATCATTACCAAATGCTTCTACAGCACCTTGATCAACTAAAATACGCAGTTTGATTTTATTTCCTTCTAATGGTGTCAACTGATAAGAGAAATTACCACTGTTCATATAATGACCAGCATTTCTAGCATCCAGTACCATCTTTTTATTTACCACATCGTATTTATAGATAAGTTCTTTTCCACCGCCTTGACGCAGTTTAAAGCCAAATTCTTTACTACTGCCTAGTGTAAACGTACCCTCTACATCATAGTAAATACCTGATACACCACGTAATATATTATCATCGTTTGCGGAAACTTTCTTATTTGTAATCTGATATAGGATATGTTCTTGGTCACGCAGTTTATTGACTTCTTCAACCACATTACTAGTTACTACATATTTACCATCACGATCGGTTATCAAACCATATTCCTGTGGCAGAGATTGTGACCCTTTATATATCTTGCCATCAAACTCTGTAAAGTCTTGCAGCCAGCTGATTCCGATTTGACGATTCTTTCCGGTACCATCTTCAAAGAATGTCATGGTTGCATATTTTCCAAAACCACGCCATGGATCCTCATTAGAATCCACATTGATACGATCGGTATCAGCTACCCATTTGAAAACATCGCCATCTCTTTCCATGTGACCGATGACATAGAAACCGGCACTACCGTTATAAATCCACTTCTGCTCACCGGTTCCATTCACTTTTGCAGGAATAAGCCCTGGACATTCTGAATAAATCTGATCACCATTTTTATACGTAAGATTTTGTGTGCGTGTCCATGTTTTCAAGTCTTCACTTGCAAACAGCTGGGCAGCGCCACCGGCAGTAATCATATACCATTTTGTATCCCCATCGATCTTAAATACTTTAGGATCACGGAAATCATTTCCACTAAGTGTATTTCCTTCATTTGGCAAGACTGGATTTCCTTCATATTTGATCCAAGTTGTTCCATGATCTTTTGAATATGCAATGGCTTGTGATTGTTTACCATTCTTTTCATTATGATAAGTAAAAATAGCTACTAATTTAGAATCCCCTTCTTGATTATCCGTAAAGAAACCAGAAGTGTTATCCTTATCTTCTACCGCAGATCCAGAGAAGATTAATCCAAGATCATCAATCTGGATACCTAGAGGCTGTTGTTCCCAATTCACGAGATCCTTTGAACGAACATGTGCCCATGATTGTTTATAAAAGTTATTATTTGGTGAATACTGATAAAACAAATGCCAATAGCCATCGGTAGAATCATATACCATACCATTTGGATCATTCATGAAATTGATTTGTGGTGTTACATGGAACTGCGCACGATTTTCTTGAGCTGCCAATTCCTCATTGCTAAACCATTTATTCACAGCAAATTGATAGTTTTTTGTAAAACCATCACGTTCAACACTGATCATGACATTGGCAAAGTTAGTTTCAAAATCATCAGCACGCAATGTATAAGCATCTTTCACTTCTTCACGTGGACGTGTCACGCGTAAATTGCGATCTTTTATCGTAATATAGACCTTTCCATTGCCACTAGGCTTCAATGTCACTTCATCAATACCGGCAGCTATATCCATACCATAAATAGTTGTGCCTGGATCAATAGCTGGTGTGATACTTACACCATCACTTAATGCAAGTGCTGTTAATTCTGGTTCTGAAATGTTTGGACGTTCTGTTTCATTTTGATAATATAAATTTTGATATACGACACTGCCATCCCAAGTAAGCAGGCCTAAATATCCATCACGATGACGATCATCCTGAACATGTGCAACCCCTTTTCCATTGACATAAGCATAAATATCAGAGCCAACTACAGTAACTTTCAAATCATAGGAACCATCTTCATTCGGTGCCACTTCACTTAGCGGAATTTCAGCTAAACTGCCACCTGTTGGAAATTCAAATAATTTGAAGATGTTATTTGTGTAATCGGCGTTAAATGCATAACAACCAGCTTTAGGATCGTTAGGGTTTTCGACACGGAACAATAAAGCTCCTGCGCCTTTACCATGTTTATTGACCGTATGCACCTGATAAGTAAAATCTTGACTTTTAGTATCGGATATGGCGAAGTTATCACCGGTTCCAGAGGATGTAAGACCATCCTCGCCTTTTGTCCAAATACCTTGAAGTCCTCTCAAATTTTCAATATTTGTTTTGAAATTATCTACGGTACGAATCGTTCTGTCCGT
This sequence comes from Longicatena caecimuris, assembly GCF_004341945.1. Classification (GTDB taxonomy): domain Bacteria; phylum Bacillota_I; class Bacilli_A; order Erysipelotrichales; family Erysipelotrichaceae; genus Longicatena; species Longicatena caecimuris. The sequence goes on from NZ_SMBP01000002.1 coordinate 28,105, forward strand.
AAATTTTATGTTAGAATAGGCAGCTTCTGTTTTAAAGGTCAAAATACCGATATAGCCTCCTACCCATGCATCGATTTTACCTTCCATCTGATATAAACTGCCACCTTCACTTTGCACCTTATAAATAAAGGTACCATCTGCTTTTACATCCAGATCTAAGTGAATTTTCTTCGTGATATCATAATCTGTTAATTGGATTTGCTCGGCATAATCTTCTCCCGCCGGAACTTTGAAGACACGCATGATGTTGCCATCTTGTTCCCTAACAACATTGGCTCCTTTCCATGTAGTCGAAGGTTTATCTTTATCCCCTATGCCAAATACCAGAGCCGCTGAATTTTCACCACCAGCCGTGAGTTCAACATCAGCGCTGTAATGAAAATCATTGACCAACTCATTGATTTCATTACTTACCGCAAAGTTATCGCCACCCGTATTTTTTAAGAGAATGCGATTTTCTTGCACATCCTTTTCTCCCCCAATAAAATCAGATAGTGTCATTTCCTCTATGCTTTTTTGCATTTGGGAAACCATCTTTGGATTTGTGGCCGCTACGATAGAAGTTGGAGCGATGCTGCTTACCACCATCGAACAGGTCATGAGCACTGTTGCAGCTTTTAATACTTTTTTTGTCATTGTTTCTCCTTTCCCTTTTCTTTTTTACCCTGTGAGTACAGGTGCTATCCTCATTATAGAAAAAAGATCTTGTATTCACAAGTGAATTATGTAACCTCTTTCATTGACAAATGTAAGCGTTTAATTATTTTCTATATGATTATAAACTCAACAATAATGTTCTAAAAAGAACAAGGAAGATCGTTTATTTCTAACAAATTAATACCATATAAAACCGTTGCCGAAATTCTTACTTTTCTGATTATTTTCATACTATGTTTATTCTCATAGCCCGATGTGAGAATGCAAAATATTCACTTACTCTCACCTATATCATAGCCCATTATATGCGTAATTCTAGTTACGCTACGCGCATGCGAGCCAGCAAAAAAAATGATGCCCCTATAACGTATATTTTACACTACGTCATCCTAGCATCATTTTTATTTCTATCTGCCATATTTGGCATTATTTATATCATGAAAACACTCTTGTCTATAAATGTGCAATGATAGCATCTCGATAAGCTTGCGTAGTTGCATTGCCATGAAGATCAGGAGTGAGCACCTTAGCTTCCTCTAACACCGCATCAACAGCATTGCGAATCTTAGTGGCAATATCTTCCATACCTAGATTCTCTAGCATCATACAGGCGCTCCACAACAAAGCGGTTGGATTGGCGATATGCTTTCCGGCAATATCCGGTGCAGAGCCATGCACTGCCTCAAACATCGCATATTCACTACCCAAATTGCAGCTTGGCAAAAGTCCCAAACCACCAATTAGACCACTGGTAAGATCTGATACAATATCACCATACAGATTAGGCATGACCATGACGTCAAAGGTTTCTGGATGCATGACTAGCTGCATGCATACATTATCAACAATCTTATCATCTGCCTCAATATCAGGATATTCTTTGGCAATCGTTTGAAAAATATTTAAAAACAAACCATCACTCATCTTCAAAATATTCGCCTTATGCACACAAGTGACCTTTTTTCTTCCATGCTCTTTCGCATAAGCAAAAGCATCATGAATAATACGTTCACTTGCCTTGCGCGTAATGATTTTTGTCGCATGTACAGTATTTTCATCAATCTGTTCTTCCACTCCGACATACAGATCCTCTGTATTTTCACGAAATGTCACGATATCCACATTCTCAAATCTGGTCTTTACGGCGCTGTTTGATTTCGCAGGGCGAATGTTTGCGTAAAGGTCATACTTATTACGCAGCGTGACATTTAAGGAACGAAATCCCTTACCGATCGGTGTCGTAATTGGTGCTTTTAAAAGTACTTTATTTTTTTCAAAGGACGCAAAGGCAGCATCCGGAATCAGTTTCCCATGACGCTCATATTCTGCTGCCCCTACTTCAAAACACTCATAAGATAAGGGGGCTTTGGCAGCCTCTAAAATTTTTAAAACGGCATCTACAATTTCAGGCCCAATGCCATCTCCCTTAAATACGGTAATTGTTTTCATATACTAACGCTCCTCCATTTTTACATACTCTTTTACGGCTCCTACATATTTCGTAGCCGGGCGCATAATCCTGCCATCATATGCTTTATTTTCAATGTTATGTGCCAGCCAGCCGACAGTTCTTGCTGTCACAAACAATGGTGTATACAAATCTTCAGGTATGCCCATCATCTCATATACAAAACCACTATAGAAATCGACATTACTAGAGACATGAATGCCTTTGACATCCCATATTACCTCTTTGGCACACCGCTCAAAACGCTGATAGAATTCATATTCATTCGACTTATGCTTGCTTTCAGCCAGCTTTTCAATATAACCCTGCAACACCTCACTGCGCGGATCACTCAATGTGTAAATGGCATGACCCATTCCATAGATCAGACCGCTGCAATCATAAAACTCCTTATTTAATATGCGATACAACAATGCCTTGATTTCCACATCATTATCCGTATAGCCAATTTCACGAATAACTTCCTTCATCATGGAACTGACCTTTAAATTGGCGCCTCCATGACGAGGTCCTTTCATGCTGCCAATAGCACCAACGATCGAAGAATAAATATCAGTTCCGGTAGAAGAAATGACTACATTTGTAAAAGTAGAGTTATTCCCACCGCCATGATCTGCATGTACGATCAGCATCATATCCAAAATTCTAGCCTCTAATTCACTAAAGCGATGATCTTTCCTTAACATATATAAAATATTTTCCGCGATGGACAGCTTTTGCTGAACCGGATGGATGACCAATGATTTCTTATTATAGCGATGCATCTTGCTCTGATAGGCATAGCAGATGATGCTTGGTAATTTGGCCAAGATATTCAAGCCTTGCTCTAGCGTATTCTCCACGCTGATATCATCGGCAGCATCATCATAATCATAAAGTGCCAACACCGCTTGTTGTAAACGATTCATAATATTTTTACCCGGCATATGCAGAAATTTGGTTTCCAAAAAATCATCCGGCAATTCATAGTGATCCTTTAAAATCTTACAAAAATCTTGTAATTCCTCACGATTAGGCAGATAGCCAAACAGTAATAAAAAACAGGTTTCTTCATACCCACATACCTGATTTTTGCTAATATTCGCTATAATATCGCGAAGCTCGATACCACGATAATATAACTTCCCTTCATCATCTGTTTTCACTTCATCTACATATTTATAACCGACGACATCTGCAATGCGTGTCAGACCGACGCGAACCCCCGTACCATCATCATTACGCAATCCTTTTTTGACATTATATTTATGAAACAATTCATTAGGAATATCCGAATACTGTTTCGATTTTTGATAAAATGTGTGCAATGCATCAATCATAAGGCTCACCTCTCACTTTCAAGTTACTTTCAATATTACATCATATTTTTCATAAAATCAATGAAATATTTTCATGATTTATGATATAATGTTACCTGTATATGAGAAAGGAAGAGAATTTATGCCAACGATAACTGAGAAAATCATCAGCGCACATCTCATCGAGGGTGAGATGAAACGCGGCGAGCCAATCGCCATTCATATTGATCAGACATTAACACAGGACGCTACTGGCACTATGGCGTATCTGCAATTAGAAGCGATGGGCGTCGAGCAGGTAAAAACCGAATTGTCCATCAGCTATGTCGACCATAATACCTTACAAAGCGGTTTTGAAAATGCCGATGATCATAAGTATTTACAAACGGTCGCTATGAAACACGGTATCCGCTTTTCACGTCCAGGAAATGGGATCTGTCATCAAGTTCATTTGGAACGCTTTGCCATTCCCGGCAAAACATTATTAGGAAGTGATTCTCATACTCCAACTGCCGGAGGTATGGGAGCTTTAGCTATCGGTGCCGGTGGTTTGGATGTAGCCTGTGCCATGGCAGGTAGAGCTTTCCATTTAAACATGCCACATATTATCAATGTGAAATTACATGGTGCCTTGACAAAAGGTGTTTCCAGTAAAGATATCATCTTAAAGGTCTTACAGCTGTTAAGTGTAAAAGGCGGGGTAGGCAGTGTCATTGAATACAGTGGAGATGGCGTTGCCTCTTTAAGCATTCCCCAACGTGCTACAATTACGAATATGGGAGCAGAATTAGGCGCAACAACCTCCGTTTTCCCAAGTGATGAAGTAACAAAAGACTTTTTAAAAAAGCAGCAACGTGAAGAAGATTGGGTAGAAATCGTTGCAGATGAAGATGCGGTATATGATAAAGTCATTGAAATTGATCTAACAACCTTAGAACCAATGATTGCCATGCCCCATTCTCCGGACAATGTCCTGCCTATTTCTGAAGTACTAGGCTTAAAGGTCGATCAAGTTGCCATCGGCAGCTGTACCAATTCCTCTTATCGCGATATGATGAGCGTTGCTAACATTCTACAAGGTAAGACCATTGATGAAAATGTCAGTCTGGTCATTTCACCGGGTTCTCGACAGGTATTAAACATGATTGCCCAAAATGGTGGTTTATCAGCCATGATCTCTGCCGGTGCCAGAATTTTAGAAAGTACTTGTGGTCCTTGTATCGGCATGGGACAATCTCCTATTACCAATGCTTTATCACTACGTACCTTTAACCGTAACTTCTATGGAAGAAGTGGAACACTTAGTGCTAAAGTATGCTTAGTTTCCCCTGAAACCGCAGCTGCAAGTGCTTTAGCCGGTTATATCGTAGATCCAAGAACGATTGATTACACGATACCAAACGATCCTGAAACCTTTGCCATTGATGATTCCATGGTCATTGTACCAGATGCACAGACTGCAGCAGAAACAGAAGTTATCCGCGGTCCAAATATCAAACCATTGCCTATCAACACACCGTTAGATGATGTTATTGATAAGAAGGTCATGATCAAGGTAGAAGATAATATCACAACAGATCATATTGCCCCAGCCGGCGCAAAGGTATTGCCATATCGTTCCAATATTGAAAAGATCAGTGAATTTATCTTTATGAATGTCAAAGCAAGCTTCCATGATGATTGTTTACAACATGGTGGTGGCTATATTGTAGCAGGCGCGAATTATGGACAAGGTTCTTCTCGTGAACATGCCGCATTAGCACCTATGTATCTAGGTATCAAAGCCGTCATTGCCAAAAGTTTTGCCCGTATCCATCGTGCCAATCTGATTAACTTTGGCATTCTTCCATTAACCTTTGTGAATGAAAAAGATTATGATACCATTGATGAAATGGATGAATTAAAGATTGAACATCTATCAGATCTTCAAGTAGATGTGCCTTTACAGGTACAAAACATTACCAAAGGATACTATTTTGAGGTAGCACATCATCTTACGGCATTAGATATTGAAACCATCAAAGCCGGTGGTACCTTAAATCTGATTCGTCAACATCAGTAAGGATAACGCTACAATCAAAAGAATACAGCTTCTTATTAAAAATGAAGCATCAAGTACATTGAAAAAAGCAATTCCTGTTTTGTTAAAGGAATTGCTTCTTTTGTGTCTATCAGCAAAAGACTTATTATTTATGTAACCGTATTTAGCTGAAGATGAAATTTCTCTATTTTAAACTTTTTTCTTTTTCCTAAACTTTTGTTCACTTTCAGGATCCTTCACAAACATCAAGAAAATCATTCCTAACACCATCATAGGAATCAATCCCAGAATTCCATAACGCGTTTCTCCTGTTATCATAATGATGATGGATACCGCGATAGGTCCTAAAATAGCCGAGAATTTCGAGAACACAGAGAAGAAACCAAAGAACTCATTGCTATCTGCCTTATCAGGAATCAGTTTCGCAAAATAGGAACGTGATACGGACTGAATACCTCCCTGAAACATACCCACCAATAAAGCCACTAACCAGATAAAGGATGGATTGCTTTGTATCATGGCACCACAGCCAACCACCCCGATATATCCAATGATGCCGGCATAGATCATTTTCTTGGAGCCAAAATTTCCTACCAATTTACCAAATAAGATGGAGAAAGGACAAGCGATGATATTGATAAAGATAACAACTACTAAACTCATCGTATCCGTAATTCCCATTTCGGTTGCTAAAGATACTGCCATTTTAATGACCGTATTCACACAGTCGATATAGAAGAAATAAGAGATACAGAAAAGAAAGATATTTTTATTTTTCTTAACATCCCGAAAGGTATGCCACAAATGAGCGAACGATTCTTTTATTACATGAGGAACCGGTTCATGATAGTTCTTTTGTTTAACATTTTTTAACATCGGACGTGAATAAATCCACCACCATAAAACTGCCAATCCCATCGTTATTCCACATGCCATGCGATAGGTTAAAGTAAAGGAACCAATCACCAAGTCACCCGTTACTTTATCACCAAACAACGTAACTGCCGCAAAAGGAATGACAAAAATCAAAAACGGTAACACCGAGCCGATATACCCCCAGGCATAGCCGGCTGCACTGACTTTATCCACACGTTCATCATCACAAACATCCACGATGAAAGCATCATAGAAGATAATGGAACCATTATACCCCAACATGGCGATAACAAAAACAAGCAAAGCCATCTTGTAATCAATGAACGGCAAGGCTAAGGCAAAACCGCCAAAGATTCCCATATATAAGAAGAATTTAAACATTCGCATCTTTTTATCTTTATAATCTGCCATTGTACCTAAGACCGGCGATATCAATGCCAAAATAATCGCATAAATAGCATTTGCCCATCCAACATAGACACTGCTATCACCCGGTGTAATCTTCGCTATCAACAAAGGGAAAATCACCGTACAGGTCGTTAATACTTGTGCTGAATTACCGACATCGTATAATATCCAGCTGGTTTCCTCTTTCGTAAAGCCTAATTTTGTTAAAATTTTTGTGAACATACTTTCTTTCCTCTCTTATCTTTTATAGGTTGGGTAATGTTTTCATTTCCGCATGGATATGTTTCCCCTCAATTTCAACGATAGCATATCCGGCACCATTCATCCCAAAACTAAGCGAGCCTGGATTGATCAGGGTAACACCTTCATATTCCACACAACACTGCTCATGCGTATGACCGAAAAACAGCGTATCACAGCCCTGCCGTTTTGTATAATCAGACAATTTTTCATATAGGCGCCGCATGCATTCTTCCATCATTTCTTCACCGCTGAGATGTTGCATATGTAAAACCTCTTGTACGGTTTCTTCATCAAAACGATTTCCATGCATACATAGCACTTTCCGTTCTCCTAATGTAAAACGCAATTCCATGGGCAGACTGGTATGACGGTCATGATTGCCTCTGACAATATGAAACTGCTCTAGATACGACAAGGCAAAGCCCACATCTCCCATATGAAAATAGCCATCCATAAGAGGATATTGCAATATCAGATTACGAGTCTTTTCTAATTGTCCATGCGTATCACTTATCAGCAGGTATTTCATAACGTTTCCTCCTACCGAACTCTTCTTTTATTATAAACTGTTTTAGAGAAAGTTCCTATCCTAAATTGTTCGATTTACAAAGAATTTACAAAAAACAAAACGGTGCTAGGTAAGAAAATCAGTATCCTGTAAAGATGCATCCTGTATATTGATTACAAGGTCCATATCTGCGATTTTCACCTAGATATTCCAATTATTTCCTCACCTTATATTGATAGGAAAGTTTATGATTATCTACTTCCTATGATAAAATAAGACAAGCAAAAAAAGCTATCCAGATAGGACATATAATAAGAGGAGATGTAATCTTATTTCCGTTATAATGAATAGGAAAGGAGTCTACCCATGGATTGGAATACAAAATTACAAGATATTATAGATTATGTTGAAAACCATTTACAACGCGACCAAGAACCTATCAAGCAAGAGGAAATTGCCCAATTAGCTGGATGTTCCATAGGTTTTTTTCAAAAAGTATTTTCCTATATGTACGGTATTAGTTTTGCCGAATATGTTCGATCAAGAAAATTAACCTTAGCTGGCTATGATTTGAAAAGTACAAACTTAAGAGTCATCGATATAAGTTATCGCTATGGATACGATTCTCCTACTTCTTTTACAAAAGCTTTTCAGCAATTTCATGGAATCACGCCGACACAAGCAAGAAATATTGATGCCCAATTACGTGTTATCCCTAAGATGCAGATAGCTTTGAAGCAACGCTATACTTGGTCAATAAAACAAAAACCGGGGTTTCGTCTGCTCGGTAAGAAGATGCACTATAGAAAAGGGGAACAATATACAAAAATTCCTGCTTTCTGGAGCGAATGTCAACGAGATGGAACGTTTTCTCAATTGATAACGATGGATCAAGGTACACCACAAGGCGTATTTGGTTTATATCCTTATGAGAATTTTAACTCCGATAGGCAAAACTATTCTCTCATGGTTATTTCAGATGACGCTCTGCCCAAAGGCTATTACGAAATATCCATACCCGCAACCACCTGGGCTATTTTTGATTGTCAAGGTCCTGTACCACAAGCCATGCAAAATGGTTGGAAATATTTACACGAAGAATGGATCATGAAATATCCATTTCAACACGCAGCCTGTCCAGAACTAGAATGGTACAGCAACGCTAATGCCTATGACAGTAATTATAGTAGTCAGATCTGGATTCCCATTATTCATAAACACTAGAAGGAGAAAAACATGAAAACCGCATTTCACATAGAAGAAAAACAAAGCATACGTGTCGTAGGCTATTTCCTGGAAACAACAAATCAAAAGGGCGAAGCAAGAAAAGCCATTCCTGCATTCTGGTCTGCCATTCAAAAAGATCATCTGGATAAGAATTTACTTGCGATGGCAAAGGATAGTACACAAGGTCTTTTCGGTATTCATATTTATCAAAGTGACCCTTATGATACTCGTAAATTTACCTATATGATTGCTGTTGCAAGTGATCATGCTGTACAGGGGAATCTTTTTGCATATACCATTCCTGCAAGGACATGGGCAATCTTTCCCTGTACGAAAAAGACAATAGGAAAAACAGAAGCACAGGCAATTACAAAATGGCTGCCAAAGTCAAAATATAAACCTTTAAATAAAGGCTATATCACAGGAAGAATGAAAGCAGGAGCTCCAGATATAGAATATTATCATGCCGATGGCAACGTTGAGGTATGGATCGCCGTACAAGAAAAGAAAGGAGTGTAAATCTTATGAAAAAAAACATTGATTTCTCAGAATTTATGACAGCTGTATCGCAAGAAAACCATGCATTTATAGTAAATTTGCATCAAGAGCTTCTTCATCAGGGGTATAGGATACATATTAAAGAAGCCAGAAGTGGCTATGTCGCTGCTTATGTATTGCATAATAAGACAATTGCAAATTATATCTTCAGAAAAAAAGGGATGTTGATAAGAATTTATGGCGCTCATGTAAATGAATATGAAGCAGTTTTAGACACCTTGCCCTTGGAAATGCAGGAAGCCATTTCACATGCACCTGTTTGTAAACGTTTGCTTGATCCACATGCATGTAATCCGAAATGTTCTATGGGATACTCTTTTTTTATGAAGCATGCGTATCATCAGAAATGTCGCAACGGTGCTTTTATGTTTTTGCTTCATCCAGATTATCATCCATATATTCAATCGCTTGTATTACATGAAGCAGAGGCATATAGAAAGGAACTTATGTTGTCCCAGTGATAAGTATGTAATGCACAATTCTTTATCAGAATAGTGACAAGATGAATCATGACACATACAGACATAAAAAAACTTCAAACCTTACGTCTGAAGTAGTCTGTTCCATTGGTGCGGGCGACAGGACTTGAACCTGCACGCGCGAAGCACTAGATCCTAAGTCTAGCGTGTCTGCCAATTTCACCACGCCCGCATTGCTTAAATATGATAGCATATTTTTATTTGCTTGGCAAATACTTTTTTAGAAACTAGTTTTTTCTTGGATCGTATCATGTTCATTTTATCCTTCTATCACGTTATCTGATTATTTAATGGCTGTTATGAATGCCCACTGCAATTTCATCCTCTCTTTCATAGACAGGCTTCCCTTTTAATTGCTTTTTATAGTTCCAGCAAGCTATGGCATCCTGTAAACGGCCATTTTTATGATCAGCAAAATAAGCACGTATATACGCATTATACGCAAATTGCTCGCCAATCTTTAAATCCTGCGTTGACTTATCTTGTAAAAGCTGGTGATATGCTGCGATAGCATCGGCATAAGTCTTTCCCGCATGATGTTTCAACCATTTCTGAAAGGTAACACAAAAGGTAAATGACGATCCTATATGTTGTTTAAAAAAAGTCCGATGTTTCTCACTGCAAATAATATTAGGTTCAATAAGCGTCGTCAAATAAAGATCATCGTGGATGGCTTTTTTTATTACCCGTTTGCTTGGCTGTAAACAACAACCAGTCTCTAAGAAATAAGCAATCCGTTTCGTCAATTCTTGTTTATTGCCTGATGTAGGAAGTCCAAGTTCCTTACAAAAAGCCACTAACTCCTCTTTTAAATAATAGTAGGAAGAAAAGGTTTCGGCATTCATAAATTTGCTGAGCTCAGGTTTTTCCATACGCCTATCTTATCCTTGTTTATCTAGGGCATTTGCTAGATCCTGCATATAAGTTTCCTGTTGTTTTTGTAGAAAGCCTTTTATAAATGGTTTCATATAAAATTTTTTCACCCTTACTTCTTCTGTAAATATCACTTGTGTCCCAGCATCTGTATCATAAAGACAACCTTCCCAAGAGCCACTCATATTCTTATTCTCAATAGAAAACGCATATACCCGATAAGGTTCTTTCTTAGTAATGGTAAAGGTGGTTGTGATACCATCCAAAGATCTTTCTTGAAACTTTTGATCATCCAAAACTTTTATTTCACTTATATCACTGCGCCAAGCATACGTGTCCAATGACGTCATCAAATTCCATACTTGTTGTATGGGATATGGAAATACTTTTTTTATTGTTGAAACAGTCATAATAAACATTCCTCCTTTATTTTCTTAAACGACGATTCGCCTTACCATAAATATCTGCGTATGCAGACGTTGCACAATGTGATATATATATTTTAACAGTAAAAATCGCCATTTCAGCTTCTTTATTACCAGAAATTGTCCTTTGCTAACGTCAATCATCGTTCCCTGTTTGTTTAACCATCCACATATGAAAAGCGAATAGGTTATTTTATTGTATCATAATCACAAAGCAACACAATATAAAGTACAATATGCTTGTTGGTTTTTATCTTTTATCACACTACCTTTTTGATAGGATACCCTATTTTTTTATTTATGATATCACTGTAAGTCATCCATACACATAAAAAATTGGTTATTATTTTATGTCTTAACTTATGCTTTATAAGTTTTCACATTCCATCGATAGACATCTTACCTATATATTATACAATGTCATATAGGACAACATCCTGTCATATTAACCATGATTTTATCAAAGGTTCATCATCCTATGAATTTTTTACTTTTTGTTTTGTTCATAGAAAAGATATAATATTTACATGATGATGACTTCGCAACATCTATACCATGAATGAGAAAACGAGGATGCGGCTATGACAACTGACATAGCAGAATTAGATTAGATATGGCATTAAATAGTATGCATATGTATTTTTGAAGTGATTCGCAGCAATTAATATACACTTATTTTGCTAACAGTGAAGCCTTTTTGGGCATTAAAGCAGAATCAATTTAACAGGATATTGCCTCTTACAGTACAATGCCTGTTGACGCATTTGAAAAGCAGTATCAAATTATTCTGATGACCGTGCCATAATGGATATAGCTTTTCGAATATTTATTGAAGCTATTCTGCTTCTTATGTAAATAAAGCTTTATATCCGGTGGAGAAATAAAAAGCTTTTATTGCTAATTTCATGCTTTTAAAGATACCCCATTAGTTACAACTTTTTGCGTTCTTTGCCAATTGGGTACGGATACTATCGCATTTATAAATGATATATACTAAAATTAACCATACACGAGGTAAAGGATATTTCATCTTATATATTCAGAAACTATTATAAAGAATTATGTGAAGAAAAATCATAAATAATAAACTTGCGATAGGTTTAGATATGACTGTTTCTGAATAGCTTGATATTCAAAAATGAACGTATCAGCATTTGATGGTGCATAGCAGTATATAAATTTTTAAATCATATATTTAAAATATTGTAACATTGTTATGAGTTATTTTATTGTAACAATGCTTTTTTGTGTCTAACTTGAAAAAGTTAATAGTAAATCAAGAGATCGTGAAGCAAATTTTAAATGACCGTTGACATTAGTACGGATTCGTACTAATGTATAAAGGTACGAATCCGTACTATAAAAAGGAGGCTATTATGCAAATTCGAGAACAAATCAAATTAGTCAATATTGCTCTAAGTGGAACATTAGATTTATATAGGATATGGGCTAAAAAACATCAATTAAATTATAATGCTCTAGTCATCTTATATACTCTAAATGATTATAAAAAATGCACACAAAAACAAATCTGTGAATGGTGGGCTTTACCAAAACAGACTGTACATGGTATTTTATTGGACTTTGAAAAAAAAGGATATATCACTATTACAGCCAGTACTAAAAATAAAAGAGAAAGACTCATTGCATTTACTGAAAACGGTGAGATATTCGCTTCTTCTATTTTGAATAGATTATACCAAATGGAAGAAAACGCCATGCATAAGTTAGGAGAAGAAAAAAGAAAACAACTTATTGAGAGCAATACAAAATACTATGAATTACTAAAGGAGGAAATAGAAAATGGATAAAACATTGGCTAAAAATTTTAACTTTGCTTCATTACTATCATTTGCCATACCAAACGTAATTATGATGATAAGTCTATCCATGTACATTATCATAGATGGCATGTTTGTTTCTCGTTTGATTGGAACTACTGCATTATCAGCAGTTAATATGCTTTATCCTGCTATCTGTTGCGAAATGGCCATTGCCATTATGATTGCAACTGGAGGTAGTGCTATTGTTGCAAGAAAGATGGGCGAGGGAAAACAGAAAGAAGCACAAAATAATTTGAGTTTTCTTATCGTCGTCGAGTTATTAATAGGGATTTCTATTGCTATATTGGGAAATTTATTTACTTCAAATATCGTTTCATTTTTAGGTGCCAGTTCAACACAAGCTCCATTATCAATTACTTATGCAGAAATTATATTTACATTTGCACCAGCATTTTTTCTACAAACTGCTTTTCAGACCTTCTTTGTAACTGCTGGAAAACCATCATTAGGATTGGTTGTTACAATATTAGCAGGGATAACAAACATAGTACTGGATTACGTTTTTATGGCACCATTAAATATGGGAATTGCAGGTGCGGCAGCTGCAACAGGAATCGGCTACTGCATTCCTACTATTGTCGGTATACATTTTTTCTTGACTGCTAAGCATAATGCGCTGTATTTTGTCCGACCTAAATTTGATAGCAGAGTACTATTGCAGTCTTGTACAAACGGCTCATCAGAAATGATAACAAACTTAGCAAATGCAGCTACTACATTTTTATTTAACTATACTCTATTACAGTTTTACGGAGAAAATGGTGTTGCCTCTATAACGATTATTTTATATTTTCAATATATTTTTACAGCGCTCTATTTTGGCTACGCTAATGGTATCGCACCAATTCTGAGTTATAAGTTTGGAAATGATGATAAAATGCAATTGAAATGTATCTTTAAAAACAGTATCTTGTTTCTAATCATTAGTTCAATAGTAGCAAACATATTAATGCATATATTCTTGACAAGAGCATTAACTATTTTCACTGTTGCAAATAGTGATGTTTATAACATAACATTGCATGGGTTCAATATTTACTCTCTAGCATTTACTATTATGGGATTAGGTATTTTCTCATCTTCTATGTTTACAGCTTTTTCTGATGGTAAAACATCGGCGATTATATCATTTTCCAGAACATTTATTTTCATCATAGGTGCTATTCTTATTCTCCCAAAGATATTTGGCGAGATTGGTGTTTGGATAGCTGTTCCAATAGCAGAGATATTAGGATTCATCATAGCTCTTTTTTATCTAGTTATGAATAGAAAAAAGTTTTCTTATATTTAAAAGATCTTAAATTGAAAAAATTGTTTTAATCGTTGTTATAGTTCTTATCAATTCCCCTCAGTAATAAGATAAATGGGGCAGCCATGATTATGGCGGTGATACTGTTCACAATGATGAAGATTTTATGACTTCATGTAGCTTTAAAATTTCGGACAATGAGAGCGTTAAACTAGTAGACTACTAGATAGCTGATAGAATATGATGATTATCTTATGAGCTGTGCTCACCCGTCAATTTATAAAATTAAGTATTAACGTCATCATTTTTACACATGAGTATATCGTTTCTCAGTTTATTGAAAGCAGAAGTGAAAACTTCTTATTTTCTGCTCATACCTTTGATGACAAAATACCCTTTTAGATTTCTCAATCCCCCTAAAATCATACAAATGAATTTTCAGCATGGTAAATAAATATTAAATATAAATGAACAGAGACAGTGATATGAATTTAATTTTTCTATTTGAAAAGAAAGTATTAAAATCATGAATAATCCATGTACTCAATGATATAAACTTCCTTATACTTGTTCCAATATTAGATATAAATGGTAATACATTGACTTATTTTATTCAGTTTTTGCAATCATAAAGTTTTCCGGTAGCTCTTCATCTTCCTGTAACACACCTTCATCGCATAGGATACCGTCAAAACGACTAAAGTCAGTAAAACTGCAAAAACCTTTGATTTTAGTTTTACTGGAATCAATAAGCAAATAAGATTGTTGAGCAAGCTGCATGGCTTGCTTTTTTACTGCCAGTGTATCCATTTCTGCTGTATAAACCTTATGACGCAATAAGTCAATACCGGCACAGCCAATAAACGCAAAATCAAAGTTAAAGCGTTGCAAAGTTTCTAACGCTATGGGGCCCACTGCCATCTTATATTCCGGTATCAGTTTACCGCCTACTGCGAATAATTCAGCCACATCACTGTCAAAATGCTCTTGAATCAAGGTACTATGAGTAACGATTTTAATCTTTTTCGTTTGCAAATATGAAAGCATTGGAAAAATACTGGTACCTCCATCCAAAAAAACACAATCCCCATCCTTGATGAATTCTGCTGCTTGCTTACAAACGCGGTTTTTTTGTTCAAAATGCAGCTGTAGGCGATCGAGCATACGGCTTTCATCATTCTTTGACAGGATATCCGTTTTCTGATTTTTTTTGGCTCCGCCATGTATTCGTATCAATAAGCCTTGCTTTTCCATTTCTTCTAAATCTCGACGTATCGTCACCTCACTCACAGCTAATTCCTGTGACAGATGCCGAACATTCACACACCCTTTGGCATTGAGCTTAGTCAGGATGTAATCATTTCTTTCATGTGCCAGCATGTACTTCACCTCAATATCTTGTTTCATTATACTATAAATTTGTTCTTTTGCGTATCCAACGCGAAGAAATAACACACAATGGATAAAAATAAAAGGAAAGTCTTACGCGTTCATCCATCTGATTTTAGCAAGACTTTCCTAGATTGCTAACAAGTTATTTGATTTTCCGTGCGAGCAATAATGGCTTCTTGTGCTTGTGGCATCAAAGAGATGAATTGTGCACAATATCCGGCTACACGTACGATTAAATCGCTATGCTTTTGCGGATGTTTCTGCGCATCACGCAAGGTTTGGCTGTCAACGACATTAAACTGATTATGATAAATGCCTTTGCGTGCAGATACATACAGAAAGTCAACAAACTTTTTTAAATTTTCATCTCCCTGCAATGCCGCAGGTGCAAAACGCATATTTAACAATTGCCCGGCAGCCACCATATGATTTGGCAATTTTGCTACCGAATTAATAACCGCAGTAGGTCCTTGGGTATCACTTCCCTGTGTTGGTGAACACCCTTCATTTAAAGGAGTCCCGGCATAACGCCCATCCGGAGTTGCCCCTACCACAAACCCATTTGGTACATAAGAGGTGATATTACTAGTAGACATCGTATAACAGCTTACCTTTGGCCCTTTTCCTTTACGCAGCGTTTCATAATCAGACAATAAAGCAAGATAAGAATAGAAAACATCCGCTACGATCTTATCAACCTCATCCTGATCATTGCCAAATTTAGCAGCCTTTTTAACAAGCTTATGAATCTTACGACTTGCTTCTGTTTGCCAATTATCATGCATGGCGGCAAGTAATTCTTTCATGGTAAATCGTTTATCTTCAAAGACCAACTTTTTTATTGCATAAAGTGAATTTCCAACGACACTGGGTCCAATATTAGATTGTGATATCACATCATAGCGGCATCCGCCTTCTTTTAAAGTCTTCCCTAATTTTAAGGAATCTTGAATCAGACAGCTAGCAAAAGGATCGGCATCATAAACAGCTAATGAAGCATCACAGATAGCATCACATTGTACACTGATGTCGGAATAAAACTTTAAATAGGTCTTCCAAGCCTGCCACAGCTCTTCATAATTTTGGAAATCGACAAAGGCTTCCTCACTTGCTGTATATGGCAACATACGGATACCACTTGCTGGATCATAGCCATTGTGCAACATGATTTCTAACACTTTTCCCCAGTTAACATAGGTCATGCCCGTAGCTCGATGGCCATATTTACCAGGTACACCGGTTTCCACGCAACCAATCGGACAATAATCCAAGGCATCTTCTTTAGGAATGCCCAAAGAAAGCAGACCGGCCACTGCTGTTTCATCATGAAACATACTCGGCATGCCACAGCCGGTGCGAATAAGCTTAGCGCATGCCTCAACAAAAGAACGTGGAGAATCCTTATGGTAACGTGCCGAAAAATTAGGTTCTGCCAGAGAGCATAAATGCATCGCCTCAATACATAAATAGGATAATGTGTTTGTGCCATCTTTTCCATTCGGCATAAGACCACCCACAACCAGATTGGAATAGAGTGGATATCCTTGTGAAAACCGTGTATGGCCATATGGACGTACCTTATTACAAGAGGAATTCATAAGGAACATATGCGTGATGATTTCTAATGCATTTTCCTTTGTTAAGATTCCTTTCTTTATATCCTGCTCATATAAGTCCAGCATATATTGATCAAAACGTCCATAACAGAAAGAATGTCCATTGCTCTCGATCATTTGCCAGATATGAATCAGATAGACGATTTCACAACCTTCATGAAAACTACGTGCTCCCTGTTCTAACATGGTTGCGGCCATATCACTTAATTCTCGATATTCCATCTGTTTCGCAATATCTTTACATGTTTTGGCCTTTTCCTTAAAATAGATCGCAAATCGCTTACAGTATTGCAAAGCTGCCTCTAAAACTAGAATGACTGCCTCATAGTAAGCTTTTGAAGAAGCACTGATGTCATCTTTTTGCAATGCTGTTTGTGCCTGTTGAATGAAATAGCGAAAACCATAACGTAAAACCATGGCATGATCAGGTACGATATGTCCATCCCCACTCATGGAGATACCACCACGATGCAATACTCCCTGTTTCTCTGCCAAACGGATATCATCACTTATATGACGGTTTACTTCATCTTCATGGGTATGGGACAACCAAAAAGGCGCGATGTCTTTGATGTCCTGCTTTACCTGTTCACTGATGGTAAATACATCACCATCGCGCTGAGCAAAGCTGTCTAATTCATCTAACACCCACTGTATGGAATATTCAGGATAAATCGGAGCGGCAAAATTGCACGATGCCATATTTCCAAAGATCAAAGAATCCTCTTCTGCATAAATACTCATATGTGTAAGGGTATAAGCAAATGCCTGCGCTTTGCGCAAAATATAAGGTTCTCCTTCATTGTTCTGAAATACTTGTGTATACAGTTTTGCCCGCTCACTGCAAATGGAAGCCTTACGTTTTTCCATCTTATTGCGCAAACGCTTTATACGTGCTCGATCAAAACGTTGTTCCTGTAGTGGCTCTATCAGCCAATCTTCCTTCATTGCTCTCACCTTCTTTAATAATTATAACATCCATATACGAAAGACAGAAAGCACAACACTCTCTGTCTATCATTTTCTTATTTTTTATCCAATCCTAAAACTACCGGTACAGAACGATAGCCCACGCCCATACGATCAATGCCCATATCAATGAGTTGTAAGAAGTGTTCTCTTGTACGAATACAGCCACTTCCCTTCACCTTACATTTTCCATTAACTTCTTCCATCATGACTTTAATGATTTCACAAGTTGCCCCATGTGCCTCATATCCAGTTAAAAAACCGGTACTCGTTTTTACAAAATCAACACCTGCTTCTATGCAGCATTTACAAGTCTTTCTAACCTGTTCTTCATTTAAAGCATCGGTTTCAAAAATAACTTTTAATGCTCTTCCATAGGAATGTGCTAATTCGGCACATGCTTTTAAATCCGCTGTAACAGCATCATATTTTCCACTGCGAATATGCCCGAAATTAGCGACAACATCAATTTCCTTTACGGTGTCATATCGAGCAACAATTTCAATTTGTTTTAATTTAGATTCAGTAGAACTTGTGCCAAAAGGAAAATCACATACAGGACAAAGCATCGTATCGCTGCCCTTTACGATAGGTTCACATAAATCCATATATCCCGGGTTGATGCAGATGGTTGCACAGCCAAGTTCCACACCATCTTTTGTTAGAGCGATGATTTCTTCTTCCGTAAACTCTGGTTTCAAAACCGAATAATCAATATAGGCTGCTAATTCTTTTACTGTCATTTCATTTGCTTTTTTGTTTGGTTTCATATGTTATTTCTAGAGAATCGTACATTCTCCTTCCTCCTTACTTGTATAATAGAACATTTCCAATCATTTGTAAAGCACTTTTTGTTGTTTTATTTACGTTTTAATGTTCGATTGCTTTCGTTTTTAGCATTTCTCGATATTTTCCCTTACCCTCTTCATCAGCCTCTTTCTTTTCTATTCCACATAAGATACATGTTATTCACAAAATTGTCATAAATCTATGATTAAATACGCGAGAAAAAACAATATGGTGTATAATAAGGATAATAAACGCTTGTTCACCTAGGAGGTAGGACATTATGAAAAACATAAAAAAATTAGGGGCAATCCTATTGAGTACCTTATTCCTAATGAGTAGCTGTAGCTCTAACAGCAATCACGGTTTATCTGCTGATCAGCCTGTCACTTTACGTTTATGGCACTATTACAGCGGTTCACAAAAAGAAGCTTTCGATGATCTTGTTGAAGAATTTAATACAACCGTCGGAAAAGAAAAAGGCATTATTGTCGATGCTATCGGAAAAGGAAGCATCAGCAATATCGCAAATGATGTGAATAAGTTATTAAAAAATAAGGAAGAGACGGAAAAACTGCCTAACATGTTTGCCGCCTATCAGGATACCGCACAGATGGCTATGAATGAACATAAATTGGTATCTATGGAATCTTACCTTAGCGAAAAAGAAATTCACACATATGTAGATGGATTTTTAAAAGATGGTCGCTATGTTGGCAGCGATGAAACCATGCTGTTTCCAATCGCTAAGGCCAGTGAGGTCATGATTATTAATAAAGAAGAATGGGATCGTTTTGCTAGCGCCACTCATGTGAGTAAGGCGGATCTTTCCACATGGGAAGGCTTAGCTAAAACAGCGGAATTGTATTATGAGTATAGCAATGGCAAAGCCTTTTTTGCCCGTGATGCTTTGGCAAATTATCTCATTTGTGGTGCACATCAGCTACAAGATGATATCTTTCAAGAAAAGGATGGGAAAGTAGCTTTTGCCATCAGTGATAAAACATTGCGTCGTCTCTGGGATAATTATTACATTCCTTTTATAAAAGGATACTATGTAAAAAACGGACGTTTTGCCAGTGATGATATTAAAACAAAAGATGTGATTGCTACCGTTTCTTCAACGGCTGGAGGAACCTTTTATCCCAACGAAGTCATTGATGAACATGGGGATAAACAAAAAGTGAGTTATCTGGTATTGCCAACACCACATTTTGAAAATGCCCAAAATGCGGTCATATCGCAAGGTGGTGGCATAGCCATAACAAAAGCAGATGAAACAAGCGAATATGCCTGCATCGTCTTCTTACAATGGTTTACGGAAACAAAGCGTAATATTACATTTTCTGCAGCATCCAGTTATCTGCCTGTTAAAAAAGAGGCAAACACCTATCAAACATGGGAAACGACCTTGAAGAAACATAATATGAACCCTAACAACTTATTAAAGGATATTGTTAAGACAACGATGGATGAGGTCAATGATCAAAAACTGTATGCAGCAAATTCCTTTGATGGTTCTTATGAAGCACGCAGCTATTTGGAAAAAGCTGCTAATATGAAAGCCATTGAAGATCAAAAAGCTATTCAGAAAGAAATACAAGCAGGTAAGAGCCAAGAAGAAGCCATGGCTTATTATCTATCAGATGAAAACTTTGCCAAATGGGTACAGCAATGCCGTAAAGATATGGAAGCTCTATTACAAGGGGATAAGGCACAATGAAGCAACGGCATGTGCATTCATTATTTCAACGCCTGTTATTAACTCTGATTATTTTGGTCTTGCTCATATCTTCGATTTTCTTTATCTCCCTTCTTAACAGCAGTGCCTTGCAAGATTTAAAGGCCAGCAGTTTTAACCTGTTTGATCAGCGTGTCATGTATCGCAGTGACGCCATTCAAAAAAACTTAAATGAACGCTGTTTAGATACAGATGATGTAGCCATGATCATCTCTGCTACACATCCACTTTATGAGCATAGAAAAACATTAACATCGCCTTACTTAAATGAAGATATTTTAAATCGGCTGCATAGTTTAACCAAAACCAAAAAAATCAACGGCATTTACCTTATTTTAGACAAAGAGGTTTTTCACAGTAAAGAATATCCAGCCTTTTATCTGCAAGATGCTTCCCCCGAAGAATCTTTCAATGATAAAACAGATATTACGGCCAAGTATGGTGATGCTGCCTTATTAAAACAAAATGACTTTATCTTAGATCAGAATTGGAAACCCTCCCTTACGATGAAGGAAGACGAGGATACATTCGATTTTTACTTTAAGCCAAAAAAAGCTGCGGAAGAAAACCCTCAGCTGAACATGTTGAACTGTGGCTATTGGAGCACTAGTTCACATATGGCTGACTCCCCTACTCCCTTACTTAGTTACAACATTCCTTTATTCAACCAGGATCATCAGGTTTATGGTGTACTGGGTATCGACCTTTCCGTTGAGTATCTAAAGAACTATCTGCCCTATGAAGAATTAAATGATCATAGTAAAAAAGCCTTCCTTTTGGCCAATCGAGAAAGCGATGATGCCTATCATATCATCCTATCGAATGGACCAGCCTACAGTGCTTATTTGAAATACGATACATCCATCGTATTAACGGATGCCCCTTATGGGAAACGCATCAGTGCTCCGGCACTCAGTGATGATACCCTTGCTTGTGCTCATCAGCTAAAGCTTTATTCATCCTTTAGCCCATTTCAAGATACCCTTTGGTATTTAATCGGTGTTGGTTCTGAAGATGAAATCTTTTATTCAACAAAACAAATTCATCAGCTTTTGCTATATGCCTGTATCACCGCTTTAATCATTGCGACACTGGTAGCTTTATATGGCAGTATGCTGTTTACGAAACCGATTCGCGCTTTAGCCACAAGACTTCGGCAAACACCGGTAACAACCAATAAGATTGAACTGCCGAAAACCCATATCAAGGAAATTGATGAATTAAGTGCTTCCATTGAAGATCTAAGTTATCATTTGCATGGTGCAGAAACTCGCTTATCCTATGTCCTACACACAATCGATATCCCAATTGGAGCTATTGAGATATATAATGAACGTAAAGTTTTCTGTACAGAAAAAGTAGGAACATTGTTGGGATTTCGTGATCCTTCAAAAATGGAATACACGTTTAAAGCTTTCATGGAAGAAATACAGCTTTTTAATAAAAAAATCATCTCTAGCGAAAAACAGATAAATACAGAACATAGGACCAGTGACATCTATCTGATACATGTTACAAATTCCGCAGAACAAACATGTTGGCTGCGTTTCCTCATCAATCGTGTCGAAGGAAATCGTGTGATTGTCGTCAGCGATGTGACTTTGGAAATACAAGAAAAAGAACATCTGATGTATGAACGTGATCATGATGTGCTGACCCAACTATTGAATCGCAGAGCTTTCCGTGTCCATTGTGAAGCAATACTGAAACAAGCTGATTTGAAAACCTGCGCCATGGTATTATGGGATCTTGACAATTTAAAACTTGTTAATGATACCTACGGTCATGATGCCGGTGACCATTTGATTTGTGCACTTGCAGATGTACTACAAAAGGAACGCGGACCTAACTGTATCGCAGCTCGTATGGCTGGTGATGAATTCCTCTTATTCTATCACCATTTTGAAAATGAAGAAGCCATTTTGAAACATATCCGTCATATTCATGAAGTTGTTAATGAAACGAAAATGCATTTCGGCAATGACGATATTACCCGTGTAAAAGTATCTGCCGGCATTTCTTGGATGCCAAAAGATGCTATGGATTTTGATACCTTGATAAAACATGCAGATTTTGCAATGTATGAGGTAAAAAACACACAAAAAGGAAATATCCGTACCTTTAGTGAAGAACATTATCTTCACAACAACTTAATATTTGATGGCCGTCAGGAACTGATGAATATCTTAGAAGAGCAACGTGTCAGCTATGCTTTCCAGCCAATTGTTGATGCCAAAACTGGTGCTGTACTAGGTTTTGAAGCCCTTATGCGTCCTAATAGTGATATTCTAAAAACCCCATCCGATGTCATGCAAGTCGCCAAAACACAAAAACAATTGCACCGTGTGGAGTATATGACCTGGACACAATCTTTATCCCATTTCAGTCAACAGGTAGCGATTGATAAACAATGGAAATTATTCATTAATAGTATCCCTAGTATACCGATGCTTGACGAAATTAAACAATACCTAGAAGAACACTATCATGAATATCTTTCCAAAATTGTTATTGAATTATTGGAAAGCGAAGAAATCGAACATTCCTATATGCTAAGCAAACAAGACTTCTGTCGCCGCTGGCATGCCCAAACAGCTTTAGATGACTTTGGTAGTGGCTATAGCAGTGATCATCGCTTATTCAACGCACAAGCAGACTATGTCAAGATCGATATGGAATTCATTACAAATATCGCCCACGATAAAGGACGCCAAATGCTTGTAAAAAGCGTTGTCAGCTTTGCTCACAGCCATGATATCAAGGTAATTGCAGAAGGCGTTGAAACACATGAGGATCTGGTATATCTGATACAGCACGATATCGATTATCTTCAAGGATATTATATTGCAAAACCTGCTTATGCTATTAAAGATATTGAAGAAAGCAAACAGCAAGAAATCCGCGCTATTTATAAAGCGGTATAGAAGAATCGAAAAGCGATTCTTCTTTTCTTATGTCTTCCTCAAGATGCCCTATGATGGCGTAAAGGAAAATCCTATGCAAACAAACTTTGACATAATTTCACAAAATCTTTTTAGCACTCTAGTGTTGACAGTGCTAAAACAAGTGCTATAATATAAGCGAAGATAAGGTAAGACCTTATCGGGTAGTGTTTCATAAATATGAAAACAAAAAAAGAGGCGATGTATATGAAACGGCTGCCAGGATTATTCAATGACTCATTCGATGAAGTGTTTAAAGATCCTTTCTTTTCTCGCAATATGGAGTATATGAAAACCGATATTCGTGAGAAAGATAACACCTATATCTTGGAAGTAGAACTTCCTGGATATCAAAAAGAAGATATTCATATGGAATTACAAAATGGATATCTCAGCATTCAAGCTGCCCATCATCAGGTAAAGGAAGATAAAGATGATAAGGGTAATCTGATTCGTCAGGAACGCTATAGCGGGACATGCAAGAGAAGCTTTTATGTCGGTGATAACCTGATGGAAAGTGATATCCATGCCAGCTTCCAAAACGGTGAATTAACAATTACATTCCCTAAGGAGGCTCCTGAAAAGGTCGAAGAATCACGTTTCATCCCAATTGAGTAACGTATAAAAAAGGAAGGTGTATCGTATGATGAAATTATTACCAGGTTTATTTAGTGATGCATTTGATGACATGTTTTATGATCGCAGTAATATGAAAACCGATATCCGCATGAAGGATGGCAACTATGTATTGGATATGGAATTGCCTGGATATCAGAAAGAAAACATTCAGATGGAACTTAAGGAAGGCTATTTAACTATCCATGCATCCCGCAATACAACAAATGAAGAAAAGGATGCCAAAGGCAATCTGATTCGCCAGGAACGTTTCTCAGGCTCTTGTTCAAGAAGTTTCTATATCGGTGAAGGCATTACGCAGGAGGATATCAAAGCAAGCTTTGATAACGGAGAGTTGCATGTGCTGATTCCAAAAGAAGCGCCTAAGAAGGTCGAAGAAAAACGTTTCATTCCAATTGATTAACTATGCTAAACAGGGTATTGAAAACCCTGTTTTTCTTTTTGTCAATGGACAAATTGATAGAAATATATGCTATACTAATACCATGAGGTGAAAAATTTTTATGAAATCATGGACAAAGGATGCAGTGTTTTATCATATCTATCCACTAGGTTTTTGTGGATGTGAGCAGTTCCATCAAGAGCAACAAACAAGTCGTATTTTAAAAATTAAAGAATGGATTCCCCATTTACAAAAAATGCATATCAATGCCTTATATTTAGGGCCTGTATTTGAAAGTTATGAACATGGTTATGATACAAGTGATTATCGCAAAGTAGACAATCGGTTAGGCAGCAATGCTGATTTTCGAGAAGTTTGTGATGCTTTGCATAAAGCCGGCATTCGCATCGTATTAGATGGCGTTTTCAATCATGTAGGGCGTTATTTTTGGGCATTTCGTGATGTTATGGAAAAGCGTGAACAATCCCCTTACTGCAATTGGTTCCATAATCTAAACTTTCAATGGGATAACCCCATGCATGATGGATTTACCTATGATACATGGGAAGGACATTACAATTTAGTTAAATTGAATTTACAAAATGAAGAAGTTGTTCAGTATTTATTAGAAAGTATTGCGATGTGGATGGATGATTTCCACATTGATGGTTTGCGCTTAGATGCTGCAGATTGTATTGACCCTGCCTTCTTTCGACGCTTAAAACAATTTTGTGAAGAACATAATCCTGATTTTTGGTTAATGGGTGAGATTATCCATGGTGATTATAACCGTTGGGCAAATCCGGATATGTTAGATTCAGTAACCAACTATGAATGTTATAAAGGTTTGTATTCTTCACACAACGAAAAGAATTATTTTGAAATTGCTTATTCCTTAAACCGTCAGTTTGGTGGTAATGGAGGTATTTATAAGGATCTAGTTCTATATGATTTTGTGGATAATCATGATGTAAATCGTTTAGCTAGTACGGTAAAGGAAGAACGTGATCTGGCAAATATTTATACCATGTTATATGCAATGCCGGGGATTCCATCAATTTATTATGGTAGTGAATATGGCATCAAAGGCACAAAACATGATGGCAGTGATGCCGATATCCGCCCTTGTTTAACTTTGACAGAGCTTGCGACAGAAAATACGGCATTATTTTCTCATATCTGCAAACTGGGAAAAGCTTATGACGCTTTACCGGCCTTAAAGCATGGCGATTATCAGCAAGTCATCGTGCGCAATCAACAGTTCGTCTTCGCTCGTAAAACGGCTGAACAATGCGTATATGCAATTTTCAATGTCAGTGATGAAAGTGCTGATATTGATTTCCCAGTACAATCTGCACATTTATATGACATGTTAAATGAAAAAGCCTACAATTGCTTGGAACATCATTTTATCATTTCAATGCCTGCTAAAAGCTCCATGTTGCTGGTGGAGAAGGAAGATGTAGCAGCTGTTTCTTCAACACCAAGTGATAAAGCAGTAACCTTGCACAACACAGAAACACAAAATGAAACTACGACGAAAAAGAATGCATCTGCGCAGGATGTAACAGCTATGCCAAAAGTTCCGCTTCCAATAGCAGATGGTTATCAAGAAGAAGATGCATCACAGCTTGCCATAACAACACCTTCTATTCCTCTTGGCGTTTATCAACACTACAAAGGAAAACGTTATGCTTTATTATATATTGCAAAACATTCAGAAAATGAAGAAGCTTACGCGGTTTATCGACAGCTGTATGGGGATGGTAAGGTATGGGTAAGACCATTGCGTATGTTTGTTGAAGAGATTGAAGTTGATGGTGAGAAAACACCTCGTTTTACGTATCTTAAACCCTAGTAAAAAAAAGTCCAAGCGGACTTTTTTTTATACATTATCATTTTTCATACTTTATCATATTAAATTATGCAAGATAGATGCCATACAATAACTTCTTATGACAAACCTTTGTCCATCTACCAAATACTCTAGATGATAGCTTTTTTAAATTCTGGATTATTTCATAATGACTTATTTACCATGTGCTGCAATAAGCTGCAAGGTTGTTTGAATACAAACATCCTCTTTCGTGCTGACTTCATTAACGGTCGTTGACTTAACGTGCACATCCGGCTGTGTCTTGATCTCATCGTTGATATTTCCATCTTCATCTACACCTAAGCATATAGCCATACGTATCACTATGCCGCTGTTAGGCAATGCAAATAATACAGGATCACTTCCAATACCATCTCCACCACTCACTCCTCCAACAATCGTTGCTGCTTTGCTTTGTTTTAGAAAGTTAGCCAGCATTTCACTAGAAGAGTACACATTTTCATCAATCAATAGATAGATTGGTTTCTTAAAACGAATGCTATCTTTCGCTGGTACCACCTTCATATCACCTACAATGCCATGTGAGAATTGAGAAAATTCTGATTTTGGGAAGCGGATGTTTGGAAGTTTCATATCCGTAATACGTTCTCCTTCGATCATGTTGGCATATTCCCCATCTTTCAGGAAGACATAAGAAGTTACCGTGATTGTTTTATCCACGATCTTTGGCAATAACATTTCAGACCAATATAGCGAGTTCCCTCCACCATTGCCCCGGATATCCAAGATCAATGCCTTTGCGGATTGATTTGCTTTTAAAAAGGAGGCTAGCATTTCTTCATCTTTTTTACTCGTTTCCAGAGATAACATTTTAGGAATGCGGATATACATAACCTGTCCATCTAATAGAAGTGCTTTTGCATTTACCGTAACATTCTCATCCGTTGCTGCATTTGGTAAAACATAATCACAGAACTGCTTCTCATCAAAGCCATAGTGTTCATAAACAGCTTTTGTTTTCAACTTTTTTATCATCTGATAACGATAATCCCGAGGTTGTTTCGCAAAACTTTGTTCATATAGTTTCATGGTATACATCAGCGATTGTGTATCTTGTATGCGCTGTGTATGACCATTGTGTAATTTTTCCAATACACCATCAATAATATTCTCAAAATCATTCATAGATGTACAACTTTCCACCTTATCACGTGCTGCTTTTTTTGCCTTCTCCCATTGCAAATTAGACAAACGTTCACTCATTTCTAAAAATGGATAATTTTCTTCAATGGTTTTGATGAAATAATCAAAATCCTTCAGATATTTTTGTTCGTTAGTACGGGAACAACCGCTTATGAATAGTACCAAAAGTAGTGATATCATCATGATTTTACGCATACACTTCTATCCCCTTTCAACCTGTTTTTCTTTTATCTTCATAAGTACTTTATTTTTAAGCTCTTTGATACATTCATAGGATAATGGCATAGCTGCCTTAATCTCTTCGACAAAGGAAGTTGGAAAGTAGGTTGCCGTTTGTAAAACTGACAACAACATCATTTCGCGGCAATTTTTGATAATAAAGCGGCAAACTTGCTCATCCTGAATGTGTGTGAAAACGACCTTTTCAAGGAAAACCCAAAGTTTTTCCAATAAGGCTTTGCGTTCTACCTTATTACATATAGTAGCTAAGGTATGATGGTGATGCTGATCATCTTCTACAACATCTTGTAAATCATCTGCTACCTGTAAAGTAAAGCCAAACAGCATACAAAACTCCTGTTGCACATCACTTAAATGCCCGTCGATTAAATAACCATCCGCTAAGACGCTAGTACCACCTTTCCAAATGGAAATTTCAAGTACGTCCTTCTCAGGTATCGTTTGCTGTTGACGCAAAGATTGTTGCTGTCCCTCTTGGATCAAATATAGGCTTTGATACACATCTTGATAACTTGATGGTGCATACTGATGTTCTATTTTTTCCACCAATTGATGCATCTTATTGGCATACGGATGTGCAAAAGCTTCTGTATGATGATGCAGTCGCCGCATGAACCAGTGATTAAAAGCCTTCTTTTCTTCCTTATCCATAAGGGTATCGTCTAACACATTATCAGAATATGGATACAGCATACTATAACCAAACATGGCTTGATGATATTGTATGGGTTTTTGAAAAGCAACTTCTAACATCCAAATGATCCACATATTGCGTAGTGCCTGAAATACCTCTTCAGCGTGAAGATTTTCATCAAAAGCTTTCGCATCTTCAATAAATTTTTGGGTGCAAGTTTCAAATTGTTGCTGATCTTGTTTAGACATCCAAGAGATATCAACGAATGCAGGAAGCAATGCTTTAATTTCCTGCACATCCTCTGTCATATGACTAAGCTGTTCCTGTAGTTTTGCTTCATTATGTTTTCTTTCCGTTTCATCATATGGTGGAAAAGAAAGTGGCTTTCCAGAAGTTTGCTTCCAAAACAACTTTGTGCTTTCGCATAGTGTCTGAATATCACGCATGATCAAAAGCGATTTCCACACTGCCAGCCTGGCAGTCAATATCTAGTTGATTTTTCGCATCATTACGTACACTGATTTCATTCGATAATCCACTATAGTCTTGCTCTCCAAGTTCAACAGAGCCCACTTCATTTTTTATCTGATACCCATACTGATTCTCTTTATCTTGTAAGTACAGATTTACACTACCGGCCTGACAATCAATTTTCGTTTTACCGCGTAAATCACCGGAAACATCAATACTTCCTGCCTGTACATCAAATTCGCTGTGCTCACTCACCATTTCTTTCATATCTATGCTGCCCGCCTGCGCTGACAGTTCCATTTTACGTGAAACTTGTACCTTTTGCATTTCTACTTCTGTAGCGTCACCATCTACTATCAGATCTTTTAAACGCAGACCTTGAACCGTTAAATGACCTGCGGAAGCATCAATTTCTAACTTTTTCAATAAGTCCTCTTTTTTCAATGTGATATCCAAACGTGCTTTATGTAGAAAATGTTTATTTTTCACATCTACTTTCATGGTATTTGTACTCCTAGAAACACTAACCTGATTTTCATAAATATTGGAAAAACGCAAGCTGTTGTTATCACCCACACGTATCGTTGTGTTCACGGCTGCTACGTTTAATTCTAACTTGTCTACATCATCAAAAGTTTGTGAGAATGTTTTCGTTTTTGAAATGTCTTCAGCGACCTCTTCAAGGTGAATACCAAAGCTACCATGAAAGGGCCACCAAGGAGCTGTTTGGTTATCAACTCGTAAATAGGCAATATCCCCATTTTGCACAATTCCCATGCCAATGCAGAAAGCACCGATGATGACACAAATTATGGAAATGATTAAAGTTACTTTTATCCCATTATGCTTTTTCATAATGCTTTCCCTCCTTTGCTTTGTGATAAAGGTTTGTTACAAGTCGCATGAATGCCGGCAACAAAGTACGAATCAACCAGATAAATAATAAGAGCAGCAAGATTCCCAATCCGATACATAACAAACCTCCGCCAATGGCAATCAATGCATTGCCTGGTGTTTCTAAATGATAAAATCCATTAACAAGTAAGGGAAAGCCTGTAAATGCAATCGCTCCTACGGATGCAAGACCGGCGATAGCAAAGGCTCCTATTGTTATAAATAGAGCAAATATCACTGCAACCAATGCCAACAGCAAAGGCAATGCGATGGGTAATGCACAGATACCAAGAATAATTGCAATAATGCTTTTTAGAGAAGATTTCTTGGTTGTATTTTGGTCATTTGCAAATGTCGTGTTATGACGTCGTATTTCTGCATCAGCTCTTATCTGTGCCGCAAATTTGTAAGGTGAACCAAGATCGGCTATGACCTGTTGCTCATTCCCTTCACCTGCATCATCAAAATATTCTTCACAATAAGATAATGCATCTTCTATTTCATCTTGTGATAATCCCTTTAAACGAACCCGAAGTTCTTCTAGATATTGTTGTTTACTCATCACAAACGCCTCCCTCTAAAATGTCTGTAATTTTACTGGAAAATTGTTTCCATTCCTCAACATATTCCTCATATTTGACTCTTCCTGTTTCTGTTAAACGATAATATCGTCTATTTCTGCCCATATGCTGCTGGTCATATGTCTCTAAATACCCATCTCGCATCAATCGACGCAAAACCGGATATAGTGTAGATTCACTCACGCTCATCACTACTTTTACTTCCTGGGTAAGCCGATATCCATATGTGTCTTCTTTATGCAAGGTCGCTAAGACACAAGCATCCAGCAATGCTGATCCAAGCTGAAATGTCATATACATCACCTTTCTTCCATAATATTATACATCGTATAGTATTATAATTCAATATATATTATATTTTAATTAATTAAATATGTAAAAACGCATAACATATAAAAATGCAGAGCTATTAATCATAAGCCATCTACTCTTATGAAAGAAACATTGTTGATGTAAAAACCTTAGTATACTCTTAAAATAAATGCGCATTTTTAAAGATTACCATAAGTAAGTAAAAAGTGTATTAAGCTCCATCTGATAAATAGTCTGGCGGATATTAATTTTTTACAAAAAGTTCTTGACGCTTAAAACCTATTTTGTTATAATTACGTGGCAACAGTTAAATGGCGCGTTGGAGAAACGGTTAACTCACATGCCTTTCACGCATGCACTCACGGGTTCGAATCCCGTACGCGTCACCAGTTAAATATATAAGGTAAGTTCAAGTGAACTTACCTTTTTTCAATAAGCGGGATGAGAAACACGTTACGGCTGTTTGGGCATGTGAGTTTTGATAAGCATATAAAAAAGACTGTTGTTTTTGATCAACAGTCCTTTATGCTCAACTATTTATTAATAATATCCATGATATTCTGATAATATGTGTAGCGTCCATCTACGTACTGTAAAGACTCATAAGCCAACGCTTTTGCTTTATTAAAGTCAATATCTTCATAAACAGATGCAAAGCGATAATAGATATAATCTTTGATTTGATTATCTCGTAAGATATAACCATAACATTCATCACCATGCTGGAAATCACCATGCTTGATATATAAATCAGCAACATCCATCAAAATACGCAACTGATATTTTGTAAATAAATCATAATATTGAGATAATACGGCATATGCGAAATCTTCATAAAATTTCACATCGTCATACTGCCAATCTGGCAATATAGCATATGCCAAATCAAAGAAGTGTGCAACAAATGCATCAACATCTGCACCAATCAATTCGCTGACAATCGCTGAATCCCCTATATTCTTGCGCTGACCAATCATTAGCAATTTTTCACAAATCTTAAATTCCTTCAGATATTCAGCAGCATTTACTTCAGCATCTTCACTGATTGTAGTCTTAACCGCTGTATTCATATCCTTCTTAATATCTTTATAATCCATTGCTTTAATGTCCATAGTATCAGCCACCTTACCTAAAGTTACAGCCACTAAGTCGGTATCATAACCATCTTTTTCGTAAGCAAAGTCTGCATTCTTTAAGTTATTTCCCTCAATGATATCTTTCTCTAGTTTCTTAATGTCAGCCTCATCCATCAAGAAACGTGCATAATCTTCATACACATGCTGTACACCCATGGCTTGCATACGCTGGATGCATTCTTCTAAAGACAACACTTCATAGACAGCAGTTTTTTCCTTCTTTGTTGGTTTTTTGGCAGCTTTCTTAGCAGCTGGCTTCTTTTCCTTAACTGTCTCCGTTTTTTTCACAGCCGATTTTTTTTCTTCTTTCGCTTCTACTTTTTTCGTTTCCGCTTTCTTTGTACTCTTCTTAACCGGTGTTTCTTCTTTTTTAGGTTCTTCCTTAACGCTCTTTTTAGTAGCAGGCGTTTCTTTCTTCGCCGCTTTGACCGTTTTGGTTTCTTCCTTTTTCACCGTTTTTGCACTCTTTGTTTCAGCTTTCGCACTCTTTGTTTCAGCTTTTGTACTCTTTGTTTCTGCTTTGGTTTCCTTTTTTACGGTTTTCTTAGGTTCTTCTTTCACAGTTAGTTTTTCTGGTTCCTTTGCTACCGTAATTTTTTCTGGTTCTTTTGCAGCTGTGATCTTTTTAGGTTCTTTTGCAGTCGTAAGTTTTTTAGCCTCTGGTTTTACGGCAATACTTTTAACTTCTTCGCTCTTTGTTTCTTTTTTAACAGTTTCAGCTTTTGCTGCAGCACTTTTCTTTGCTGTTGCTGTCATTTTCTTTTTACTGGTGTTTGCCATGTGTAATTCCCTCCCACATTTTCTTTTTATATATAAATACGAAAGTATACCGACGTTTACGAACGAATATGTATGATACACATTCCATTGTTATTATAGCATAGTTAAATGTCGTATTTAAGTAAGAAAAGGGGAATCCTTTACTTTTTGGCATTTTTTTCGTGATTTTATCCCGTTTTTCACATATTTCCATCCAACTTTGAAAAAAATTCATCTGATTTTCACATATTTATAAAATTTTTTTGAGATAATCTATCTGTATACTAAAAGGCGTAAAGAAAACATACTTAAAGGAGGAGCAGTATATGAACGAAAATGAAAACAGTAATGTCGAAAACATGAATAACAAAGATGAAAACAAGTATGATGAGACTGTAGTAAATGAAACAGTCACTGACACTGAGGAAGAAACAAGTACTCAAAAAGAGCCAGTAAAAGAAGAAACGACGTTAGAAGAAGATGTAAAACAAGAAGAAACCACTTCGACTGAAGAAGCACTGACTGACAATGGAAAGCAGCCAAAAGTGCCTTTCATAAAAAAGCATAAAAGCGGTGTTATGATGTCAGGTTGTTTCCTGTTGGCTTTAGCCGGTGGATTTGGCGGTACTTTAGCTGCCAATCATATCAATGGTAATGGCGGTGTCATCATGTATCAATCTGCCAACACCACAAAAACTACAACAACAGCAGCCAATGGTGACACGATGAGCATTAAACAAATCACCGAAGCTGCCGCAAACAGCGTCGTTGAAATTAAAACCGAATCGGTGTCCACGAATAGTTTCTTTCCTCAAGCAGTATCATCTGGAGCCGGTAGTGGTGTTATCTTAACCAAAGATGGCTATATTGTCACGAACAACCATGTCATTGATGGTGCTGATAAAGTCACTGTGACAACAAAAGATGGAAAATCTTATAATGCTAAATTGATTGGGACCGATGCATCCACCGATTTAGCTGTCATTAAAATCGAAGCCAGCAATCTTTCTCCTGCTGTAATGGGAAAATCCAGCAAGTTGGAAGTTGGTGATACGGCGGTTGCTATCGGAAATCCATTAGGTGAATTAGGTGGAACCGTAACTTCTGGTATCATTTCTGCTTTAGATCGTGAAATTACCGTTGATAATCAGAAAATGCATTTATTACAAACGAATGCTGCTATCAATCCAGGTAATTCTGGCGGTGGTTTGTTTAATGATCGAGGTGAACTGATAGGTATTGTTAATGCCAAATCCAGTGGCAACAATATTGAGGGTCTTGGTTTTGCTATTCCGATTGACCGAGCGAAAGATGTCATTGAAAATCTGATTGAAAATGGGTATGTAAAAGGCCGTGCTTCTTTAGGAGTTACCCTTTCAACCGCAACAAATCCTTATGGTGAAAGCATGTCTGCTGTTTACATCGCTAAAGTGGAAAGTGGTAAAGCCGCAGACAAAGCAGGTTTAGAAGTCGGTGATCAGATTTTAAAGGTAGACGGTAAGAAGGTTAGCGATATTGCGGATGTAAAAACTGCCGTAAATAGTCATAAAGCCGGAGAAACCATGACAATGAATATACTTAGAAATAATGAAACGAAGACCATCAAGGTGACACTTGGTGAAGCTGACGCATCAACAACCACTTCCAATAATGAAAAATCGCAACAATCCGATCAACAAAATGGGATGGATCCATTTTCCAACTTTAATTAATCGCTATATAAAAACTGCACATGACGATATGTGCAGTTTTTGATTTTCACTATAAATAAATTACTATATCAGCTTTTTGCTTTGTGTCACAAAACTTAGAATTATAGCATGGGAAGGAATATAAAAAGGCAAACTAATTTGCCTTTTTATATATGACGATTCTGAATAAGAAATTTTTCCGTTCCTCATGAAATGATGATTTAGCATCATTACTTAATGATCTCTGCCGGTTTCCCTGATCCAATCACCAAGCTTTGGTAACAATTCATAAAAGGTTTTTAAGTTCTTCAGTTTCCATTCCCAATTAGGTGAACCTATTGTCCCCGGTGTATTGATCCTGCCTTCTTTTTTCAATCCCAGAATATCCTGTACTGGTAAGATGACAACTTCTGCTGCACTATTTAAGCAATAGCGAATAACCAGTTCGTGGAAATTACGGTTTTCATAGCCACAGTTGTGAAAATATCTACGCAGTGCAATTTTACGGTTTTGCGGTAAATCTTGATAAAAACCTTCCAGCGTATCATTATCATGAGTGCCAGTATATAAAATCACATGCTCTCTGCGTTTTTTCTTTAATTGCTTTGGAACCAATTCAAATTCAGCAACATTCATTCCTAATAAGTGATAATGATCTCGCAGCTTATGCACCTGCTTGCGCAAATCACCCAAATCTTCAGCGACGATTTGAATATCAGGCATCTGACGATATACTTCATCAAAGAAGTCATAAGCCGGTCCGCTTATCCATTCTCCAACCTGTGCCGTAGGACATTCCACCGGAATCTTCCAATACGTATCAAATGCCCGAAAATGATCGATACGGGTGATATCAAAGTTGGCAGCACTCCATGCTAAGCGCTTCATCCAGAAATCATAATGCTGCTTTTTCATCTGTTTCCAATGATAAATTGGATTTCCCCAACGTTGACCATCCTCACTGAAATAGTCAGGTGGTACTCCGGCGATAAAAGTTGGATAACCATCTGCATCCAATAAGAATTCTTCTTGACGTTGCCACACATCGGCACTGTCTAAACCGACATAGAATGGCATATCACCCATAATCTTAACACCTTTGGCATTCGCATATTCTTTTATGCCTGCCCATTGTTTATAAAAGATAAATTGTAGAAACTCCTCATAACGGATTTCATTTTCAAGGCTTTGTAAAGAGTAGTGGCGATCAATGATCCACTCCCGTTGCTCCTTAGGCCATTGTTGCCAAGGCTTATCATCATTTTGTTTCTTTAAGGTAATAAAGACCGCATATGGATACAGCCATTCTGATTGTGACGTAAACAGTTGATACTCTTGTTCAAACTCATGAAAATTTTTTTGAAACGTTTTAAATGCCTTTCTTAAATAAGGCTCTTTGAATTTGCGCACGCCTTCATAATCTACACGTTCACTAAATTTATTATAGTTACGAATAGAGCTTTGTTTTAAAAGGCCATAATCAGCTAATGTATCTATACTGATGTATAGCTCATCTCCGGCAAAGGAAGAATACGGCTGATATGGTGAATTCCCATATCCGACAGGATTCAATGGCAATATCTGCCAAATATGAATATGCTGCTTTGCGATTGCATCAATCAAGCGATACGTATGCTTGCCAAAATCACCGATACCCTGATTTGACGGCAGTGAAAAAATCGGTAGTAAGATTCCTGTAGTCCGTTCCATGTGACCCCTCCTCTAAGACAATTTCCAGATATCCCTGTCATACTCTTGAATCGTTCGATCACTAGAGAAGAAACCGCTCATAGCGATATTCATCAGCATTTTTCTGCCCCAGTCCGTTTGCTTTTCATAATCTTGCAACATCTTTTCTTTACATACTATATACTCTTCTACATCTAACAATGTCATGAACCAGTCCTTATGAATTAATTCATGATGCAACCGTGTTAGACTGACCGGATCTCCAACACGTAGCATTTCATCACTGATAAGGAAGTCAACCAACGTTTTTACATGTTCACTTCCTTCATAAATATCCTTTGCCACATAATCTTGGTTTGCATAATGAGCGATTACAGTATCGCTATCTTTGCCAAAGGTATAGATATTCTCTTGACCTACCAAGGCCGCTATTTCCACATTCGCACCATCATTTGTGCCCAATGTCACAGCGCCATTTAACATGAATTTCATATTACCGGTACCACTGGCTTCTTTCGATGCAAGTGAAATCTGTTCAGAAATATCACTGGCTGGGATGATGAATTCAGCTTCACTGACATTATAGTTTTCAATAAAACACAATTGCAGATATGGAGATACCTTTTCATCCTTTGCGATAAGTTCTTGCAAACATAATAAAGCATGTATGATGTCCTTGGCAATTGTATAGGCGCAGGCTGCTTTCGCTCCGAAAATTATGTTGATCGGACGTGGCGGCAGTTCGTTGTCACGAATTTGCAAAAGCTTATGAATAATATATAACGCATTCATTTGCTGACGCTTATATTCATGCAAACGTTTGACCTGTGTATCAAAAACAGCATAAGGGTTTAAGGTTATTTGCTGTTTCTTTTTCATATGCGCAATCCATTCCATTTTCTTTTCCTGTTTAATTGCCATAATATCTGCAATTACGGTTTCATCATGCGCATACTTTACCAATTCTTTTAATATTTCAGGATGGGAAGATGGATCTTTTTTCAACAAATCACATAAATAATGATGTAGTTGCGTATTACATCCACTTAGCCAGCGTCGAAAGGTAATACCATTCGTCTTATTGTTAAATTTCGTAGGATATAAGGCATAGAAATCTTTCAATTCGCTTTGTTTTAATATATCAGTATGAATGGCCGCAACACCATTGACACTTTTACCGATATGAATGTCAATATTGGCCATATGCACATTGCGGTTTGCATCTATAATAGCAGTACTTGCTTTTTTACTGCGTTCTTTCATCATCACATCCAGTGCTTCTATAATATTCATTAATTGTGGTACAACGTCTTGCAAGTAAGCATAAGGCCAGGTTTCTAATGCTTCGGCTAAGATCGTGTGATTTGTATATGCACACATACCGGAGACGACTTCAATAGCTTCAGCAAGCAATAGACCTCTCTTTTGCAAAAGACGAATAAGTTCTAAGATTACCATTGTCGGATGGGTATCATTGATTTGAATGATGACATGTTCATGCAGATGGCGCAGATCCCATTGGTGTTGTAAAGCTTCTTCTAAAATCATCTGGGCAGCACAGGATACCATAAAGTATTGTTGATAAATCCGTAACTTTCGGCCTGCTTCATCACTGTCATCCGGATATAAGAATAACGTTAGATTTTTTTCAATGGCTGTTTTATCAAATTGGATACCATCGTGAACAATTGATTCATCAACACTTTCTACATCAAATAGATGCAAGGTGTTGCGAGTACCATGCTCACCGATGACTTCCATATCATATAAGATTGGTTTCAGCCAGCCGTTTTTATAGGGAACGCGATAATTGACTTCTTTTTTCGTAAACCAGGAAGTTTTACCGATCCAGCGATTTGGTAATTCTACTTGTTTATTGTTTTCAAATTTCTGTTCAAATAATCCAAAATGATAATATAAGCCGATACCGTCTCCATTGCGCTGTAAGGATGCAATTGAGTCAAGGAAACAAGCAGCCAATCGGCCTAAACCTCCGTTCCCTAAGGATGGTTCCATTTCCTCATCTTGAATCTGCGACCATGCAAATCCTTCTTTCTGCACCAATTCTTGCATTTCATCTAATAAACCTAAATTAACTAAATTGCTTGTAAGCATCTTTCCTAACAGAAATTCTGCTGAAATATAGTAGAGCTTACGCTCACTTTGGTGTATTGGTGCCGATTGCATCTGCGCTTTTACATAAGCTTGAATCAGCTCATACATTCTGGTTGCGCTTAAATGGTTATATTTACGTTTTTCCTGTTGGATATGTTGTTGCAGATCCTGCAGTTTCTTTATCATAGCTCTTCTCCCTTCGCATATGTAAGTGTTATCATTATTCTTATTTTAACACAAATTTATCTATTTTTGGCTGAGAAATGAAAAAAGTACAGATTTTTTCATTCTGTACTTTTTTCACCCTATTTATTTCTAACCTAAAGCTACATCCATGACCATCATCAAAAGGAAACCAAACATCACGCCAGCTGTTCCCGCATGGGTATGTTCTCCTAAATGCGCCTGTGGTATTAGTTCCTCTACTACGACATACAACATGGCACCTGCCGCAAATGATAACAGCCATGGCATGACCAATGTCGCACCCTGCACAATGGCAACGGTCGCAATTCCTGCTATGGGCTCTACGATACCGCTTAAGGAACCATATAGGAATGCTTTGCCATTTGAACATCCTTCTTTCTTTAAGGGAAGCGAAATAGCCGCGCCTTCCGGAAAGTTTTGCAGGCCTATGCCAAGAGCTAAGGAAATGGCTGCCGCTAATGTTACCGATGCCCCAGTTTGTAAAGACATGGCAAATGCTAATCCTACTGCCATGCCCTCTGGTATATTGTGCAATGTTACGGCAAATACCAGCAAGGTTGTTCGCTTTAGTGAAGATGTTGGACCTTCCGGTTTCTCACTGCCTGGATGCAGATGAGGTAAAGCATGATCTAAGCCAAACAGAAAAATACCACCTAGGATAAAACCTCCAGCTGCCGGAAGCCAAGGAATCATCCCTAATTCTTCTGCTTGTTCCATAGCAGGGATTAATAAGCTCCAAACACTTGCGGCTATCATGACACCTGCCGCAAACCCAAGAAAAATTGATTGTACATTTGCTTTTATATCTTTACGAAAGAAAAAAACCATTGCCGCACCCAAAGTTGTCATAAGAAAGGTAAAACCA
The DNA here is from genome assembly GCF_004341945.1 of Longicatena caecimuris. GTDB lineage: Bacteria > Bacillota_I > Bacilli_A > Erysipelotrichales > Erysipelotrichaceae > Longicatena > Longicatena caecimuris. The sequence goes on from NZ_SMBP01000002.1 coordinate 67,357, forward strand.
GTTCCCAGTGCCGCTAACAGATATGGATTTGTAATTTCCATCATAACACCTCACTTTATTACATATAGTATAGCGTAAGTAAGCTAAAGATAACATTAAAACGCCCAAAACCTTCCTTTTTCTTACCAAATATGTGTATGTTATGATTTTTCATATCTGTTTCCAAGTAAAAACCGTAACATCAATAGAAATGATACGGCATTTTCTATACTGTTACGGTTATATACTTATTTATCTTACATTTCTTTTGCAAATGTGAAATGATAGTTCAAAAGATCCTTTAATAATTGAATAGAGGCATTCATTTCTGACTCATCCATTGTTTTAATAACCTTAAAATTATGCAACAACATACCTTCATCAAGTTTATATTCACTGCTGAGATAATTTGCCCAGCGATCCGCCTCTTCTTTTTGTTTTTGTGCTAAGATGCCTTCCGATACAATCACACAATGATACTCCTTATAATTAACAGGAACCGCCCATTTGATCAAACCAGCATGACAAGAATAAATACATTCTTTATCAATCTGGCGTGCATTTTCATACGTTTCCTTAGTACATTCTTCACACTTTTCCAATGCCTTGCTTGAAATCTTAAGACATTTACAAAAATAATTTTTCTCTGATGCACTCTGAATCACCGTATTATCCTCAACGATATAAGAGCGCAGTCCGGTAATTCTCTGATAATCATCTAGCGCATGTTTTACTATTTGCTTTTCATCCATCATCTTTATCACCCTTTATCTTTCCTCTTCGTACTTTCAAATATATCATATTTTCATAAAAATGGCTACCGGATTCCGTTATATTGTAAACGTTTCCATATCTTTTCTAATCTTTTGGATACGCTTTGCATATGCTTTTACTTCATCTCTTTTACATAATTTCTCTACTATATCATATTGATCCCACATATGCATCGGGATGATATGCTTTGCATCACTATACTGCATAAAACAGCTGACACCTTTATAAAACCCTTTAATAAGACGTGGATCAACTGGTAAAAATGCCACATCCATCTGGTAACGACTAAGTTTTTTCATTGCTTTACGATATGCTGTTTCCATTTGTTGAGCCTCTTCTTCACTGTCTTCCTCACCCCAATCCCACCAATTTAAATCTCCAGCATGATAGATGATATTTTGTTCACACATCACAAGGAAAGCAACACCTTCATCTGTGGATGCAATCGTTTTTACTTGCAAATCATCCACTTCATATATCTGGTCACAAGCGCATACCAAAACGTCCTTACGATCCTTACAAGGAACATTATCACTGATCAGATAATGTACATCTGGATGAATTTTGGCTAATGTGAAAATCGCTTCATGGAAATGATCTTCATGATGATGAGAGACAAAGACATATAGTGGCTTATCTTTCGGTAGTTCACAAAGTGGCGTATTGACCCAATCAAACAATAGCAGATGATGTTTTAATTCAATAAGAAAGGCACTGTGATGTAAATACGTAATTTTCATGAGTAACTACCTCCGCTTTTCTATATCTTATCTTAAGTTTTAAAAATACACAATAAATTCATATTTTCATGCTACTTGCCAAATGCTTTCTGCATAAACTATAATAGCATCATAACAGAAAGGAGTGTTTATTATGAACGCTTTACAAATCATAGAGCCAGAAAAACTGCATGGAGATGTCTTTACCATGATTGGCAAAGAGTGGATGCTGGTAACAGCAAAAAAGGATGGACGTGTCAACACCATGACCGCTTCCTGGGGTGGTATGGGAATTTTATGGAACAAAAAAGTCGCTTATATCTTTATCCGTCCGCAACGCTATACGAAGGAATTTATCGATGGAAGTGAGCGATTGACATTATCCTTTTATGATGAAGAATATCGTAAGCAATTAAGTTATTGCGGTACTGTTTCGGGAAAAGATGAAGATAAGATCACAAAAGCCGGTTTCCATATTGCTCATCATCATGATGTTCCTTACTTTGAAGAAGCGAATACGGTACTGGTATGCCGTAAGCTGTATGCACAAGAATTAAGCGAAGCGTGCTTCTTGGATAGCTCCTTAATTGAGAAAAACTATCCATTAAAAGACTACCATACGATGTATGTCGTTGAAATTGAAGAAGCCCTAGCACGCTAAAAACACAAAATAAAAGATGGAATGTATTTCTTAAAAAATACACTCCATTTTTTTACATATGTTCAATAATTTCAACTTCGACTTTCTTCTCACTTGGATAATATTCATAAGTGATTTTAGCCAGATTGGTATCTCCTAAATTTTTGGTAAGAACACGCGTAATATTATCCGTCAATGTTTTCGTATCATCTTCTGATTCACAGAAATATTCAATCTTCGTCGTCACAAATTTTCGAGTCGTCACATTTTTAGAGATTTCTTCACTCAAACGAATTGCATTTTTCATAACATATACTCCTTTTTTTCTATATTATATTACCACTAACTTTATGATTTAGGAAGTCCTTTCCCTCGATATTTACGATTATGATGAAACTGTGATGGCCCCGTTATCCTCACTCACATACGTGAATGTTTCATCGGAATAATTCATTTTGACATTCTTTAACAGCTTTTTAGGCTCTTTTTCAACATAAAACGAAATTCTTTCTTCATCAGATAACTGTTGATATATACCATAACTCAATAAATAATGGCAAATACTTTCTAGTTTGTCATCACTTAAAGCATCATGCACATACAGTTTACTCGTACGAACATTATCTTTCGTAATTCGTGTTTCGTATCGATAGGATATTTCCGGTTTATCAATTAGCAGACTGCTTTCCTCTGTTCCATCAAAAGGACATGCCCCCGCTACATCCTGCAGTTCCATGCCCAATTGTTGTTGCGGAAACACAATCACATGAGTTATCGCCTTATCATTCAAAAAACCGTTGATGACATAATCGCTTGGATTCGTAAGGATGACCTTACCTTTTTCAACGCTACAATCAATTTTCGTAACCGGATGATCGTTCACCAATGCATCATTGCTTAATTCTGTATAGGCACTGTCATTATTATAATCTTCAAACTCATGCGACGATGATGCAAAGACGTTATAAGCAATGAAAGCAATAAGCAATAGGACGAAAATGATGATCCCCATAGCATTTTTCAATATAGTTGATGGCCCTTGGCGCTTATCTTCTTTATAAATATGAGCTTGGCGCTGCCGTTTTCCCCTTTCAAACTTCATTCTGGGGTGTTCAAATTTCGGCTTTTCAAATTCTGGATGTTTAAATTCTTTATACTCATAGTTTGGATGCTGTGCTTGCCGCTCATAGGAAGCCGCATTTTCAATTGTCTTTTTTTCTTTTTCCTTCTGCTCATTTCTATATTGACGTTCTTCATTTGATGCTATATCATCCTCTACGATATAAAGGTTCTTTTCATGATAACGTTCACTGATTGGCTTTGTGTGTCTGCCGCAGATCTCACAAACCGCATCATTTGTCTTTGCTCCGCAGCTTGGACAATAGCGTTGTTTCTTTTCCATATCATTACCCCTTAAGTACACCACTTACGGTATATCCCTTTTTATTATTATACTATAATTTCTGATATTTTTTACAATTGATATTGATAGTTTGAAAAAATTTATGAATTAGTGAAAAAAAGAACATAAAAGAGGTATAATGGTATAGAGAATAAAACAGGAGGAACTCTTATGAAACAAGTTATGTATGGAATTGAGATCGCTGATGTGAATGATTTTGGCGGATGGGTAGGTTATGAACCTGTAAAGGAAGAGATGGCAACCGTTTTAAATCATCACATGTATCTGTTTTTCCAAAACGAATATCATATCCGTCAATTTGCGGAAGGACGTAAATTTGTCATTAATGTAAAAGACGATTCTTTTGGTAAAGTTGTGGATAATGCGCGTATCATTAAGGCTATTGTAGAATATGGAACACCATTAAGCATGAATGGTTATGAAATAAGTGCTCCAGCGTATGCACGCAATATCGTAAAACCATTAAGCCGTGCTACCCACTTCATTCCTGAGAAAGATATTTATAGCTTTGCGGATGAACATTATAAAACGATGAAGACAGACTTTAACTATATCACTGATTTAATGCGCCGCACTTCTATTGAAGAAGTAGATGTATTGCTAGGCAGTATCTCTTTTGTAAATAAGAATTTATTGTATCATTATCCACATTACTTTATTGTTGGTGACAGCCAGATCAAAGTATTAGATGATGATTACCAAATTGCTGAGTAAATGATAAAAAGCCGATTACGGCTTTTTTCATAATTGTATAGGCTTAAAGTCTTTTTTGGTGTTTGTGAAATAATAGCCACGTAACAATCCCCACCCCTAATACAGCACTTAGTTTTTTCATATTATCACGTTCCTTTCTTGCTATCAGTATAAAGAAGGAACGATAAAAAGACCATCGAATATGCTTACAATAGTCTTACAAAATCGTTAGTTGAAAGTAAATCTTGACTTATCTTCCTGTCAATCTTAAAATATACCGTATAAAAGGAGGTTTTATCTATGCAACCAAAAGGAAAAGCCATCGCATCAATGAGTGTGGGTATTGTAGCAACCTCCATCAGTGTCATAGCAATGATCCTTCCCTTTTTTTGGATGGTAGCAGGGATCTTAACAGGGGTCATCGCCGTCATTTGTGGTATTATCGCCATTGTATTAAGCAATCGCTCCTTACATAGCGGCAGAGCCGTTGCCGGTTTAGTTACCGGTATTGTGGGCTGCAGCATCGGCGGCATTGTTGTTATCTTATGCAGCGTGTTAGTTTATTTCTTTTCCTTCTCATTAATGTAGATACCGTATGTGGTATCTTTTCTTTTTATCTGACATCTGTTAAAATGAGAACGCAAAAAGAAAGGAAGATCCTTATGAATACACGAGTAGAACATGACTCCATGGGTGAAATAGAGGTACCTGCTGATCGCTATTGGGGTGCGCAGACCCAGCGCAGTTATCAGAATTTCAAGATCAGCGATGAAAAAATGCCATTTGCCGTAATCTCTGCATTTGCCCATTTAAAAATGGCAGCCGCAAAAGTTAATTTAAAAAATGGCACTTTAAATGAAGAGAAAGCCGAAATGATCTTACGTGTCTGTGATGAGATCCTAACCGGTAAACTGGATGAACACTTTCCTTTATCCGTTTGGCAAACCGGCAGCGGCACCCAGAGCAATATGAATGTGAATGAAGTAATTGCAAATCGTGGGAATCATTTAGCTGGTAAAAAACTACTGCATCCCAATGATGATGTAAATCAATCACAAAGTTCTAATGACACCTTCCCCAGTGCCATGCATATTGCGGCAGTAACCGTATTACAAAAAGAGGTGCTTCCAGAAATCAACGAAATGATCCTTTGTATGAAACAACTAGAAAAAGAGTATCATGATATTATAAAAATAGGACGCACCCATTTGCAGGATGCTACCCCTTTACGTTTCAGTGATGAAATCAGTGGATGGCGTGGAATGCTGGAAAACAATGTGGATATGTTGCAAAAAGCAATTGACTCCTTAGGTAAGCTTGCCATCGGAGGTACAGCGGTAGGTACAGGACTAAACGCTCCTGAACATTTCGATGAAGATGTCAGTGCCCAGCTTTCACAGCAGCTGGCAATGTCGTTTATTGCCGATCCCAATAAATTTCATGCCCTAACGGCAAAAGATGACTTAGTTTTTGCTCATGGTGCTATCAAAGCATTGGCTGCTAATTGTATGAAAATAGCCAACGATATCCGTTGGTTGGCAAGTGGACCGCGCTGTGGCTTGGGTGAAATCCGCATTCCTGAAAATGAGCCGGGCTCCAGCATTATGCCGGGAAAAGTAAATCCTACCCAATGTGAAGCGATGACCATGTGTGCTGTTCAGGTCATGGGCAATGATGCGACGATTGGCTTTGCGGCAAGTCAAGGCAATTTTGAGTTGAATGTTTTTATGCCGGTCATCATCTATAATTTCTTGCAATCTTGTACACTGCTGTGTGATGCTTTACGTTCCTTCCGTATTCATTGTGTAGCAGGTTTACAGCCAAATCAGGAAAAGATGGAAGCGTACCTACAACAATCTTTGATGCTCGTAACTGCCTTAAATCCTTATATCGGCTATGAGAAAGCTGCCAAAACAGCCCGTTATGCTTATGAAAACGATTTGACCTTAAAAGCAGCCTGCCTGCATTTAGGCTATCTTGATGAAGAGCAGTTTGATCGTTACGTAGACGCTAAAAAGATGGTGAAGTAGCTGACTTTGCATCTAGCATGCAATCCTACATTCTTATATTTTATATACCTTACAAGCTGTTTCATACAACAGCTTGTTTTTGGTTTGTTCATCCATAGCAAGAGATAACGCAAATTGTAAATGATCCAATTGATTGCATCCTGCATAATCAGAACCAAACATGATACGATTAGGATGCTTGTATAAAAATTTTTCTATTTCTTTCTTCATGCTTGGCAAGTAGATCCATTGATCAGCTAAGCTAGACATATCAAAGATCATATTTGTTGTATCTTCATAAGCCGCAAAACAATCCGCTACATCCGGATAATGGCAATGACAGCAAACAAAGGTGATGTCAGGATGCTGTTTTACTGCCATTTGTGTACTGGCTAAGCAAGCGTAAGGTGAGGTATGTCCTTCACTGTGATAAAGGATAGGTACTTGATAAGTTCTTGCTAAATCATAAACCGGTAATAATCGTTCATCATACAGATAAAACTGCTCATGTCCGCAAAATAATTTTATGCCAACGACACGTTTCTCCTGTAAATATTTTTCTAAGAGTCTTAGTTGTTTTTCATAGGTAAAGAAAGGACTAATGCCTCCAACAATCGCAATATGTTCATCATGGGCAAACAATTCTACACATTCCTGTAAGGAGCCTATCGTGCTTTCTAAAGAAGAATCGCTGATAACGATACCTTTCGTAATCTGATTGGTTTGCATTTCTTTTAATAGAGTACTTCTTTTATCCGCAAAAGACTTACAATCATAAGGCAAATGCATATGCGCATCTAAGATGTTTCGTTTCATTTTCTATATCACCGATTCCCTTCTTAAAAAACATATTATTTATAAGTATAACACAGTTTTTATCATTGGCCTTTTATCCTTTATCATCATTTGTATGCAGTTTATCTAATTGTCTTTGCGTTATCCTCATATGCAATAGCTATTCTAGAAAAAATGCTAATGTTCGAGGCATGACTGATTTGCGTTATCCTCATATACAATAGCTATTAGCACTTTAGCACTCATTTGAAACTGCAATACCATGATAACGCTGCATTATCAAAAAACCGGTTTGCTTATCACAGTTACATAAACTGTGTCTGGCAAATCGGTTTTCTTATGCATCAGCATCCATATTCTATAAATAGCATTTTATGCTTATTTGTGTCACCTATATTTTATTTACGGGCTACTCCACTTTCGCGAGCTGCCTGCATTACTGCTTCGGCTACAGCATCAGCCACACGTTTATCCAAGGCACTAGGAATGATATACTCCTTATTTAATTCTTCTTCCTGAATCAGGGAGGCTATGCCATAAGCAGCAGCTATCTTCATCTCTTCATTAATATCACTCGCCTGTACAGCTAAAGCTCCTTTAAAGATTCCTGGGAATGCCAATACATTGTTGATCTGATTTGGAAAATCACTGCGACCGGTACCTACCACAGCTGCCCCGGCTGCCAAAGCTTCATCAGGCATGATTTCAGGAATTGGATTCGCCATAGGGAAAACAACAGCACCTGCTTTCATAGAACGTACCATTTCCTGGGAAACAATATGTGGGGCACTTACCCCAATAAAAACATCGGCATCTTTCATAGCATCTGCTAGTGTTCCCTGTCGCTCACACTTGGTGATAGCCAAGATTCTCTGTTGGCCGCTAGTTAATGCACTGTGGATGTTTAAAATACCTGCTTTATCTACCAATAACACTTCACCAAAGTGCATATCTAACAATAGTTTCGCAATGGCACAACCGGCACTACCGGCGCCATTGATAACGATACGTACACTGCCCATGGGCTTGTTTACGACCTTTAACGCATTTAACAGTGCGCTGGCTACAACAATGGCTGTACCATGCTGATCATCATGAAAGACAGGAATATCACACACTTCCTTTAAACGTTTCTCTATTTCAAAACAACGCGGTGCAGCGATATCTTCTAGGTTAATACCGCCAAAGCTACCTGCTAATAAAGCAATTGTATTTACAATTTCCTCAGTATCTTTACTGCGGATACACAATGGTATCGCATTTACTCCGCCAAATTCTTTAAACAAGACACACTTACCTTCCATGACCGGCATACCGGCTTCCGGACCAATATCACCTAAGCCAAGCACAGCAGTTCCATCGGTAATAACTGCTACTGTATTCCCTCTACCGGTTAAGGTATAGCTTTTCTGTGGATCCTTTTGAATTTCCAAACAAGGTGCTGCAACACCGGGCGTATAGGTCAGTGACAAATCATCACGATTTGTTATTTGCATTTTCGGCTGAATATCTAGCTTTCCCTGCCATTGTGCATGCAGGCGTAAAGATTCTTTTGCATAATCCATAAAGTGATCACCTTTCTCTTTCGTTTTCTATTTTAGCATAAAGTATTATCATATATATACAATATTTTTTTGTTTTATAATCTTACCAATTTACCTACAAGTTCACAAATAAATTAATTCCTACTTGTAGCGTTCATTTCACCATCTAATTTTATAAATCATTCATAATCCTCTTGAATACAACCACACTAGGAAAAAAGGAGGATGTCTTATGAAGCAAGCACAAGTTTTGTATCAAAACCGTATACAAAATGAATCTAGTTTACTGACGTTTGATGTTTTGGCAGATTTACATATCACTTTACCATGGCGCAACCTTCATTTAGAAACGGCATTGGAAGATATTTGGCAGCGTGATGTGAAACATGTCGCCATCGTCGGTGATTTTACAAATAACGGTTATGCTTTTCAGTGGAAAAATGTCCTTTCACAGCTACAGGAATTTCCTTTTCAATATGCGATTGCTTTGGGTAATCATGATATTTACAATATACAACACCGCGGTATTCATATTCATCCTTTATATCGTTCTATGATTCTACGCCATCATAAACATGTATATTATGATGAACATTGGAATGGGATTCATATCTATGTTTTAAATCCCCAGCTTGCCACAAAGCAGCATGGCATCTTATTTCAAGATCAATTAACATGGTTAAGGCAAAAACTAAAACAGGATGACCCAACAAAACCCATTTTACTCTTTTGTCATCATCCTCTTTCAGACCTTTACGTAAACAGTGACAGTCAAAAACAAAAAGAAGAGTTAAAAATGATCTTACACAAGTATCCCAACATTTGTTATTTCAGTGGGCATTTGCATAACGATGCAGCATTATGTGAAAAAACATATGCTCATTGTTTTTTCATTGATGTTCCGGCGTTTCAACATGTTGAAACAGGTGCAAAACAAAAAGGCTGCGGTTATGAAGTGCAGCTTTTCCATGACTTCTTATCCATTCGTACCAGAGATTATTTAAACCATGTATGGATGGCATCACAGCATTATATTCTTGCTCTCAACAACCACCGTGTTTATGTGATGGACGAATAGGCTCCTTACTTGCCAATTGTGCAATAAAGATGAGTACGAAGGCAAATAATAAAGAAATAAAACCAAAGATAAATGTTAAAAGAATGAATAGTAATGGCAATAAAAATAAATAACGTTTGCGTTGCTTCGCCCAAAGATACTGTACATAGGCGCATAGAATGACAATTGCTCCTATACATATCAGGAATAGATAGCTCATCGTAATTCCCCCTTCTTGCTAGTACAGTATATGAAGAATTCACAATGGAAAACACAAAAAAAGTGTTTCCCCATCATCTCTCTTATACAGAAAGATTGCTCTGGTTATCACACTTTATTTATCATCGACAGGATGTTCATTCACTTTTAGTAAACGTTCCTGCAGCGTTTCTCTGACATAAGCCGTATACGCTATGGATTGTATCGTATTGCGAATCAAATCTACGATAGCACTTCCTTCATCATCACTTGGAATATGCCGCACCTTTTTATGCGAAAAAATACAGGTCAGACAGCATTCTAATTCAGCACAAAAATAATCGTATGCTTGATCCTGTGGATATTTTTCAACCTGTACACTGATCAGATTACTGATTTCCTCCATGGAATACACTGTCTTTAAGATACACACAACAAATAAATAAGCTACATGGCGTTTCATATAACGCTTTTTTATTGGTGCATTGACAATGCCATGTTTGACATAGTTATTGATCATCGTACTTGTAATGGGTTTCCCTTGATGTGGCTGGGTAAACAGCTGCAAGGAGGAGTTTAAAAGGGTTACAACTTGATCCATATATAAATCCATATCCGGCAGCTCTTGCCATCGCGGACAATGAAAACCTAAAAATCCCTGTTCATCTTTCATCTTATCACCATCTCTATATTAACATTGTCAAAATAAATTGTCAATTGATATAAATAGCTAAAACATCTGTACTTTAAAACTAAATGAAGCCTTTATGAAAGATGCATCATCCCATATATAATAAACACTTACATCCTGAATTTCAACAGCTGTTTCTTTCCTATAAAAGCTGCTTTTTCCTTTGCCCTTCTCGCTTTATAGCATCTTTATGTTTTCTTAACATCCTTTTTAAGAACTTCATGCCATCTTTATATCCCATCTGCTAAGATGATGGCAAAGAAAGTGAAGGTATTGTATATGAAATTTATAAAACACCATGGATACACGTCCATTCTGATTGCCGGCTGTGGCCGTTTAGGCTCTTGTATGGCTTCCAGTTTAAGTCAAGAAGGCTTTGATGTAACCGTGATTGATAAAGATGAAAAAGCATTTCGCCGTTTAAGAGAAACGTTTAGCGGCTTTCAGGTTATCGGCGATGCGAGTGATCTTGACATGCTGCGAAGCTGTGGCATAGCTAATGCAGATATCGTCGTTGTTGCTACTGATAGTGATAATGTCAACTGTATGATTGCTCAAATTGCCAACATGATCTTCCATATCCAACAAGTATATATTCGCTTAAATGATCCGGATAAGGAAGAATTGTTAAAGGATACAAATATTCAGGCAATTTATCCGGCAAAATTAAGTATGCAGGAATTTATCAGAATCAGTCATATTCAATTAAAGGAGATGTATGCATAAATGAAAATCGTAGTAGCCGGAGGTCGCAATAAAGCAGACTTCCTGATTGGTTCACTTTTAGAAAAGCAAAATGAAGTCATCGTCATCAATGATGAAGAAAGCTATTGTGCTTATTTATCTGAGAAATATAACATTCCCATCATCACCGGTAATCCTTGTAAACGTTATATCTTAGAGGAAGCAGATATTGAGGATGCTGATATTTTAATTGCGCTTCGTCCCAGTGATGCAGACAATTTGACCATCTGTCAATATGCCAAAAAAAGTTTCCATGTGAAAAAAGTTGTGGCAACCATTGCCAATCCGAAAAATGTAAAGGTATTTCGATCACTTGGTGTCAATACCACGATATCTGCTACCTATACGATATCGAAAATCATCGAACAAGCGAGTACGATTGAAAATCTTGTGAATTCGCTTACGCTAGCACATGAAAATATCGTCATGAGTGAATTGTTGCTAACAAAAGACTGTAAGGTTATTCATCATAAGATCAAAGATCTACACAATATGCCAGCCAATGCCATCATCTGCTGCATCTTACGTAAACTACAGATGATCGTGCCCAATGGAGATACCGAATTATTAGAACAGGATAAGCTGCTTATCCTAAGTGATTCCCAAACGCAAGACAGCGTATTATCCATCTTTTCTCAAGGAGTTTCTTTATGAATATTACTACGATACAACCACAGCCTATCCAAGGCTATCGTTTAATTCTAGGTTATTTAGGTATGCTATGCATGTTGATTGGTGGCATTACCCTGTTACCGTTGCTTACGTTATTCTTTTATCCGCAAGATGGAAAAGAAGCAATCTATTTTCTGTTACCGGGTATGATCGCTATCTTGGTCGGTTTTCTTTTCTATCAACTGATTCGTGGCAAGGAAAAAGGCAGATTAGCCCGCAATCAGGATGCTGTCATTGTTGTTTCTTGTTGGCTGCTTGCCATTGTAATTACCGCATTCCCTTTCATGTTAAGCGGTCATTATGATTTTACCAGAGCGGTCTTTGAAACGACCAGCGGCTGGAGCACTACCGGGTTAAGCGTTGTCGATGTAACGCATACCTCACATTTATTTCTCATGCATCGCAGTACCATCCTTTTCTTTGGTGGTGTAGGGTTGGTAGTAATCATGCTTTCAGTATTAAGTGATACATATGGTATGCGTCTTTATAATGCGGAAGGTCATAGTGATCGTCTATTGCCGAATGTCATAAAAAGTGCTCGCATCATTCTCATCATCTATTTTTGTTATATCAGTGCCGGTGTGGTATTATACGTTATCTGCGGCATGCCAATCTTTGATGCCATCATCCATTCCATTGGTGCTTTATCTACCGGTGGTTTCTCGAATCAAGCCGATAGTATTGCACATTATCACAGCATTTCGATTGAGATTATTACGATGGTCTTAATGATTTTAGGAAACATTAATTTTCTTGCCCATTTATTTCTATTACGAGGAAAATTTCGTAATTTCTTTTATTACTGTGAGATTCGCTTTCAATTTATTCTCATTGCCTTTGCTATTCCAATTATTGCTTTCCTTTTGGTTAATAACTTACAATATCGATTTGGAGATAGCTTCCGTTTGGCAGCCTTTCAAGTCATCTCTGCTTTGACAACAACCGGCTTTCAAACCATGTCTTCCTTTCAGGGATTGCCTGCCTCTTTCATGCTTATTATGATCATCTTACAGCTGATTGGTGGAGGTATCGGTTCTACGGCGGGAGGTATCAAGCAATATCGTGTTTATGTCATGGTAAAACATGTCATATGGCATCTTCGCTCGCTGTTTCATTCCCAAAAAATGCTTTACACCCATAAGATTTATAAGGTTGAACGTAAAGAAAAAATTGAATCCGCAGAAATCTTATCCTGTTCTACCTATATCTTTATGTATCTGGTTATTTTTCTCTTAGGAAGTTTGCTGTTGAGCCTTTTTGGCTTTTCTTTACAAGACGCCATGTTTGAATTTTCCAGTGCCCTTAGTACGGTCGGCTTATCCACCGGCATCATGAATTATCATGCTGCTGATGCCATCTTATGGATTGGAACCTTTGGGATGTTTGTGGGAAGATTAGAGATTTATGTTGTCATCATGGCCCTTTTACGACTGCGTAAAGATGGACATCACTATCTGCATACACTGAAAAAAGCTTAGAAATCTGTTATAATGAGGTCATGAAAATGAAAAATAAAAATATCACAACGCTTTTGCGTCATTTCTTTATCACCACAGCAATCATTTTTATATGCACACTTGTTTCTTTATTCTTTGTCGAACTGCATATCCGTACTGAAAATATCATCATGATTTATTTGCTGGGTGTCCTTTTTATCGTCATCGAAACAAAGCAGCTGGTATGGGGCATCGCTTCTAGCTTCATCAGCATCATCACCTTTAATTATTGCTTTACCCAGCCGTTATATTCCCTGCATATCCATGATCCGAATTATATTATCACCATCATCATCTTCCTCATTGTTTCCATCATCACGAATATTTTAATGGGAAAATTGCAAAAGCATGCGGCGATTGCTCACTATAATGAGCAACAGACATTGGCTTTTTATGAAATATCCAAATCCTTTTTAAATCTTTCCGGAATCCAAACAATTTTCATGCATACTATACATGCTCTTTATGAATATCAAAATATCATAAGTGTCTTATACTATTATGATGAAAAAAGTAAACAGCTGCAACGTTATCAGGATGATGCTATGCCTCTGGCATTACATGTTGTTGATGAGCTTGCCACATGGTGCTATAAACATCAAAAAGCTTGCGGACATGCTACTGCCATAAATGGCAGTGAACAATGGAGCTATCATCCACTATGCCATGGTGAAGAAATACTTGGTGTATATGCGATTTCTCATACCCCAGAGCTTACTAAAGAAAATGAATTATTCATTCATACGCTAATTGCACAAATGGTTATGGCTTTAGAACGTGAACAATTATATGCACAGCAGGAACAAAGCCGCATTGCTATTGAAAAAGAGAAACTACGCAATAATTTACTACGTTCATTATCACACGATTTGCGTACACCGTTAACGAATATCGCTGGTTCGAGTGCCGTATTGTTAGAAAATGATGATGTTTTTGACTCTGAAATGAAAAAAAAGCTGATGAAAAGCATCAGTAGCGATGCTCAGTGGCTAACTCAATTAGTAGAAAACCTGTTAAATATGACGCGTATCCAAGATGGTCGTTTGTTATTGAGCAAGCGTTGTGAAGTTGTAGATGATATTATTTGCGAAGCTTTACAACGCTGTGAATCACGTAAAGGAAGTCATACCATTTCTGCTCATCTTCCTGAAACAATACAATTAGTAAATATGGACGGACAGCTCATTATACAAGTGCTGGTTAATTTTATTGATAATGCGATCAAACATACTCAACCAACTTCCCATATTGATATTTCATTTACACAAAAGAAAGGAAAAGCCTGTTTTGAAGTGAGTGATGATGGCAATGGCATCCCTGATAACATGATCGATACACTTTTTGACAGTTTTGTAACTACGAAAAGTGAACGTTCAGACGCAAAACGCGGTGTTGGTCTAGGCTTATCCATTTCCAAAGCGATTATCGAAGCACATGGAGGAACCATTTACGCTCATAATAGAGCAGATGGACATGGTGCAATATTTGGTTTTTACTTGTAAGGAGGATTTTCCATGAAGGAAAAAATATTATTGATAGAAGATGATAAAAGTATTCAACGATTTTTACGTATCTCATTAGAAACAAAGGATTATAAAGTTATCAGCGCTGAAACAGGTATTGAAGGCATTTCCTTATATATGACAGATAACCCTGATTTGATCTTATTGGACCTAGGACTTCCTGATATTGATGGAATGGAGGTACTTTCTCAGATACGCGCACAGAGTGAGGTTGCTATTTTAGTCGTATCTGCGCGTGGACAGGAACAGGAAAAAGTGGAAGCTTTGGATCATGGAGCGGATGATTATATCACAAAACCATTTCATATAAATGAGTTATTAGCACGTGTGCGAGTAGCTTTACGCAAGAAAACAAGTGATGTTATCAAAACAAAAGTATTTACGATGGATACATTGAAAATTGATTTTGAGAAATATAAAGTATATGTTGAGGATAAAGAAATTCATATGACGCCTATTGAATATAAATTACTCGTATTATTAGTTGAAAATGCCGGTAAAGTTTTAACACATAGCTTTATTATTCGTAAGATTTGGGGATATAGCACAACTGAGGATTCCCAATCCTTGCGAGTCTTTATGGCAAATATTCGTAGGAAAATCGAAAAGGACAGTGCCCATCCTCGCTACATCATCACGGAAGTCGGTGTAGGATATCGTTTTGTTGAATCATAAGCAGAAGGGGAATATTCAAAAAACTCTTTATCTGCAGCATATTCCTCTTATTTCATGTGCGATGGTTTGGTATCGATGACAGATTTCATTATACTATATATGATAGAAATCAAAGATGCGGCTACGCACACACCTATTACACTACCGATAATTTCTAGCATCATGATCGCCTTCCTTTTTACACCTTTATCTTAACGAAAAAGTCATCAATGTGCTGTTAGGATTTGCGAAAGCGTATTAAGGTGAGGTTAAGAAACGATACATCTGAAGTATGATGTATCCTATTAGGCATTTTCATCCTTATATGAAACAAGTACAGCATAAAAAAAGCGATAAATAATACGCTTTTTCCATCTTAGATGATTAAAAAGCCTTTAGCATGATTATCCTTCATTCAACTATGCTTTTTACAGTATCATTAAAATAAGAAAATTACCATATTATATCGCTTTTTGATTATAACGTGATTTCGTTTACCAAATTGGTTTCAAATAAGGCTTTCACCACTTTTGGATCTTGACTCTTTCCCAATGCCCACATTAATTTTGTGAGCGCTGCTTCACTTGTCATATCTAAGCCTTGTATCACACCTTTTTGTAATACTTTCTGTCCCGTTTGATAGATGGAGAAATCGCTATTTTCATAAAGGCATTGACTGCATGCAACTACGCTGATGCCTTTTTCTACCATCATTTCTAGTTTTTGGATCAGATCGCGGCGTTTAAAATGCATCCCACCTGCACCAAAAGCCTCAATGACCACGCCTTTATAATTCATCTGTAACAACATATCGAAGATATCAGGATTGATTCCTGGAGTTAGTTTCAACAAAAATACTTGCTCACATAATGTTTCATTGAGTCTAAATTTACCACGAGGATGTATCAATAATGGTTGTTGTAGCGTCATACCTCTAGCGCTAACCAAACCAACTGGCGGAACATTTACACTTTCAAATGCATTTAGATGCATTGTTCTTACTTTAACCGCTCTGGTGCCAAGAATCAGCTGACGATTAAAACAAACATATACCCCTGTTAAAGCATCCTGCATAGCTGCATGAAACGCACAGCGAATATTGTCAACACCATCACTGAGGGGATGTTGTAAGGGCAATTGTGAACCTGTCACAATGACCGGGATGGGTAGATTTTCCAACATAAAGGATAAAGCGCTTGCCGTATATGCCATGGTATCTGTACCATGCGTCAATACAATACCATCATATTCTGGTACAACTTCGTAAATACGTTTTGCTATTAACAACCATTCTTCCGGTTGCATATTACTGGAATCTAGGCGCAATAAATCTTCACAGTAAATTTTTGCGTATTGCTGATGATGCCCTAAATATCCAATTAACTCTTCACTTGTTAAAGCAGGTACTAAACCTTCTTCACTTTCACTAGAGGCAATGGTTCCTCCTGTTGTTAAAAATAATATTTTTTTCATATTGTTTTATCACCTTTTCATCTTTTTAATTATACCTAAAACAAGGGGAAACTTCTATTCCTTTTCATTCGATATTCGTATTTTATGAATGTCGGTTATCGGCACTTTGAGGCATGGCCGTTTCTGCTTGATTTAATAAAAAGAATTTTTCAAAAAAGTTGAAAAAAGTATTGCGTTATCATATTCTATATGATATTATAATATGGCACTTGCGAAGTGCGATAAATAGATTGTGGCGCGTTGGAGAAACGGTTAACTCACATGCCTTTCACGCATGCACTCACGGGTTCGAATCCCGTACGCGTCACCATGTGCCTTAATAGCTCAGTTGGTAGAGCATCCGGCTGTTAACCGGCAGGTCACAGGTTCAAGTCCTGTTTAAGGCGCCATATAACAAAGCAAGCCTTCTATAGAAGGCTTTTTTTGTGCATACAATTTGTACATACCAATGAATGAATCTGTGACCTTCCTTTGTAAGAGGATGCTCGTATAAGACGCATCAGCACTTCGCAAAGTACTCATAAGTGATCAAGAGATACGATCAAGGTAGCCTTCTTTATTTGTAACTCACGTATCTCACAAAGTAATCGATAAGTTAAAATAACAATAAAATATCTTTAGGATTGGTAAAGATGTAATCCGCCTCACTGGTTATATTCGACTGTTTCCAATTAGCGAAACCACTACGCATACCGGCAGCCTTTGCACAGCGTATATCGGTTAACATATCGCCAATATAAAGACAATTAGCTTTATCGGCACCACTTACTTCTAAATATTTATAAAGTGGTTCTGGATCAGGCTTATGTTTTGCGGTATCATCCGCACATAGTATGATTGAGAATCGTTTATCGAACTGGAAAGGAGTAAAATATCGATCATATTCTTCCTTACTGCGAGAAGTGACAATGCCTAACGTGCATCCTTTTTGTGTCAGTTCCCAAAGCATATCTTCCATACCATCAAAGTACTTCATTTCTTTTGCAAATCGTTCATATTGCTTGATCCAATGTTGTTCAAAATCATCCTTTACATCCACTTGCAATTTCGCTAAAGCAGCTTTGCTGGTAATGCCTAAAACCACACGTAACGCTTCTAATGTAAAATATCTATTCACCTGTGCTTGTAACGTCTGCTGCCACGTTTTTAGCACAGCCTCTTCGCTATCAATTAACGTACCATCTAAATCAAAAATTACATGTTGCTCCTTCATCCCTTTTCCTCCTCATATATGTTAAGTATAACACGGTTTTTCTTCTTTATGATCATTGCAAATTTTTTCTTCACCTTTAAAAGTTTTCGTCATCTTCATCATCTTATAATTATATAACACCAAAGGCTTAACTTCATCTGTAAATACCACATGCTTTTCATTTGATTCTAACATAGTTAGCTTTAGCAAGTTTTTCTATTTGCTCTTGGTTGTTCCCTTCTTTTATCATCCCTTTCTTTTAATATAAGAAAACCCTATAAGCTTAGCACGTTTTTTTATCGTGTCTATCTTATAGGGTATCACTTAATGATGAGTTCCCTGTAAATTCCTAATAGCCTTACCTTTTCAATCGCCATAGGATCACTTCCTGCTTCTTACCTATTTATAAGACTTTTGCCTAAACCAATTAGGATATCCATCCTCCTAATCACTTAGCTGTGTCCCACCTTCATAAGCAAAACTTAATTTTCAGAGAACACACACACCTTCTTCATCTCTATAAAATTAGCATAGCTCTATCAATTTATTCGCAATGCATAACTTCATATTCATCTGCTTAAGACCATCCGTAAATTTCACATGCATCATGCCATCCGCAATTTTCATGATTTTTCCTTCACCAAGCTGCACATGACGAATCATCATCCCTCGTTTAAGAGAAGTCGGTCGCAGTTTTTTAGCAGTAGGTGTTGCAACTGTCGCTGTTTCATTCCTTTTTTCTTCTTCCATCTTTTCATGTAGTTCATACAGATAAGGAGATATTTCCAAACGATGTGTCGTACAACGCTTGCTGGCCAAAAACTCCAGTTCATGCTTCGCTCTTGTCATCCCATGATAAAACAACATTCGCTCTTTCTGACTATCTTCTTTTTGAGGAAGAATCCCACGAATACAATCTAAAATGCATACACGATCGTATTCATAACCTTTTGCATCCGCTAAAGAGCAAATCGTAATACGACTGATAGGATCTGCCTGATAATCTTTTAATGCACCTAAATGATATAGGAATTCATCCGGATCTTCATATCGCTGTGCCAGTATCTCAAAAGCTAAAATAACAGGAGCATTCATTGCGATTCCTTCTTTGCGTAAGGTTTCGTTATATCCCATTTTCTCTTTAATAAAGATGACCATATCCAAAGTAGATTTATTTTCAGCCATGCGAATCCGTTCCATTAAAGAAGCTAATTTCTTCTTACCTGCTTGTTTATAGCTGCTTTCCATAAGTGCCTGATATACATCTACCGCTTCATCTGCTTTTAAACGTTCACTGACTTCTAATAAAACACGTTTCGAGATATCCAATCCCATGGCTTCATATACCTCATAAAAAGCTCGCATATCTCTAGGATCTATTAAAAGTTCAATAAAGTTCCACATATCTCTAACAAACTTATCTTGTAAGAAATGCTTCATATTGCCCTGATAACTGAATGAAATACCTTTTTCTTTAAATAATTCAATCAAAGGTACTGCCATTGCAAAATCGTGGTATAAGAAAGCCGTTTCCTCTTCGTCTTCTACCTTTTTCAAGGCATAGGCATATAATTTAGATAAATCCGCAAAACCTTTGAACTTTAATTCACATGTTTCCTGTGAGATACTTTGCAGACCTTCTTTATCTTTATAATAAAAACGATTGCAGGCATCTGTAATTGTCGCATTATTACGATAATTACCATTTCTGGTTAAGATTTCCCCATTGGTATAGGTCTGTGTAAAGGCATCTAAAGCCTGTGGATAAGCAGCTCTATGCTGGGCAATGGAAACATCCATATCGGCACATAAGAATAACTCATGTGTTGAAGATGAAACCATCTTTAGTAACATATGCGCAAGAAAACTCAGTTCCTGAGCATCGTCCACGTGAACAAAGTGACAATGCTTTTTCACATCTTCTAATAGCACCGTATCTTTTACTAAAATCTCCGTAGCAACGGCTAAAATATCATCATAATCATAAATATCTTTTTTATCCTTGAACTTTGCATATTCTTTGTATAACGCAAGAAAATCAAGGTTCTTCCTATCCGCTATCATGATTTCTGCTATCTGTTTTTCCGGCATCATCAAATTGCGACATTCACTGATCTTCCCCATTACTTCGCTGCATTGTTCCTTTGTTAAGGTAATGGCAAACATATCCTTACATAAACGACGTATCACACTGCTCATATCACGATAAGCCTTAGGTAACAATCTTCCTGTTGCTTCGCAATGACGACGAATCAGCGCATAAGCAAAACTATAGATATCCACAAAAGATGGTATTTCACCATCATCCCCAAAATAAAAGCGATACTGTTTCGTCATCTCTTTTGCCATACGTTTATCATAAACAATATTCAGCATTTCTTCCTTTTGCGCCATCTCACTCTTCAATAGGTAAGCAATACGGCTCAAGAAAAGGAATGTTTTACCACTCCCTGATTTACCTTTCACAAGCATTGGATGTTGCTGCAACGTCAATAAAGCTACTTGTTGTTCATCCAGTTTTAGATCATATTCTTCTAAAAATTCTACTTCTGTCATACACTCACCTTTTCAAATTCTTACAGTAAAACATTATAACGTATAATCCCTTAAATATCTAACATTTTCCATCTATTTTTCTGCTTTTTTACTACTTTCCAAGTGTAACCTCTTACAGTCTTTTCGTTATATCTTCATCTGCATCTTTCCCTGTTTTTTTTCTTCTATACATCTAAATTTACCCTTTAGACGATACCCACCTTGCTGATTAACCAAACATTTCTACACTTTTTTCTTACCTATGCAGATGGCTCTATGTTATAGTTGCATATCAAGACTCATGACATAATATAAACGATGTTTTTGGAAACGATCCTCATGACAAAGCACTCGGTGTTTTAGAATAGCTGAATTTAACACATGGGGTTCCTAATGGGATGATGGTAAGTTAAAATTCTTCCTTACAAATCATACTAGGCTTCATTTCGCAAGTTACTTTTATATTTATCCTTTAGGTAGCTTTAAATAAGGATGTGGATGATTCTATAATTCATATGGTAAATTAAAGTAATTCAACAAACCGATATACATGGCAAAGGCAAAACGGAACTGTTCATTTTTAAGTTTCACCGCATCCTGAGGATTGCTAAGGTATGCCAGTTCTACCAAGATCGCTGGCATGGCTGTTCTACGCAATACATATAATGAAGGATTTGCTCTTACCAGATTATCCTTTGTGCCAACAAATGCAACAATGGAATCCAATTCTTCATGAGCCAATTCAGCTGCTGTAGATTCTAATGAATATACATATACCTCTGTTCCATTGATAGCTGGATTGGGATTAGAATTCACATGGATACTGATAAAATAATCTGCCGGCCAATCATTGGCCATATCGACACGCGCACGTAAGGAGGAACTCTGATCGGTTCCTACCACTGTATCTAAGGTACGTCTAGATACACGAACATCAAAATTGGAATCGGCAAATAACAAAGCAGCCAGATAAATCCCGACCCAATAGGTTACCTCAGCTTCCACAACTCCATTTCCACTTGCTCCTGCATTGACGTTCCCTATGTTATGTCCTTGATCAATAAAAATTTTAATCGCCATAATTTTCCCTCTTTTCTTTCTTATCGTATGTAAAGTGAGTGAAATGGTCTGGTATAGTTGCCTAGACTGCATGTAAGAATGCAGAAAAATACATGTTCTTTTTTCATCAGACTGTTATAATGAAAGCACGAGGTAAATAAGGATATAAACACATCGAAGTGTTGATTCTTTACCGGAAAGGAGAATACATGCCACTGTTTAAGAACAGCAGCATGTAAGAAAAAAAGAATGAAAGAAGTAACGATTCGCGGACAGCGGGTTCCTTCCCTTATGCAAGGTTGTATGCGCATATCCAATCTAAGTGAAACACAGGTGGATGCTTTACTACATTTTGATCTTGAACATGGGATAAACTTTTTTGACCATGCTGACATCTATGGTGGAGAAGGTGTTTGTGAAACTATTTTTGGGAATGTGCTGAAAAAACAGCCTGCCTTGCGTGATAAGATGTTTATCCAAAGCAAATGTGGTATTCACCGCAGTGAAACCAATCACTATGATTTTTCTAAGGACTATATCATCGAATGTGTGAATAAGAGCTTAGAGCGTCTACAGTGTGGATATTTAGATTATTTGTTATTGCATCGTCCTGATGCGTTAATGGAACCTAAAGAAGTTGCTGATGCCTTTGATGCGTTATACAGCAGCGGGAAAGTACGTCATTTCGGCGTTAGCAATCATAATCCTTATCAAATTGAACTATTAAAAACGGCGCTGCAACAGCCACTTGAAATTAATCAGATGCAGATGAGCCTTCTGCATACCCCGATGATCGACGCTGGTTTGAATGTAAATACATTTGACTCTCATGGTATTGAACGAGGCGCTATGACCTTGGATTACTGTCGTTTGCATGCGATTACCATGCAATGTTGGTCACCTTTCTTATATGGGATGTTTGAAGGCAATTATCTTGATAATCCAAAATTTCCAGAAGTGAATCAGCGGTTACAGGAATTAGTAGATCATTATCATACAACAAAGGCAGGTATTGCAATTGCCTGGTTACTACGTCATCCTGCGAATATGCAGGTGGTACTTGGTTCATGCAATACCTCACATATCAAAGATATCATCGATGCAAGTGATATCGTATTGACGCGTGAAGAATGGTATTCCCTTTATGTAGCTGCACAAAATCCTTTGCCATAGGCTTTAGATTTTAAAGCTGAATGGTTGAGAAAATTTATCAAAGAATTAGCATATGTACATCACACATATGCTTTTTTAACAGAAATTTTACATTTAACGATTGGTTTTTGATGACTTTCCTGTATAATAAAGGTCATGAAAGGCGGTTATAGTAATATGATTTTAAATTTCATTCGTGGTTTTTGTATGGCATTGGCAGACAGTGTTCCTGGCGTATCAGGAGGTACCGTAGCTTTCCTGCTAGGTTTTTATGATAAATTTATTGGTTCTTTAGATGCATTAGTTGCAGGTTCTATGCAAGAAAAAAAAGAAGCAATCATCTTCTTAATTAAAATTATGGTTGGCTGGGTCGTTGGTTTCTTAATGGCAGTCAGTATTCTTGCGAGTATCTTTGATGCTCAAATTTATAAAATTAGTTCTCTGTTTATGGGCTTTATCCTTTTTGCCATTCCGATTGTTGTTAAAGAGGAAAGAGCAAATATGAAGTTTAATGCCAGTAGTATTATTGCCGGTATTATCGGTATTGCCATTGTCGCATTGATTACATATTTTAATCCGATTGCTGGGCAAGGTAGTACAGTGGATCTAAGCAGTTTAAATATATCTTTAATTTTATATGTATTTGTTGCAGCGATGTTTGCTATTTCGGCAATGGTGTTGCCTGGTATTAGTGGTTCTACCTTATTATTGATTTTTGGACTCTATGTTCCTATTATCAGTGCTGTTAAAGCGGTGATTAGCTTTAACTTAGATTATCTGCCAATCCTGATTGTCTTTGCATTGGGGATCTTAGCGGGAATTGTTTCAGTAGTGCGGGTTATCAAATGGGCTTTAGATAAACATCGTTCGATTATGATATTTCTAATAATTGGTATGATGATTGGTTCTTTTTATGCCATCATCATGGGACCACAAACATTGTCAACACCAAAAGCACCATTGAGTTTTAGTTCCTTTGATATTTTATGGTTTGTAGTTGGTGGACTTATTATCTTTGGTTTACAGAAGATGAAGGATGTTACAGAAAAGGCAGAATAATACGTTATTATGGAAGGTAAATCCAAAGTGGGTTTGCCTTTTTTATTTGTAAATACTTACATATAGATATCTGAATTTCTCGTAAGAGGTACGACCGATTATCCTCAACAATTTTTCATCTAAAATCAACAAATTCAACTCACGTACCTAACAAGAGGTACGACCAAGACATCACCTCGATGGTGTCCGTCGAAAGAATTTCAACTCACGTACCTCACAAGAGGTACGACCGTCAAAGGTAACAAATAAGTTATCACTTGGACATTTCAACTCACGTACCTCACAAGAGGTACGACTTTGGACTCAATATGCACTTTACATATATGACTGATTTCAACTCACGTACCTCACAAGAGGTACGACCATCATCCTGAAAAAATCATCATTTCCACGAACATTTCAACTCACGTACCTCACAAGAGGTACGACGCATACAATGATGTACATCCCATATCATCTCCGATTTCAACTCACGTACCTCACAAGAGGTATGACTCCTACACAATTGGTGCTGGTGCCTCTGTAAAAATTTCAACTCACGTACTCACAAGAGGTACGACGGTGATGTTGTCAAAGAAAAGAAGACATTAACTATTATTTCAACTCACGTACCTCACAAGAGGTACGACCTCTGCTAAACGTTCTATTAGTTGTACTATATCCATTTCAACTCACGTACCTCACAAGAGGTACGACGCGAAGTTCACAACTGCAATAAACAAATTTCCTATATTTCAACTCACGTACCTCACAAGAGGTACGACAAAGATTAATCATGCTAGCTCAAATATTAAAAAAATTTCAACTCACGTACCTCACAAGAGGTACGACAGAAGCAAAACCGAAAGCGGCCAAAACAGACAAATTTCAACTCACGTACCTCACAAGAGGTACGACGGAGCATCAGAGGACGATATGAAGCTCCTACTTATATTTCAACTCACGTACCTCACAAGAGGTACGACGAGATATTGCCCTTATAAAATGATGGAGGTTGATATTTCAACTCACGTACCTCACAAGAGGTACGACTGCAGCATCATTATCGAAGATGGTTATGTGAAAATTTCAACTCACGTACCTCACAAGAGGTACGACGTTGCACCTACACCAGCAATAGCATTTGTTTTTTATTTCAACTCACGTACCTCACAAGAGGTACGACGGAGAAGTCGATTTCGCTGATGAATTTAAGGATATTTCAACTCACGTACCTCACAAGAGGTACGACCTCTTTTGCAAGATCACAGAGAGCACTCTTGAATATTTCAACTCACGTACCTCACAAGAGGTACGACAACATAATCCATTTTAAGAGCATATGAAAATATATTTCAACTCACGTACCTCACAAGAGGTACGACCTAGAGTATTCAAAAGTTCCAAAAGCATTAAAAATTTCAACTCACGTACCTCACAAGAGGTACGACAACTCCGCACCAGAAACACTAGATACGTTAGCAATTTCAACTCACGTACCTCACAAGAGGTACGACTACAGTTGATCAGAAACTAAAATTCTTTGATAAAATTTCAACTCACGTACCTCACAAGAGGTACGACCCAAAGCGGCTGGGGCAAGGGCATCATATATGATTATTTCAACTCACGTACCTCACAAGAGGTACGACATTTCGCCATCCTGAAACCGCACCAGCTAAATCAATTTCAACTCACGTACCTCACAAGAGGTACGACAAAGGATCTGATAAATGGTCACATACAAATAAAAATTTCAACTCACGTACCTCACAAGAGGTACGACAAACTTTTCATTTATTTCAATTCCTATAAAATTATTTCAACTCACGTACCTCACAAGAGGTACGACTACAGTGTACCAGCTGTTTTAGTAAAAGGGCTCATTTCAACTCACGTACCTCACAAGAGGTACGACGCGAAGTTCACAACTGCAATAAACAAATTTCCTATATTTCAACTCACGTACCTCACAAGAGGTACGACATATTAAATCACTAAAAGAAAAAGAGAAATCACAATTTCAACTCACGTACCTCACAAGAGGTACGACAAAACGATTAAGCAATCATTATCCACCTTTATTATTTCAACTCACGTACCTCACAAGAGGTACGACACTTGTACCTGTTACGTTGAATAATTTAGCAATAATTTCAACTCACGTACCTCACAAGAGGTACGACCACAAAAATATCATATTCCTTTCATTTTTTGATAATTTCAACTCACGTACCTCACAAGAGGTACGACAGCAAATATTGCTTTTAATCTTGACATTAGTAACAACATTTGCATTAAATTAACATTAAAATTGAATTTCTATCAAATAAAAGCATAAAAACCCAATTAAAATAATCAAAAATAGGTGCGAATGTCCTAAGAAATTTATGTTAGCTTTACATTCGCACCAACATTTAAAAAATCAAAGGTTCCGTAACAACGAATGATGGTTTTGCTCCTATATGAATAATCTTATTTTTATAATTATTCCCTAAAAGATAGAATCGTAGGCTGTCTTTACTTTCATCGATTTCATTAGATAATATATGCTGCAATTCAACATATTCTTTTTGATTCACATTGCATTCAAACACTGAATTCTGTACTCGCAATCCATAATTCAAACAATGCTTAGCTACCTTCCTTAAACGTTTTCTTCCAGCTTTATCCTCTGTATTCACATCATATGTTATTAATACCATCATAATCATCACTTCCACAAAAATGGTGCATATTCATCTAAATCACCTCTTAAGTACCGAGCTAATAATTGTGCTTGTACAAAAGGCACCATACCCCATTCAATTTTTTCTTTTAGATAAGGATGTGTAATCTGTTCGTTTTTCTTGTTTTGCCAAGTTGCCAGAAATATTCGTCTACCTTCTTTATTTAAAAGAACAGCATTATTTTCTTTCTTTATAAAATGAGCACTTGTTAAAATTTTCTTATTTATAAGTGTTATAACGAATCTGTCTACCATGATAGCTCTTAATTCTTCCATAAGATCTAAGGCTAATGAAATTCTGCCAGGTCGATCTTGATGTAAAAAACCAACATAAGCATCTAACCCAACACTTTCACATGCGGAAGCACAATCATGAGATAACAATGTATAACCAAAAGAGAGTAATGCATTTACGTTATCTTCTGGCGGTCTTTTATTTCTGCCATGAAAGAAAAATACATCTTTTTGCTGTAATATGAGTTCATCTAATACACCAAAATAGGCAACAGCAGCTTTTCCTTCAAAGCCCAATAACATTTTATGATCATTTGCACTTTGTAAATCGCACAAACATTCCTGCATGATGGAAGCAGCATTTTTAATAGCATTAACATCCACACGCATCGCGTGATCACGCACTACCCTAGCTAATACCCACTTTGCATTATATATCTTTCCTATCAACATATTTTTCGCGATGGCAAGACTTTCCATCTCTGAATCAGATATCCGATATTGTTTTTTTCGCAATACCACATTACCGTATTGCTCACCATTTACTCTAGCTAAAAAGCGTCCATGTGAACTCAAAAAAGTCAATGCAATATTTCTTTGAGCACAAGCGTGCATTAAGCCTGGGCTTGCCCCTGCATAACCAAAAGTGATAATTCCTTCTAAATTATGAAAAGGTATACGTTTTTCTTTATCATCACCTATTTGTATCTTTACCGTTTCACCATCTAGCGATAAATAGGCATCTGGTGACGTAATATATAAAATATTATTTAATTTTTTCATCTTCTGCTTCCTCATGCAATTTTCTCTTGATGTAGGTATTCACTGATTCTTTATTAGCTATCTCAGGCAGACAAATGTTTTGTAAGGAACATCGTTTGCATTTTGCTGAAGGTTTTACTTTAGGTGTATAAGATTTTTCATAATATGCATGCATCTCTTGAAATGCGCTTTCTACTTGTTTCCGTAATGCTTCTGAAAACTCCACTTCTTCTCTCCTAGCAATTTCATGATAAAACAAATATCCTTTGTCAATATTGCAATCAAACATTTCTTCTAAAGCGATTGCCTGTGTACATAATTGCAAACGATCCATTTCAGTTGTTTTAGGTTTTCCTTTTTTATATTCCACAGGATAAGGTTTCCATGTGCCTTCCCTATTGAATAATTTTACCCCTTGCTTATCTTTATGAAATTCCACCACATCACAAAATCCATGTGCTTTTAATGCATAAGAGTGCACTTCTAAACTTCTTGTGATTAAGATATCTCCTCTTTTTTCAGTAAATGATCCATCGTGGGCATGTTCATGAACTATCGATCCTAAAACTGTTAAATCGTTATCTTCCCACTCTTTTTCAATGTGTATTAATGCCCACTGTCTACGACAAAAGGAAAAGTGCTGAATACCTGCTATATCAAGGAAATCTACATCTTCCCATTTATTCATAAGTTTCAGGTTTTAAATCAGGATAATCTTCCGTATAAATTTCATAATCATTTATATCAGAAGACATGCTTTTCTTGACATCTATCTTTAAAGTACGATGAACCTTTGCAGATGAATATTGGCCATTTGCACAATTATGCTTCCACCAAAACATCTTTAGCACTTCCATACTACCATCAGGACGTGCAGCAGAACAATCATTTTCAAATAATGTACGCAGTGCCTCCTTAATAACCTCAGCATCTTCTTCGCTAAAGCCTGTCTTTTCTGCTAATTGACAATTAATACTTCCCTTAAATACATAAATACCAAAATCTACACGATGCTTTGTCCCCATGGTGTCTGAGCTTTTCTTATCACCACTTTCACCATTTACGCTCTTTGTAATCTGCAATTCAGATACTTCCGCCGGTTCAATGCTATATGCTGATTGTACAGATACTGGACCTCTAACACTGACACTGACGCCAGCTGTTGAACCTTTTTCTTTAAAGGCAAATACTTGCCCAAAACTTCGTACATCTAGCCATGATTTACATGCAGCTTCTGCATAAAGTCCTCTATTCTTAGCTTTCTTTGCAGCTACGACTTGCTCATTATTATCGGCTCTTTCTTTTAAACTATCATATCCATCTGTTGCTCTATCTTCAGATTGTACAAAAATATCGTATCCCATATCTTGCATACGATTTCTGATTTTTCTTTTAATACAAACATCAGATACTTCTCCATACCCATCTAAGGTCGTTCTTGGACGGTTTCCATTTAATGGATCACCATTAGGATTCGCATAGCGAACAGAAAATACTACTGCAAAATCAATCTTGTTTTTTAAGGTACTCATATTATTTATCCTCGCTTTCTTCTTGTTTATTTGTTTTATATCGCAATTCATCAAGCTGTGCGCAATAGCTTAAAATAAAACATTTGTCTAATGCACCATCCAACTGATATTTCTCTTCATTCAGTAGTGTGTTAGCCAGTTCATTCATTTCTTTGTTCAAGACTTTAAAACGATAATTTTTATTCTTTCTTAACCTTACCTGGTAAGGTTGTAATCTTAGATAAAGTTGTTCCCAAGTTTCTAAAGGTCTTAGCTGAAAGCGTCGCATATAGCGTTCCGCATTAGTTTCTCTATCTCTTACGCCCATAGTTTCTAAAGCTTCTTTTTCTACTTCTTGCGCATAAGCAAGTAAGCGTCCCCATAAATAACTAATATCCTTTTTTTGTTTATCTAGTCCCATGATCCAGGCCTCCTTTTCTGACGCTATATCATTCAGATATTTTCTTATAACAGCACAACCGATATGTAAATCAGCATCATATTCTCCACTTGACATAGTATAGGGTTTATATAAGCGTTGGCAAATATGATCCACTAATGCATAAGGCAGTTTACGTCCATCCATGATACAGCTTAATAATTCCTTTGTTGTTGCTTTTTCTATTTCTTTTTTAACGCTATTACCATATGCGCAATGGATAATACTCTTAATCGAAGGCGTGCCGGTGTAACGTATACGTTGGTAGATTTCTTTCCCTTTTGCATCCATATGTTTTTCAAAACGAATAACATTTTGCCATGCACAGGATGCATACCACTTGCCTATACGTTGTAAGAAAGCAGAGCCTTTTAATTCACTGTAATACGAAATTGAAAGTCTTCCTGTAGTGGCAGAATCTAAAGCCATAATGACAACATCTTCATCTGGATCTTGAAATCTTTTGGTATAGTATCCTGATAATGCTTTATTTAATGCAAACGCATAATCTTCCTGTATATCTATTTTAATCTCATTTCCATCATCAAAATCAAAGATATTGTCTAGTGGGTTGATAAGCTCAACTTTTCTTAATCCCCATGCAACGATGGCTAATTCACCAGAACCATATAGCTTTCCTTGACGTTCAATCAGCCATTTCAAGGCATTATGTATTTTCTGGGATGCTTCATAGCCAATACCTGCACATTGTGCACTATCAGTTAATAGTCCTAAGTAAGTGAAATTGGTTGTATCATTTGATGATATCAATTTCGCTTTATCAGCAACATTGCGTATCTTATTAGGATGTTTTGTAGATAGTGAGGTATTTTCCCCACTAATATAGCAAAGCCCTTTTTTTTCAATCATCGGTTCATAGTATGCAGAAAAAGACTTTATTAAATCTGCTTCCATCCATAGTTTATGAAAGTGCTCATCTTCATCCTCTACAATAAAACGAAGTACTGCACTGCTCTGTTCTGTTACTAAATTGAAGATATCAATGCTATCTGTGTCAATCATACGTTTTTTGCTAAGTCTTCCATTCTCATCAACAATCAGAATGCCTTGCTCTACAAGATCATGCAACAATGTTCCTTTATCCAAATATGTATAAAGCGTTTCTAAAAGTAATGTTCCCGGTTTTCCTTGTGCCGATTGGATCCATGCCTGCAGTTGTTGCATATAAATCGCATGGCTATCATAAAGCTTTTTTTCATCCGAATATTGTGCAAGATTTTTTGCCATGAAATAAAGCTTATCAAACAGTGGGTGGGGAACCTTGTTGGCATCCTTACCCGAACGACATGAAGAATCGATGGTACTTGGTATCATTGTTTTCGCATCCGCTTTCTGAATAAGTTCTGCTTGTATACTGCCATCATGAAACAACGTACATTCGATATGTGCACTTACGGTTGTATAACCAATTGGTAATAATATCCGATGATTATTATCGGCAATTCCTACCTTATCCAAACAATTATCATAAGTTTCACATAGCTTTACCGCCCAGCTCATACCTCATCACCATCCTTTAAGAAGGAAAAATTCTGACCGGGAATGAACAGCTTTTCTTCTTTCATAACACGCAAATCATTTTGAATAGGACAATCCTGTTGTTGCGGGAATTCAATAATGCCATGCTTCATCTGTGGATAGAAGAACAGCGCTCTTAATTTCTCATCCGCACTTTGCTCCGGATATTGATAACTATGAAACATTAAGCCAAACGTCATGGCCGCAACATCATCGTAAGCTGAGCTTCCTTCTCCAAATATGCATGGTTTTACTTCTGCAACACATTCTCTGGTACCAAGAAATACATCACGCTTGCCACCTTTTTCCAGCATACGTTTAGCAATTTGATAATGTTTATCTTCGTTGCGATCTTGTTTCAAATCGGGACGATTTTCATTCCATACAAAATGTGCTTCAATCTGATACTCTACATCATACAAATAGGTGTAAAGGGATAGCGAATTCCCTTGCGATTTGCTGATGGCACCATCATAAACCAAAGGCCGCATTCCTTTTGCTTCTGTTTGAATTTGTTTCATCACACGACACTTATCGATAATCCATTCGATAGTTGGCTTCCAATATATTGCTTCTACAATACCTCGTAAAGCACCATAGGTTGGAATTTGATATGACATCTTTTCTCCGCCCATACGTGTGATAGGATCCGTAAATAATGCATATCGTCCCTGCACTTTAAATTGAATTTTATTTTCTTTCATATTTCATCACTCCTTTCTTCATAGAAAATAACCATCTTTTTGCGCCATCATGTGAAAACCACATGTTTCATCATAATAACCATCATTCAGTATCATCACCCCCAAGTCTTTTATAGTTATAAAGCAATCTTGATAGTAATTCCCTTGTGTGTATACTTCAATGCTATAACGCTGTGCTTGTTTTAATAACATATCAATGCGATTATAATCTTTTATATCCGCACATAATTCTGTGATGATGTCTTCACCTTTACCATATGGTACGATTACCGTTGTTGTTGCATTAGGTATTACTTCAAATAAATCACCAGCTTTACGAAAAGCTTGCCGCATAACACATTGTTTTTCCTTATCATTACTAAATTGCTTTATACTTTGTTCATTTTCTGACAATAAATCATATAGATTGTAAGTCACTTGTCCAACTTTTTTAATATAATCTGTTTCGATGGCTGATTCGCTCTTATAAGCAGAAAGGTTTTCATAGTAATATTTATAATAGCAATGCAATGTCTTTTGTGATGCGATATTATTATCATATTGAAGTGGATCATCTCTGAATTTTTTCAATACTCGAAGGGTCATTGCTTTTGCTCTGGCAATTTCTGATAGTCTTGATAAATTTTCATCAGCATCAGAAAAAATATACGTAATCCCTTCTTCATATTCACGATTTCGATTACAGCGTCCAGCTGCTTGAATAATACTGTCTAAACCTGTACAAGCACGCCACACAGTTTCAAAACTTAGATCCACACCTGCCTCAATCAAAGATGTGCTGACACAAATGACTTTCGTATCTTTCTGTAAAGCTGCAGTCATCTCTTTAATCATATCTTCTTTATGCTGTGCACACATTGTATTTGCCAAGAAGAATATTTTATAATCTTTATCTAAAAGAGTTTTAAGTTCTTGGTAAACATCATAAGCTCTTTTCTTTTGGTTTAGGATGATTAGAGCTGATTGGCGTAATTGTATATCCTCGCTAATGGCCTTCACTAATTCATCTGTGTGCATTATACACTGTGTCTTATCTTCATAGCGGACACGTTGAAAAGCTTCATTATATATTTTTAAATGAGAAAGTATTTCTTCATAAGGAGGAATAGCGTTTAATTTATTTGGAGGAAATGGCTGTGTAGCAGAACACAATAAAACAGTAGACCCACAAAATTCTGTTAAATAGTCAATAGCTGTTTGAAACATATTCTTACAAGACAGTGGTAATGATTGAATTTCATCGAATATCAAAATCGCATCTGTCAATTGATGCATTCTGCGAATATTTTGTTTTGACCCATGGAAAAGTGCATTTAATACTTGCACATAACTTGTGATGATTACCGCATGATCCCAACGTTCTGTGAATAGTTGATGCTGTTCATCATCAATAACAAGACTAGAATAGTGCTCTAAGATGATGGCTTCATCCTTTTCGTCCAATACATCTCTTAGGTTAGCTGCATTTTGCGTCAATATTGACAAATAAGGTATTACATAGTAAATATGACGAATATGTTTATGTTTTTTTGCATGTGCTAATGCAAATCGTAAACTTGCTAACGTTTTTCCAGAACCAGTAGGAGCAGCCAGTGTGTAAATTCCTTGCTTTTTTTCTCCGGCCTGATAACATTCTAGAGATATTTGATTTCGTAACTGATTGATTTCTGTTTGCTTGTTTCCTTGTTGAAGAGTTAAAAGATGTGCATTTAGTTTTTCTTCTAATGTTTCCCAGATATGCAGGCGGTTCTTTTCAAAATAGGGAGGTTGAAGTACATTATAAGATAAAGTAGGATGATTCATGAATAAATATGTATCATAGCAATCTGCATCTCGTAATGCACTTTGTAATAAGCGCGTTTGCAATCCTAATTGAAAATACAAAAGTGTTCCATTTTTCTTTTTACAACCTTGCTCTTCTAAGAATGGTTTTAATTTTATTACATGTTCTTTCATGCGTAAAAAGAGTGTTTGATATTGTTGTACAGCCTCTTGAATGAGTGTTTGCAAATACCTTTTATCAAATATGCTGAAAAAGGTATTTACGCTTTCTTCATAATCTAATATTTCTTTCTTTGTCATTATTTTTGAATGAAAAGGCATTTCTTTATCCGGATTATACATATCATAAAGTTTTGAATGATGGGATAATATGATTAAACTTACGGATTCTATAAAGCATTTTTGTATAACTTCATTAGTATTCTTCAAATTATAGAAATGATCATATAGATAAATAGCACCTGCAAAAGCATGATTTATTTTTTCATTTGTGTCTTCATCTTTCATTAAATATGCTTGAAAAGAGGATTTAGCTTTTCCTAAATCATGCAGTATTCCGCTTAAATAGCCAATTTTATCAAGTTCACAAGTGGTTAAAAAAACTTGGCATAAAGCTGCTGTATTTTCTTCATGCTGTTTTAGTGTTTGTGAATATTCTGTTTTTTTGATGCGATGTGCTAAGATTGGATTATTCATATATGCCCCACTTTTAATATGCTTTCATTATACCACAATCACTTCTTCAAAATAAATTAGATAATATATGTTTTATCCCACAAAAGATAACACTTATAAATTTAGCTATAATATTTTCTTTTGCCATTATTTCGAGCTTAATCTCTTTTTCTTTTTTATGATAACCTGAACAATCTTCTTCTTTTGATTTATACTCTGCCTTCATAACTCTCTCCTTCTTTTTTATAGTTCTTATTTCATATTATTTTATCACAATTTTTTTTATTGTCAAATCTTCTAAACAAGAAAATATATCAATACAAAGCAAAAGCTCCGATTTTGAATAAATCGGAGCTTTTGCATTACTAAAATGATATGAAATAAATTTCAACTCACAGCTCTTATAATTTAGTCATATATCTAAATATAAGAACCGACTTTAATAGTATAACACAGCCTTAAACTCTTTTTATTTACTTTTATAAAAAATCATTGATATTAAATCTTTTTGTACAATAATAGCTTGAGGTATTATCTTTATAATTGAAATTTGACAATTCTTTCTTTTCTGTTTAAAATATGTAAACTACATATAAATTATATAGAAGGTGAAAATATGAATATTTCTATGTATACGTATCAGAAACAAATTGAACGAATTTATCGCAAATTAAACCATCGTTCTACTGATTTTCTACGTCCTTACTATGAAAAATACCAAATAAGTGAACTTCAATACCGTGTTTTATCCCATATTCAAGAACATACCGCTTGTACAATAGGTGCCTGTGCAAAAGCCTTGCAACAAGATGCAGGCAATATGTCTGCAACCTGCAAAAAATTAGAAAAATTAGGATATATCTTTCGTAAACGTAGCGTGAGTGATGAACGTGTGGTCTTATTATATCCTACAGAATCTGGAAAAGCTTGTATTCATACGATCCATGATGCCATGTATCAGCATTATCAAAAACAATGGAATCATTATAACGATAAAGACAAAGAACTCATCGTAAATGGATTACAAAAGTTAGAACAATTTATAGAAATGATAAATGAAAAGGAGGATCCTCATGAATAAAAAAGGTGTCTTATTCGATATGGATGGTACTCTCATCAATACCTATGAAAATATCAATTTCAAGCAAGCATTAAGTGAATTAAAGACTGTCCAAAAAACATTGATATTAAAAGTTTTAAAATCACGCGTGCGAAGCTTCTCAGAAATGGAACAAAAGATCCGTGAAGAGGTAGAAAATCCACAAGAAGCTCAAGATTTAATTGATCGTGTTATGGAATTCTTATTAAACCATTATGATCATGCGCCTATGAAAAATGAAGCTTTGACCTTCCTGCATTATCTGAAGCAAAAAAATTATAAAATATGTCTATGTACAAACAATGCAACTGATGTGGTCAATCACATCTTAAAACACAAACAAATGACTCCCTATTTTGACTATGTTATTACTTCTCAACAAGTAACACGCAGTAAACCAGATCCTCAGATGTATCTAGAGGCATTACATAATGTTAATCTTAAAGCAGAAGAATGTGTAATTTTTGAGGATACAGAAAATGGTGTACAAGCTGCAAAAAATGCCGGTATTGATGTTATTGTTGTGAGTGATAAAGAAAAACGCAAGTTTGCAGATTGTCCGATTATCATACAAGATTATTCTGATAAACGTCTGTATGAATTATTCTAGGAGGATATCGTATGTTCTATATCTTATGTTTCTTCGCTTATAGCTTTTTAGGTTGGGTATGTGAGTGTATCTATTGCAGCATTCCTGCCAAGAAATTCATAAATCGTGGATTTTTAGAAGGACCCTACTGTCCAATTTATGGCTGTGGAGCTATGCTTGTTATTTACCTGCTCACACCTTTTGCCGCTAAGCCACTGCTTCTATTTGTAGCAGGCATCCTTGTTACAAGTGCACTTGAATACATAACCAGTTGGCTGATGGAAATGTTCTTCCATACAAAGTGGTGGGATTATTCAACATATCCTTTTAATATCAATGGACGTATTTGTTTAAAAAACTCTACGCTTTTCGGTATTATGGTCGTATTTGTTTACTATGTATTGCATCCATTTGTAAATGATTCAATAAATCTTTTGCCGCATCAGGCACAAGCAATACTCTGTATCTTGTTAATTATCCTTTTCACCTATGATGGTGTATCAACACTTATGGCACTACTACGCAAAAACAAGGATTTCCTGGAAGTGGAGAACAGTATGAAAGAATTGGTCAAAGAGTTTAAAACAGCTCAGATTTTTCCACTTGAAGAACCTATAAGTGAAAGTATTCGCCGCGTTTTAGATAATACTGACGCTGATGAAATTTTATTATCACATATTCAAAAAGTTCATGATATGGTAGATTCCCTGCATCAAAAACGTAAACACACACATGAGCGTTTAAGCAAAGCTTTCCCTAACAAAAAAGAAGCTTTAACTAGAACAAATATTGAAGCATTATTTAAAACAATACACAATCACTTACATCATTAATCTATGTAAACAATGAGCATTAGAAACATTAACCAAAAAGATTGGAAAAGCTTTTCTTCGTGCAAATTCATATAGTATAAGATGTACTATAGCATCCAATTTTGTTTTGACTATTAAATGGACATATAATTGCGGCTTTTATAAATTTATTGCATTTTCAAAAAACATAAGGAGAATATCATGTATATAAAAAAATCAGATATTTGTACCATACCAAATTTACTTACTATGCTACGCATAATTCTTGTACCTATTTTCATATATTATTATATGCAGGATGAACAACTGATAGCAGCTTTTCTTATCCTCGCATGTGGCTTTACTGATTTCTTAGATGGCTATATTGCAAGGCATACGAATGCAATAAGTGAAATAGGTAAAATGTTAGATCCATTTGCAGATAAACTTCTGCAGTTTGCTATTGTATTTGTACTGCTATTCAAGATTCAGCATATGAAATGGGTGTTTCTGTTATTCATGGTCAAAGAAACCAGTATGTTCTTATGTTGGCTGTATATGAGAAAAAAAGGCGGTTATATGAACGGTGCGCAGTGGTTTGGTAAGGTATCGACGGCAGTTTTCTATGTTACAATGTTTCTGCTGCTCTTGTTGCCAATTAAAAACACGATTTACTCAGATATCCT
Organism: Longicatena caecimuris; assembly: GCF_004341945.1. GTDB lineage: Bacteria > Bacillota_I > Bacilli_A > Erysipelotrichales > Erysipelotrichaceae > Longicatena > Longicatena caecimuris. The sequence continues at coordinate 104,956 of NZ_SMBP01000002.1, forward strand.
TTTGCTCATTACAACCATATTCTTACTGATTTCGTTCCTGCTTTATATGAAAACCTATTTCGCTATGTTTCATAAAATGAATCATTCATAAAGGAGGGTGCAGAATGGATACAGAAAAACAACGAGCCTTTATCATTCGTTTTCTGTATTTTTCCATTCTAATGCTCCTTTTTTATGTCTTTTTTCAATATATCATCCCCTACCTTTTGCCATTCATTCTTGGTTTTTTCATCGCCTTTATGTTACGTCCCATTATCCGTATTTTTGTAAGACTTACAAAGGGACATGAAAAGTTTTGGAGCATTGTTATCATTTTATTTTTTTATGCATTATTAGGTATTATATTAAGTTATTGCGGTATGAAGATATACTTTTGGACGCAAGATGTGCTTATTAAAATACCCGAATGGTATCAAAACACGATGGAACCCTTTCTTCAAGATTCTTTCTCTCATGTCCAAGTAGTTTGGAAGGATTATGATGGAGCGATATCAAGTGCTATCACGTCCATTTGGGAAGGCCTACAAAATTTTCTTTCAGGATTTGTTACTGATTTATCGCAAAATATTCTAAGCATATTAAGTAATTTACTATCTTCAGTACCTAAATTCCTTTTAACCTTTTTTATTGCCATATTTTCTAGTTTCTTTTTTACTTCTGATTACCATAACCTTTCTAATTTCTTTTTCCAACAATTCTCACCAGAAACACAAAAAATCATATTATCTATACGTTATTTTGCCACTCATACCTTTTTAAATATGTTTATAGCTACAATCAAATTAATGCTATTAACATTCTTTGAATTAGGCATAGGTCTTTCTATTTTAGATATAAAAAAAGCCTGGCTGATAGCCTTAGGCATTACGGTTTTTGATGTACTTCCCGTATTAGGTACCGGAGGTATTATGATACCTTGGATTCTGTTTTCTTATGTCCAAGGGCAACATAAATTAGCCATAGGATTATTAATATTATATTTAATTATTACTTTAATACGTAATATAGTAGAGCCTAAATTAATGGGAAAGCAGTTAGGACTGCATCCTTTGTTAATGCTGTTATGTATGTATGCAGGCGGTAAATTATTTGGTGTGTTTGGATTTATGTGCATGCCGATGGTGTTACTAATCCTTAAAAATCTTAATGAAGAGGAAATTATACATTTGTATAAATGTTATAATTTACATGAATCAAAATGCAACATATCAACTCACGCATCTCACAAGATGCGACAATAGAAACGAATATCACGAATTGGCAACGCCGGCAATTTCAACTCACACATCTCGCGAATACGATCTGTAAAGATGATACTTTTATGAGCTACTTTTTTGTATTTCAACTCACACATCTCGCGAATGCGACCGTTCCATAGTGATAGCACTAAGTAAATACTCGGATTTCAACTCACGCTTCTTACAAGATGCGACCTTTTGCAGATTCCTTTTTCAATGTTTCTTTCAGATTTCAACTCACGCTTCTTACAAAATGCGACTGGTCCACCAGCAGGAGGTAAAACAACATATGTTAAAATTTCAACTCACGCTTCTTACAAAATGCGACCGTGCGGAAAGAGCCACTGCAAAAAACCTAAAGATTTCAACTCACGCTTCTTACAAAATGCGACTGTAAAAATATATGTCCAAGTTCATGTAGTATTAGATTTCAACTCACGCTTCTTACAAAATGCGACGGATGGATGACTCTACTGCGATTAAAGGACATGAATTTCAACTCACGCTTCTTACAAAATGCGACATCACCAACCGTTATATTGGTACTAATAAGATTTTTATTTCAACTCACGCTTCTTACAAAATGCGACTTAGGTTCCTTACCTGATGGTTTGTGTAGAACTGCTATTTCAACTCACGCTTCTTACAAAATGCGACAGCAAATTTTCATTAAAATCATATCATTTAAAGAAGAAACGCTTAACATTAATATAATTTTAGAAAAATAGCTCTATAAATATCAATATTAATATGACAAATTGGTGCGAATCTCCTAGCATTCTACTGTACGCTTGTTATTCGCACCAATTTATCTAATATCGATTTTTATTCCCACTCAATGGTCGCCGTAGGTTTTGGTGACAGGTCATAACAAACACGATTCACATTCTTAACTTCCTTCAAGATACGATCCGTTATCTTCAACAATACCGGCCAGTCAATCTGCTCAATCGTCGCCGTCATAGCATCCACCGTATTCACCGCACGTAAAATCACAGGATATTCAAAACATCTCGCATTATCACGTACACCTACAGATTTAAAATCAGGCACAACTGTGAAATACTGCCAAACCTTTTTATCCAATCCAGCATTATGGAATTCCTCACGCAAGATTGCATCTGCCTCACGCACTGCCTCTAAGCGTTCCTTCGTAATAGCCCCTAAACAACGCACACCCAAGCCTGGGCCAGGGAACGGCTGACGGAATACCATCTCATCCGGTAATCCCAATTCAAGACCACATGCACGTACCTCATCCTTAAACAGCTGACGCAATGGTTCCACTAACGCAAAACCAAGATCTTCAGGCAATCCTCCAACATTATGATGAGATTTGACCATTTTTGCTGTTTTTGTACCGCTTTCGACAATATCTGGATAAATCGTACCCTGTGCTAGGTAATCAATACCCTCTAGCTTTCTTGCCTCTTCTTCAAATACACGAATAAATTCCGTACCGATAATCTTACGTTTCTTTTCAGGATCCGCAACATTTTCTAATTTTCCTAAGAATCTTTCACTCACATCAACATAAATCAGATTCGCATCCAATTGATTTTTAAACACTTCCACAACACTTTCTGACTCACCTTTGCGCATCAAGCCATGGTTTACGTGTACACATACTAATTGTTTACCGATTGCTTTAATCAATAAAGCTGCCACAACAGAGCTATCCACACCACCAGATAATGCCAGTAATACTTTTTTATCCTTTACCTGTTCACGAATCAACTCTACCTGATCCGCGATAAAGTTTTTCATATTCCAATTTGTTTCACATTTGCAGTCATCAAATACAAACTTCTTCAAAACTGCAAGACGCTCTTCCTTATCCTCACTCCATGCATTCAATACATCCTCACATGTTGCCAACGCATGCGCAACTGCCATTACCGGATAACCGTGTTCATAAACGTGCGCATCAACATCAATACGTTCCCCATCTACGATATGATTAGGTCCACCATTGATGATAATACCTTTCACATTTGGCAATTTTGCCAGTTCTTCCTTCGTGATATCATGTGGATAAATTTCACTATACACGCCTAATTCACGAATTTCACGAGCTAATCTAGTGTTTTCACTGCTGCCCAAATCTAGAATTACAATCATGTCTTGTTTCATATTCATTTTCTCCTTCTTTTCTTCATAAACAGTTTACCATAATCTGTAAACGGTTGCACGATTGGATTGTAATTTCTATTAGAAAATCTTACATCTTTCCTCATGCATGCCTTTTACGTAAAGAAAAGTGCTGAAATCCTTTGTTTGACCTCAACACTTTTACGCAAATTACACAACACATATCACAGTATCATTACACAGATATCGTGGTAATCATTTTCCATAGTACCTTTAAACACCATCTTCTATCATAATCTTTTTTGCTCGATTTCCTTTAATCACAAAGGAAAGTTCACAGAATTCTTCAAACGTTTCTTCCATTACCTGCTCAATCATATTTTGTGTATCTTCATGAATCTGTTTTTCCTTGAAGAATGCTGTAATCGCCTCTTGATAATTATTTTTATACTTTGTATTCAGCTGTTTCCAATTTACATCCTTAAAATATGATAAGATTTCTTTTCTTATCGCTACCTTTCCTTGCATCAACGCGACTGCTATGATTGGATAGCCTGCATAATGCTGCCAAATAGTCGCATTATCATTCGAAGAATAGGTGTTTTCTAAAAAGCGTACCGTATACTTTTTCGTATAATCACTGGAAGTTACATACGCTTCATCCTCTTTCATTTCTACTCTGCCATCTGCAACTGCACTATACGCCTCATAAACTTTTGCTAAAGGTGATGCTATCATTGAGAAACCTCCTCCTTCATCTGTTGTTATATTGGTTATCACAACATGAATCATTCTTTTATCACTTTTTTATTTAACATTCGCATAACTTGTTTGGCTGCTTTTTGTACCTTATCCTCCTGACACATAGCACATTCATTAATAAAATCTTTCCACTCCTTAGGATAAGCACTTTTACAAAACCAATCCTTCAAAAAACCTAATATTTGACGTCTAGCGACCATTTGACATGGTATCGATATTTGTCCATGATGATAAAACACATGATTTTCAATGTTTTGCGCACATATAAGAAGCTTCTTTTCCTCTTCGGGAAACCATTGCAACAAAGCCGGCATCCCCTTGATTGTATTCCCAAAAGCAGCGATTTCCTGTGTCATCAGAGTTTCCATATAGCATTCCCGAAAACAAGCAGCCATTTCCTGATTTCCCACCTGCATCAGCATGGCAATGATGGAAATCATCCCATAACGCAAAAAAGCATTTTCATGGTGCAATAACCTTTTGCATTGATCATGATATGCAAAGACTTCCAAGGGCTGATGTTTGGCAAATTCCATGACTACTTTTTGCGCTTGGTATTTTAAAGCAGATGGATCATATTCCATGATGTCGCACAAATCTTTTAACACTATAGGATCATTTTGCAAACACCGATAGGTTGCGACTGCATCTTTTTTGGCTAATTCTCTTTTTAAATCTTCTACTCTTCTTTCTACTCCATCTTCTAATATGCTTCCCTTTTTATTTTCTGACATTCTTCCCTTGTCATCTTCTGATATCCTTTCGCTTCCATCTTCCGACAGTTTCTCATGATCTCCTTTAACCACTTTTACAGTTTCCTTTTCACTTTCCTTTCCTGCTGCCAACATTCTTTCATCCCCTTTCATATGGCACAACGATCTTTGTTACATATTTATCCGGATTTCCCTTTAACACGATACCCGGTCCTTTTTCATAATGCTGCCAATATGGCAATTGCAGATGCAAATGATGTTCTTGCGCATAATCCAGCAAGGCTTTATAGCCGATGTGTAGTGTTTCATAGCTGCCGATATGATATAAAGAGAGAACTGGCCGTGCCTGAATCTGCCCGATAAAAAAATCATTAGGAACTGTTTTTATCTCTTTCTTTAAAGCTACACACAGTCTGCTTGCCATCATTTCATCATAAGCCTCCTCAAAATACATTTGAAAGATAGCACCTTTTGTGTTTCCTTTTAACTCTTTATACAAGCGTTGGACATAAGTTTTGATTTTATCATAGCTACCTTGAAAAGGAATAGCGGCATACTGAATCTTTTCGCATATTTCTTCCTGAATTTGATACAGGGCATTGGCCTGCTTCGTGAAATCGCGTTCTTTTAGATAGCTTTCCATTGCTTTCATACAAGCTTTTTCTTCCAAAATATTTTTCTTGATCAATGCCATCTTTTCTTGAAGATAATAACAGATGTCCTCATCATTCTCACAGTTTTGTAAAACATCCTTCATTTCCTGGATAGAAAAATGAAATTCTCGCAGCATGATAATTCGTCTGGCTGTTTCATAATCCTTATCGCTATATAAGCGGTGTTGTTGCTCATTGCGTTGACTTGGTACCAATAGTCCTTCCTCATCATAATAACGTAAAGCTTTTATGCTAAGTTGCGTGATATTAGAAAATTCGCTGATTTTATACATGATAGACCTCCCTTCCTCTTTACTGTAACACCTCCCCTGCACAGGAGGGCAAGCAGTTTTATCCTTTTTATCTGTCGTTTATTTTCTTTTATTGTACCATGTATCGCATACAGAAAACAGCTTAGAAAAAACAGGAGCGTTATGCCTCCTACACACTCCTGTTTCCCTTGCCTAGATTTTTTCAAAGACCGCTGCCGGTGCTCCACAGATTGGACAAATATAATCCTGTGGCAATACTTCTCCTTCATAAAGATAGCCGCAAATACTACAACGCCAGCCATGTTTTTCTGTTTGTTCTTGATAACTGGATGCTTTCTTTGGTGTCGTTCCATTTTTTACCTGATGATAATACGCATAGGTCATGACTTCTTCCTCGCTTAAGACCTCCATATCAACAACCTCACCAACAAAGATTACATGACTTCCCACATCCAGGTGGGATACGACCTTGCAAGTATAGTAAGCACAGGTATGTTCACTGACATATGGAATCTGTTGCCTATCTTCCCGATGAGCTATCCCCTCATACTTATCGATATCCTTTCCGGATTGAAAACCAAAACGACGAATCACATCCATGTCAATGTTTTGACTTATGACAACCGCATTAAATTTACCGCTTTTTTCGATAAGCTGCTCGGTATAGTTTTCTTTATTTAAGGTAATGCTGAGTTGTACCGGTGATGAAGTCACCTGTTGTAATGTATTTGCCACACAACCGCTTGTTTTATCTTCATAGCTGCTAGATATGATATACAAACCACAACTTAATTTATATAAACTTTTCTCATTCATATGAAATCCTCCTATTTTTATAATGCTAGTATGTATGAAAACTATACATATGTCTAAAGTTTTGCTCATGATATAATAAATGAACCTGTCTTATGCCTGCAACCGCATGTTGTTTGCTAGCCTTTAAGTAGATATAATCATCTTCATTTATAAAATGTTTAAGAAAAGTTAAGAGAAAATTATAAAAATATATGTCATAATAAAGATGTCTTTTCTTACATTTCTATTAAGACAACAACATGCAAAAAAGCTTTTTCATGCCAATATGAATGCAAAAATAGTCAGTCAGAATTTTACCTAATTCGACAAATGTCTGATATAATGAAGAAAATATGAAAAACTATAGGGTACAGGAGGATTTACATGACACAATATAAAAAAAGCAGAAGAAGTCACATACGATGGGATCGTTTGGCAATTATTATGGCCGGGATCATCGTTATTGTGGCTGGAATCTTTGTGGGGATCAAGATGTTAGCAGCCAATCCATATGAAAAATATGATGCTTATAATGAAAAGACTAAATTATATGGGGAATTGCAACATGATAGTCTGAAGGAAGAAGATGTTTATTATCTATCTGTACATTATCCTGAATATCAAGAAAAAGCGATGAATGATCTTGTCGCTAACTATCGAAAAAAACATATAAAAGTAGATAAAAAGCATAGCGGCATGCAATATATTATGGTGGATTATGACAGTAAACTGCTATATGACAGTTATATCACATTAACTTTCCATCAAGTTATTAAAGATGAAAATGATAAAGTCTTAAAGAAAGAAGACGTATCTTATAATTACGATATTAAGCGTAAAAAATTAATGGATGTAAAAGATGTTTTACGCCGTGATTATATTGTGATGATGAAAAAACTGGCAAAGGAAAATGGTTTTAAAGAAGATCAGATAAAAATTGCAAATTTGAACAGCTTCATTTTGCAGGATAAGAAAGTCTCCTTCTATTTTGACGCAAATGCATCAAAAACATTAGATGTTGTTTATGAAGATCATAAACCATACATAGCTTTGACAAATGCTAAAATTCCTTCTTATTATATGAAAGATCCTATCATCCCAGCTGCGCAGCCAGCTGTGAAAGAAGGAAAGAAATTAATTGCCTTTACCTTTGATGATGGACCGGCTAGTGAAAATACGAAAGCGATTATGGATGAATTTGAAAAATATGGTGGACGAGCAACTTTCTTCATGTTAGGACAAAATGCGGATCTGAATCCAGATTTAGTAAAAGAAGTATATAAACGCGGACATGAAGTTGGTAACCATTCTTGGGATCATTCACAAGGTATCGCTGTAACAAATACGTTAACCAAAAAACAAGTAAGTGAAGAAGTTTATAAACCAAATGATATCATCTTTAAAGCAACCGGCTTTGAGCCTCGTTATTTCCGTCCGCCTTATGGAGCAATTGGTAATACATTGGATTCCGTATGTGGTTTAGATATGGTTGGTTGGGATATTGATTCCTTGGATTGGCAAAATCATAATCCGGAAATGATGACAAGTATTATTAAAAAAGGTGCTTCCGTTGGTTATGAAGTTGTCTTAATGCACGATATTCATAAAGAGACTGTAGAAGGTGTTAAAAAGGTGTTAAAAGAATTGGATGCACAAGGTTTTCAATTTGTGACAATTGATACCTTGATGAAACAAGATCGTAAATATCTAACGGCTTACAATAATGAGCGGATGCATAATATTGTGATTACTTCCAATGTAGGAAAGTAATACTCACCTTATTCAATTAATCTTTGATTCTTTAAAGAGTTCCAACACAGGAACTCTTTTTTTCATACATTATGCATATTCAATATCATCATGATGTGAACAAGTAAAGAAACAAAATCTTCCTATGAATTATCATGACAATTGCTTTTTTAAACATCGCTTTTCTCCTCTATCATACGATACTATCATCAACCATGCATTCGCGATACATGTTCCTCATTTCTGTGCTATACTGATAGAAAAGGAGGCATCATGTTATGTTAGAGGAACTATTTAATCGTGTTAGTATTCGCCATTATCAAAATCGTGAAGTGGAACAAGCAAAATTAGAAGAAATGTTAAGAGCTGCCATGAATGCACCAACTGCCAGAAACACACAGAGCTGGCGTTTTCTAGTCATCACGAATAGAGAAACATTAAATCATATGACAGAGCTTCAGCCTTATACCGGGATGATGAAAGAAGCCTATTGTGCGATTCTCGTTATGGGAGATCGCAACGCAAATCCAGTCGATGAATATTTGTATGTAGATGCTGCCGCTGCCATTGAAAATATGTTGATTGAAGGTGTGCATCAAGGCCTTGGCACTTGTTGGTGTGCCGTTGGTCCTTCAAAAGAGCGCATTAGCAAGTTTAAAGAGTATTTCCATTTAAAAGATCATCTATTGCCTGTTGCTGTCGTTGCTGTTGGATACAGTGCAGAAGATAAGAAAAGAATTGATCAGTATGATCCTGAAAAGGTTAGCTATTATCGATAGTGTTTATGTAAGCATTTCTTTCAACTGATTTCTAATAAGCCCTTCATGATTGAAAAGATGACAAAAAGAAAAAAAGATATAAAAAAGTGTTTAAAAAAACGTAGCACATCATTTCTTTTATAGACAACGTTTTCTTTATTTACGTTGTCTACTTAGAAGTGATCATATCTTTTCATGCTACGTTTTTTCTTATTGCTTATATCATTTCCAATCAGCTTTCAGCATACCTAAAAGCTTTAAATCTGTTTTTTGCGCATGTATACCTAATCTCCGGTATATTGCTTTATCCATGCGGCATCTGCTTCAAAGTTGTCATGCTTTCCATTTTGATAAGTCGCAACCATTAACTTGATGTCATCTTCTTGAATGACAACATATGGAAATTCTGAAATATTTGTGGAAGCGCCACAATTCCCATCCTTATCCATAGCAATCACACTGATCGCATCACAGGTACGATTGGCCATCTGCATGCGTTTTACATGTGCATCTAATACTGTATCGACAGCTGCTTGTACAGACATACCTGCTGCCATGGCATCGACTATGCGAATGGATAAGCATCCACGCATGATATCTTCTCCCAATCCAGTAGCTGCAGCACTTCCATACAGGGCATCACTGTAAAAACCGGAACCGATGATTGGAGAATCTCCTACACGTCCTTCATGTTTCATAAACAATCCGCTGGTAGATACTCCTGCTGCTAGCTCATCCTGACACTTTCCTAGCACACAAACTGTATCATGTCCTTCATATGCTTTTAATTCCATGTCTTCTTTTTGTTTATCTTGCCATCGTTTTTTACTTTGAGACGTCATGTGATTTTGAAAAGCAAAACCTTCTTCTTGTGCAAAGGCCTCCGCACCCTTGCCTGACAGTAAACAATTTACTTTATAATCACTTAGCTTAGCCGCTACCGCAATTGGACTTTCAACATTTTCAACTTCGATGATACCACCAAAACCAAGCGTATTTCCATTCATATAAGCACTATCCAACTGTACGTGTCCCTGCGCATTTGGCAAACCGCCATGTCCAACTGAGATAAATTCTTCTCTAGCTTCTACATCCTGAATAGCAGCTAAGATTGCCGCCTGTACAGAGCCATCCTGCTGCAATATATCTTTTGCCTTCAGCATTCCATCATACGACATTTTCCATGTCGAAATCATTGCCTTATTCATCTTCGATTACCCCTTTTCATACTACTTTATCACGATTGTAAAAGGCCTTACCATTGCTTTTTAACAATAACCTTTTACCATTTTAACGCTGTTATCATAGCATAAATCCATACACTTGCAAAGTTACAATTGACATCAGAAACTAGATGAGATGCTTCATCCTTACACAAATTACTCCTATAGAGAAAGTAACACGCCTTCTTATCCCCCCCTATGCGCTATGCCTTTATGATGGCATGTGTATAGCAATCGATCGTCCTTTTTGCCCTTTTACTAAGAACCTTCACATTCCCATAAAGAAAGAAAAAGCTCTCCGTTCAAACGCTGCTAACGTTTGCCAAGAGAGCTCATCAATTATAACAATGGGTCAATCGTTCCTGTGTTGATGCTGCGCAATGTTTCACAGCTGGCATCAAATTTCGCCTGATCAACTTCATTTAATTCTAATTTCACAATTTCACGAATACCATTGCGGTTGATAATAGCAGGAACACCAATATATAAGCCTTCCTGGCCATATTCACCTTCCTGATATGCAGAAATTGTTAAGATCACATTTTCATCGTCCAAGATAGCATGTACCAAACGATTCAAAGAAAGCCCGATTCCATAATACGTAGAACGTTTCCGTTTGATAATTTCATAACCAGCCTGCTGTACCTGTGTATAAATTTCATGCAGATCACTTAAGTCTTTACCTTGTTCATCCAGAATATCTAATAAATTCTTACATCCAACATAGGCATTTGTCCAAGGTACAAAACTGGAATCTCCATGTTCTCCCATAATATAGGCATGAATATTGCTGGAAGATACATCCAGATATTCACTCATCAGATAACGCAATCTGGCAGTATCTAAGATCGTACCAGAACCAATAACTCTTTCTTTTGGTAAACCACTAACTTTTTGAGCAACATAGGTCATGCTGTCAACCGGATTGCTGGCAACTACAATTATACCATCAAAGCCTGATTTCATGATATTTTCGGTCACGCTTTTTAAGATCATCGTGTCTTTGACCGCAATATCCAGACGACTTTCGCCTTCCTTCATCGTAACACCGGCTGTAATCACAACGATGCTTGCATCTTTACATTCTTCATAACCACCAGCTTTGATCGTCATTTTTCCACGTGCATAAGGAAGTCCATGCTGTAAGTCCATCGCTTCTCCTACAGCTTTATCATGATTAACATCAATCAAAACCAATTCATCAATACCGCCAGTGTTTAAGAAGCTGTATGCCATACTCATACCGACAAAGCCGGTACCTACCAATACTAATTTTCTTTTCTCATTCATTTTCAAGTCCTCCTTTTTTACTATGTCCATGATTTTTAAAACCATACACAGTGTCTTTATGATGTTATCTTTAACTAACACAAGTATAGCATGTTTCTTACGGAAAGAACATATTAATGATTTCCCTTTTTCATGCAGAAAATGACCTATTCTTCCTTTTTATGCCATATTTTTTATATATTACTTATGCTTCTTGCGCCATTCCTCAATCTGCTTCATACGTGCAGTGACCTTACTCTCAGAACCTTGCATGGTGGGTTCATAATAAATCGTTCCCTGTAAAGTAGGTGGCAAACATTGCATGGTTGTCAGCTTATCCTCATAATCATGCGCATACTGGTATCCTTCCCCATAATGAAGTTCCTTCATTAATTTAGTCGGCGCATTGCGAATTTGTAGTGGTACTGGTTCACTAATCATCTTTAAAGCATCTTCTTTCGCATGTTCATAAGCCATATATAAAGCATTGCTTTTAGGTGCTAAGGATAAATAAGTAACAGCATGTGTCAGATGTACACTGCATTCAGGCATCCCGATAAAATGACATGCCTGATATGCCGCCACACAGATTTCTAATGCCCGACTATCTGCCATACCAACATCCTCACTGGCGAAGCGTACCAATCTTCTTGCTACATACAATGGATCTTCTCCAGCCTCTAACATACGTGCAAGCCAGTAGATAGCTGCCTGCACATCACTGTTGCGCATGGATTTATGCAAAGCGCTGATCAGATTATAATGTTCTTCCCCTTTTTTATCATACAATAAGGATTTTTGATGGATGCACTGCTCCAGCGTTTCTTTTGTGACAAGATACCCTTCATCTGTTTTTTCCGCATTCAATACGACCATTTCCAAGGTATTCAAGGCAACTCTGGCATCTCCATTGGCAAACTGGGCAATCATATCCAACATGCTATCTTCCATCTGCACATTTAAAGTTCCAAAGCCTTTTTCATCCTGTAACGCATGTTGTAATAATTCCACCAAATCACTGGTTTCCAAACCTTTTAAAACAAATACTTTACATCGCGATAAGAGGGCAGAATTAATCTCAAAGGAAGGGTTTTCCGTTGTCGCTCCAATTAAGATGATGCTGCCTTTTTCCACATAAGGTAAAAAAGCATCCTGTTGTGCCTTGTTAAAACGATGAATCTCATCTACGAATAAAATAGTTCGTTTCCCAAACGCTCTGGCATCACTTGCTTCTTTCATGACTTGTTTGATTTCTCGTATGCCACTTGTGACAGCACTAAAATCAATGAAGCGAGATTGTGTCTTATGAGCGATGATCCTAGCCAAAGTTGTCTTACCAACACCGGGTGGACCCCAGAAAATCATACTGGTTACCTGATCTTTTTCAATCAGATTCCATAGGACCTTTCCTTTACCAATCAGATGTTTTTGCCCTACATAATCTTCTAAGCTCTGTGGTCGTAATCGACTTGCCAAAGGATCTTGTAAATCCTGATAAAACAAGGATTCTTGTTCCATGCACATCACTTCCTTAACTGCTTTCATTATAGCACATTTTAGCGAAAGCTTACGTGCCAGCTAAACTCATGTCACAATTCTTTCACATCCTAGATTAGTTAAATTGCTTTCTTACGACCAAAAACCTTTTTCTTACGATCAGAAATCTTTTTTACGCTATCGCTCATTTTATCTCATGCAAGTTTCTCATACCGTTTTCTTCCTTTTGCCTAAGCTACCGTTTCCTCCCTGCATAACAACAAATTCTTTATTTTCATCTTCATCTTTTCGTTCATCTTTTAGGACTTTTTCTTTTCCCATCTACTTATCAACCCTTCTACTTTTCATTCACCTTCATCATCTTCCTCATCCACAACAACAGGTAGGCAAACTATGACCAGTTCCATAATGTTGTTGCGCTTCTACTTCCGTAAAAAACACACTCTTGCCAATTTCTTCCTCAGCAATCCAATTATCCTCATCACATTGGACATATGTATCAATCAGAAAAAAAAGCTCTCCCTTCTCTATTTTGATATCGCTCACTTTACCGCATTGAATATGTGAGCCAAGAATATAATATACTACACCGTTTTTTTCTAACATAGGAATCCTCCTGTTTCAACGGTTATAGAATACGAAACTAACTGTTCTCTGTCAATTGTTCTGCCTGTTAACTCACTGTTGCATTCGCTTGAACAAAAAAGAAACGATGCTTTTAAAAATGGTCAACTGGTGCCTGTAATGGTAATTGTTCTCATACTTTCATATGGTTAGCTCCTGTTGGATAATTGCTCTCCTACTTTCATAGGGAATCGGTTATCGTTCCTGTGTGGTTAATTGCTCTTAAACTTTCATTCAAGTAGTTAAACGATCTATAGTTATAAAATGAACACTGTCTTACCTAATAAGAATTTAATAGCAGCATTCTAATACCACCAAATCTTCATACTTTGTCATAAGAAAAATTCGCTGGTGCATATCGCTATACAAAGCGCTTACATTCTGATATTGTATAACCAGAAAGTGAGAATACATTTCATTTTAATTCTTAATTTTAATTGAATGTAATTCTCAACCTATGGTTGCTCATGAAACTCTTCATGACTGGCATTGTGTAAATAAGGAGGAAATGTACATGCTTTTTCAAACAACCAAGAAACAAGAAGACCTACGGAAAAAAGTACGCGAATTTGCGGAAAGCGAAGTAAAGCCAATTGCCTTTTTGCTAGATAAGGAAAATGAATTCCCTAGCGAAGCAATTGCCAAATTTGCCGACATGGGAATGATGGGTTTGCCTTATCCCAAAGAATATGGCGGTGCAGGAGCAGATGTCTTAAGCTATGCGATTGCAGTAGAAGAATTATCCAGAGTTGATGGAGGAACCGGTGTCATCTTATCAGCACATGTATCTTTAGGAAGCTATCCAATTTTTGCGTTTGGTAATGAAGAACAAAAACAGAAATATTTAACACCTTTAGCAAAGGGTGAAAAACTTGGTGCTTTTGGGTTAACAGAACCAAATGCCGGTAGTGATGCAGGTGGAACAGAAACAACGGCAGTATTAGAGGGTGATCATTATATCTTAAACGGTGGTAAAATCTTTATTACCAATGCGCCGGTAGCTGATACGTATGTTGTCTTTGCCTCAACAAATCCGGATGCCGGAACACATGGTATCTCTGCTTTCATCGTTGAAAAAGGATGGGAAGGCTTCACCTTTGGAGATCATTACGATAAGATGGGCATTCGCTCTTCTTCCACTGCGGAATTAATCTTTAATAATGTAAAAGTACCAAAAGAAAACCTGTTAGGTAAAGAAGGACAAGGCTTTAAGATTGCAATGGCTACGCTTGATGGCGGTCGTATCGGAATTGCTGCACAGGCATTAGGTATTGCTCAGGGTGCTTATGAACATGCTTTAGAATATGCTAAAGAGCGTATTCAGTTTGGCAAACCAATTGCCCAACAACAGGCAATTTCCTTTAAACTAGCTGATATGGCAACCAAATTACGCTGTGCTAGATTCCTTGTTTACAGTGCTGCTGAATTAAAAGAAGCCCATGAACCTTATGGCATGGAGAGTGCTATGGCTAAACAATATACCTCAGACATCTGCTTAGAGGTTGTCAATGATGCTTTACAGATCTTTGGCGGCAGCGGCTATTTAAAGGGTATGGAAGTCGAACGTGCTTATCGTGATGCGAAAATCTGTACAATCTATGAAGGTACCAATGAAATTCAGCGTGTTGTTATTGCGTCCCATATCATCGGTAAGATGAAAAAGGATGGTAAGGCAAAACGGAAAAAAACATCGATTACCGGTGAGCGTAAGAAAATGATCTTCCGTGATGGTACACCAAAAGAACAAGTCGCAAAACTAGTTGAAGCATTGAAGAAAGATGGTTATGATTTCAGTGTAGGCATTGCGATGGATACTCCAATCGTCGATGCAGAACGTGTGATCAGTGCCGGTAAAGGTATTGGCGCAAAAGAAAACATGAAATTAATTGAAGAAGCTGCGAAAGCACTAGGTGCTGCGATTGGTTCATCTCGTCCGGTTGCGGAAACTTTGAAATATGTGCCATTAAATCGCTATGTTGGTATGAGTGGACAGAAGTTTAGCGGCAATCTATATGTGGCTTGTGGTATCAGCGGTGCCGGTCAGCATTTAAAAGGTATTAAGGATGCGACAACCATCGTTGCCATCAACAACAATCCAAACGCTCCAATCTTTAAGAATGCCGATTATGGTATTGTAGGTGATTTGATGGAAATCTTACCTTTGTTAGCGGAAGCTTTGGATACGGGTGTAAAACAGCCGGCTCCACCAATGAAGAAGATGAAACGTCCATTTATCAAGAAAGAAGGACCTTCTTATAAACGCTATATCTGCAGTGGCTGCGGCTATGAATATGATATGGAAATCGGCGATCCGGCAAGTGATGTACCTGCAGGAACAACCTTTGATAAACTACCAGAAGAATGGATTTGTCCAGAATGCGGTGAAGAAAAAGAAAACTTCATCGAGATTGAATAGGAGGAAAAAGACGTATGTATTGTGTAAGAAAAGTTGTAGATGATCTGTATTGGGTAGGCGGTAATGACCATCGCTTAGCACTATTTGAAAATATTCATCCGATTCCTCGCGGCGTATCCTATAACTCCTATTTGCTGCTGGATGAAAAAACCGTTCTCTTTGATACCGTAGATTGGTCCATCTGCCGTCAGTTCTTAGAAAATGTGGAACATGTGTTAGATGGCCGTGACTTAGATTATTTGGTAATCAATCATATGGAACCTGATCATGGTGCCAGCATTGAAGAAATCTTGTTGCGTTATCCAAATGTTACCATCATTTCCACAGAGAAAAGTATCATGTTGATGCATCAATTTGGCTTTGATGTTGATGATAAGACCATGACGGTAAAGGAAGGCGATTCCTTTCGCTTCGGTAAACATAACATCGTCTTCGTGGAAGCTCCTATGGTCCATTGGCCAGAAGCAATGGTTAGCTTTGATACAACTGATGGCATTCTCTTCTCTGCCGATGCCTTTGGCTCCTTTGGTGCCTTAGATGGCAAACTGTTTAATGATGAAGTGAACTTTGACCGTGATTGGATCGATGATGCTCGTCGCTATTATACCAACATCGTTGGTAAATACGGTCCACATGTACAAGCCTTGTTAAAGAAAGCCTCCACCTTGGATATCCACTATATCTGTCCGCTACATGGACCGGTATGGCGCAATGACTTTGGCTATCTATTGGATAAATATGATAAATGGAGTCGTTATGAACCAGAAACATGCGGTGTGATGATTGCTTATGCATCTATGTATGGAAATACTGAAAGTGCTGTACAGGTATTAGCTGCGAAATTGGCAGAAAAAGGCATGACCAATATTGCCTTATATGATGTATCAAATACCCATGTATCCTACCTCATCAGTGAAACCTTTAAATATAGTCATATCGTTTTAGCAAGTGTTACCTATAATCTAGGTATTTATCCGGTAATGCATGATTATCTGATGCATATGAAGGCATTAAACCTACAGAAACGTACCGTAGGTATCATTGAAAATGGTTCTTGGGCACCAAAATCCGGTTCTTTGATGAAAGAATTCTTGGATGAAGAGATGAAACAGATGAGCATTCTTAACAGTGAAGTCAATATGATTTCTGCCTTAAATGACAACAATGCAAATGAAGTTGATAATTTAGTAGAAAGCATCCTTGATTCCATGAAAGAAGCATAGATCTTCCACATGCAGGTGGGATAGTATCGATAAAGAAACGATCAATACTGTTACAAAACACATAGGGAAGAAAGATAATAAAAATAGAAGGAAATGGTATATCTGTTTCCTTCTTTTCTTATATGTTAAGGCATATCCTAAATTGTCTTTACATCTTGATGTTATCCTGTTTTATTTGAAGACGCTAAGAAGTACGAGTAAACATATGAGAGGACCTAATATTAAAACTCTCATCTTATAAATCCTCTTTATTTTTTCCTGGGAAATGCTCTGGTAAAAATAAATTCTTCACTACTGGATAAGGTTTCTTGAAAACGATAGCCAAGGCCTTGAAACTGCTTGATATCCTCGATATCGGTAATCTGGTGTTCTGCCATATAACGCACCATTTCGCCTCTTGCCATTTTGACATAAACACCTTTTTCTTTTAAAGTATCCTTCGTTTCTTCCATGAAGCGACATTTCACATACCGTATGGCATCACGTTTATAGCGTGTGATGCAACGGCTATATTGCGCACTTGCCAAATCAACGATGACAGAGGATTCTTGGGTAAGTTCACGATAGAGCTTGTCTTGCCAAAAGGCATAAAGATTACAAAAGGTGTCTGTACGTAAAAGACTGTTAATTTCCAGACGATAAGGCACTACACCATCCAGTGGTTTTAAGACACCATAAAAACCAGATAAGATACGCAAATGCTTTTGCACATAGGCAAATTGTTCATCACTGAAGATATCCGGTGCCATATACGTGTATTGAATGCCATCATAGGCTAACAGGGCCGGTACAACATTTTGTGTTAACTGCATAGTTTGAAATATCTGATATGCTTCTTGGGCGATACGTTCACTACAGGAAAGAATATGACGTAAAGCACTAACATCCTGCTGTTGCATAATCTTCGCCAATTGCTTGGTTTCCTTTAGCAACTTAGGTGTTCCCTGGGCGTCTAAATAAGCGATATCCTTGCGCATGCGTTTCGCCGGTGCAATGCAAATCATCATCTGCATATCCCTCCTTACGTGCCTATTAGCAAATGGAATCATGGCTTAATTATTCTTTACACATAAAATTATTTAAATGAGGTGTTACTCAAGAACTTAAATGAAAAAACTGATGAGTCTCCATCAGTTTTTTAATCGTCATCTTCATCATCATCCTGATATTTGCTAAGAATTATTTTGGCATATTTATAGAATGTTGATTTTTTCATTCCCGTAGCTTTCCGATAAGCCTCTAACGGACGATGCTCACGTTTTAAAGTTATGATTTTTTCTTCAAAGTCTTTTGGAAGCTCTGCAATCGGACGACCATATGCGCCTTTTCCTTCTTCTTTTAAGCGCAATGCATCTTTAATTCCGCGCAATTGTTTTTCCCGATGATCTTCATTCTTCAATGATAAGGTGAAGTAAAACATCGCTAATTCCCGTTCACTGTTCAATGTCAATCCATAAGATTCATCATACAGTGAAATGTTGTTCTCTTTACAGAATGTAAGCTTATCCTGTAAGTCTAAAAGTCCAAATCCGAAACGTTCAATTTTTTTAAAACTAATTTCATCCCCAGGTTTTAACTGCTTTTTAAAATCTTCCCAATACTGCTTTTTGTCTTTTACGTTCTTACATGAAAATTGATATCTCATAGTCCTGCTCCTTGCACAAATTGCTTTCTCATTTGTATTTCTAAATCCTCTATAATTCTATCATAAAATTCTAAATAATGTTCTATTTTCTGCTAATAATTTTAAAAGTTTTCGTATTTTTTTGCATATTTTCTTCTTTATGTAAACTTTAAGATATTTATGTCATTTTTATAGATAATTTTTTTACAAATATTTCCAGAAATTATGTGTAAGGGTATACATTACTTATCTTTTTTCACATCTTTTTGTTCCCTTAAAGCCGTCAATGCTTGATGACGGAAAACGGGTTGTTGCTTATATTCTTGTGAAGAAATTCGATGATGTTCCTCGACCTCTTTTTGAAATTCTCTGGCAGAAATTCTTTGTGCTCCCTGACCGATAACAATTAGCTGTTCCAAACCATCACTTGTTGCGACACGGACACGATACTCCTTTGCCAACTTATGTGTAGCCATCTCGATGTAGTTATCTGCTGTCTGTGAAGTTTTCGTATACACAACATGTATATTTCCGTGCTTTCTGATTGTCTGTGCTGATTGCTTCACGCGATACGCATCAAAGACAAGGATTACCTCACATTTGCGATATCCCTGATAATTATTCAATTTATCAATCAAGCGATCTCTTGCCGCATCCATCTGATCTTTTGCTAATGCACGCAATTCGTCCCAGTCATAAATAATATTATAACCATCGACCAATAGACATTCTGGTAAGATTTTCAGAGTCTTGATTTCCGTAGCAGGTATTTCTTTCCCTGGTTTCCTTTTCGGTTGTTTTTTATCCTTTGGCTTTCCATAAATACTTTCAAAAACACGCTGTAATTCTTTCTCATCAACCTTTGTATTTTCATGTTTGAAACTTGTTTCAGAAGGAGATTGCCTACGTAATGGTAAATGCATATAGTCTTCTACTTTATCCCATGATACCTGATAGCCACTGCCATGCATACAGAATATGGAAGAGGATGGATTATCCAAATCACGTTGTGCATCATAACCAATTTGTGAAATCACATCAGCGGCCTGTTGACATGGACGATAGCCATCCAGAAAACAGCTTAATTTCCCTTTTCCGCCAGTATACGATCGCAATTCAAGTTGGTAAGATTGCATACATGCAACAGGAGCTTCCCCTTCTAAAATACATAGATCCTCATCTTGTGACAAAATAGAAAAATGCGCCTTCATGGACTCTAGATCATAGATGAGACGGCTGAGATGCATCGCTGCCACTTCAGCATGAAAGCGATAATATGGTTCTAAAAGAACGCTTTTTGCTTTCATTAGTCCTTGACGTATCGCACGATATGTCGCCTGCCGGAAATCACCGCCTTCCGTATGTTTCAGATGTGCTTTTCCACATAATAAAGTGATTTTCATATCCGTTATTGGTGATCCACTCAATACTCCGAGATGTTCTTTTTCTTGTATATGATTTAAAATAAGTCGCTGCCAGTGCCGATCCAATTTATCTAATGGAGCAATACTATCTACTTGGATACCACTGCCTGGCGCAAGTGGTTCCAATAGTAAATGAACTTCCGCGTAATGACGCAATGGTTCATAATGACCGACTCCTTCAACTTCCTGTTCTATCGTTTCCTTATAATTCACCATGCCTTCATCAAACGTTACAGAAAGACCCAAACGCTGTGCAATCGTGTATTTCAGTATTTCCATCTGCACTTCACCCATTAGCTGTACACGTATTTCTTTTTTCATCTCTGAATAAGTAATATGTAACTGTGGATCTTCTTCCATTAAGGGAATTAATTTACGCATCGTCGCAAAAGCATCCGTATTCGCAGGTAAAACCATTCGATAATTCATTGCGGCTACACTTTCCACTTCTGTATGATGTTCCTCAAAGCCCAAACCATCTCCTGCCTGCAGCTGACGTATCCCTTTGATAACACAGATTTCACCAGGCAATGCTTCCTGAATCACCTCAAAGCGATTGCCACTATACCGCCGTAATTGATCTACTTTTTCTGTATCACTGATCTTCATTTTCGCTTTCAGGACACCACCACTTACTTTTACATGGGCAAGCCGATTTCCTTGTTCATCATGACTGATTTTATAAATGCGGGCTCCAAACGTATCGCCATATTGTTTTGGCTTGATCCATGTTTTTAAACCATCTAAAAAGGCATCAATACCATCCAATTTTAAAGCCGATCCAAAATAACAGGGGAACACCTTTCTTTGCGCAATCGCTGTCTTTATCACATCTTTTTCAAGAACTCCCTGTGTCAGATACGCTTCCATTAATGCGTCATCACACATCGACACATCTTCCATCAAACTAGCATCCTCTTGCATGAAATCAATACAACGGCTATCTAGCTTCTGATTCATTTCTTTTAATAGTTCTTCTTTACTATGATAAGAAATATCCATTTTATTCACAAATACAAAAGTAGGTATCTGATGGGCCTTTAATAGCTGCCATATCGTTTCCGTATGGGCCTGTACCCCATCACTGCCACTGATAATCAAAATAGCATAATCTAAAATTGCTAAAGTCCTCTCCATTTCCGCACTGAAATCGACATGTCCGGGTGTATCCACAAAATTCATATGAAGCTGTTTCCAATGCAAAGCTGCCTGTTTCGCATATATGGTAATACCCCGATTTCTTTCTAGCTCATCATAATCAAGAAATGCATTTTGATGATCTACGCGGCCTAAGTTTCGTATGCTTCCACTGCGATATAACATTGCCTCACTAAGCGTTGTTTTTCCGGCATCCACATGAGCCAACAGACCTGCACAAATATGCATGTTGTTATCTTTTTCCTGTTTGTCCATCTAAATACCTCCTCATCATCTTTTCCCATTATCTGCTACATCTTGCAGTGTTCTATATTCTGTAATATCGGCATGCTGAATTGATCACATACAGGACATTTTCTCTTCTTTATGCATGGTATCCCTTCATCTAGTTGTACGGTTTTTAAACTTTTTTTGTGTCATCTGCACATATCTAAAACTGCTTTATGATTCCCAAGCTATTATATCATTTCCTTTTGAAACCGAAAACAAAGTTCTTACATTATGCTCCATTTGGGTACACATTGATGTGAAGATGAAGAAAGGCTATGCATCTGCACAGCCCTTAACTTTAGTCTTTTCCTTCGCCATCTTTTCCTTTATCATCTTCTACACCATCAAAACAATAGGTACATAGCTGACATTTATCCAAACCGATTGCCTTTACCATATCGTCAATGCGATGATAGCGCAATGATGTGAAATTAGAACGTTGACAGATTTCGCTACACATCTTTTTATAACGATCACTGTCTGGATCGGCATATTCTGCTAATACCTCATCAGAAACATCGTCCCCCTCCAGTTTGCGAATCACCCGACGGGTAATCAGATCCATCTCGGATTTGGAACGTGAGAAGTTGAGATATTTACAGCCAAAGATAATCGGTGGACATGCAGGTCTAACATGAACTTCTTTTGCGCCACTTTCATACAAGAACTCAGTCGTTTCACCTAACTGTGTACCGCGAACAATGGAATCATCTATCAAAAGCAGACGTTTATCTTTGATTTTTTCTTGTACCGGAATCAGTTTCATCTTCGCTATCATTGAGCGCTGTTTCTGACTGGTCGGCATGAAGGAACGTGGCCAGGTTGGCGTATATTTAATGAATGGACGTGCAAATGGTACACCTGATGCATTGGCATAGCCCACGGCATGAGCAATCCCTGAATCAGGAACACCTGCTACACTGTCAACTTCTACATCATCACGATTTGCCAACAGTTCGCCACAGCGATTACGCATACACTCTACATTGACACCTTCATATGTAGAGGTAGGATAACCATAATATACCCATAAGAAACTACAGATTTTCATCTTTTCCAATGGTTTCTGTTTTACTTCAATACGCTGAGGCGTGATGAAAACGATTTCCCCGGGACCTAAATCACGATAATGATGATACCCTAAGTTAAGGAAGGCACTACTTTCAAAGGTTGCACAAAAACCTGTTTCTTTTTCACCAATGACAATCGGAGTTCTTCCTACACGATCTCTAGCGGCATAAATACCTTCTGAAGTCATTAACAGAATGCTCATACTGCCTTTTACAACATCTTGTACATATCGCAGACCTTCGACAATCGTATCTTTATGATTGATAAGAGATGCCACAAGTTCGGTAGGATTCACTTCTCCTGTGCTCATTTCTAAGAAATGCGTAACTCCTTTTTCAAAACACAAATCTTGCAACTCCTGGACATTGTTGATACGTCCGATCGTGGTAATCGCAAAGGAACCTAAATGTGATTTTACCAATAATGGCTGCGCTTCGTTATCAGAAATACAGCCAATGCCGATATTCCCACTGAATTCTTCAATATCTTTCTCAAACTTTGTACGAAATGGTGAATTCTCTATGTTATGGATTGCTCTTCCAAAACCTTTATCACCGTGAATCGCCATTCCACCACGTCTTGTTCCCAGATGGGAATGGTAGTCAACGCCAAAAAATACATCTAATACACAGTCTTCTTTCGATGCTACACCAAAAAAACCACTCATAATTACCTCCAATTAAACTCTCTCTTTTTGTAATACGTGTATATTTTACCTTATTTTTTCATGAATGAATATAGAAAATATGATTTTTTCATGGGAATGCTTACATCTTCACAGAAATATAAAAATTTATCTTCTTCATACTGCCTTTCTTGAAAGACACACTAATTTACTATGCCAATTCTTATGACTTTAAAAGCACATGCAGAAGAAAAGGATAGAATTCTTCTATCCTGTGTAAGATCATAATAGCTTTTTTCGTAATTCTTCACCACTTGCCTCATGCAAATAGGCTGGCGCAATATCAAATACTGTTTTACAGCCGTATTGTCCCTCTTGGGCTAAACGATAGGCTGCTCTGGCATATGCGGTTAACACACTTGACGTGAATTCTGGATTTGAATCTAACGTTAGTTTATACTCTATCACATGTTTATGCTCATCGTGCAATCCTGTGGTACCACTGCGTAAGACAACTCCGCCATGTGGAATGCCTTTATGATGCGCATTCAACTCTTCCTGTGTGATAAAATGCACGGTCGTATCATAATCCGCAAAGTAATTGGGCATCGTTTTGATTTCCTCTTCAATACGCGCAAGATCTGCACCTTCTTTGGCTACGACAAAACATTCCCGTGTATGTTTTTCACGAGCGCTCAACACCGGATGCTCACCATTGCGTACTTTTTCCATTGCTCCTTCTACAGGAATCGTATATTGTCGGGCATCTTGTACACCTTCTATGCGTCGTATCGCATCAGAATGTCCCTGAGATACCCCTTTCCCCCAGAAGGTATAATCATGGCCATGTGGCAAAATAGCCTGTCCATACAAACGATTTAATGAAAATAAGCCCGGATCCCAGCCAACAGAAATTATACTGATATGCTTGCCTTCCATACTTGCTGAATTCACCATAGCAAAATGTTCCGGTATGTTTGCATGTGTATCAAAACTATCAATGACATTAAAATGTTTAGCCAGTTCAGCGGTTTGTTTAGGCAAATCGTTAGCACTGCCTCCACATAAGATTAAAACATCAATTTCATCCTTTTTCTCATATATGCAATCCATGGAATAAACTGGCGCTTGGGTCAATGTCTTTAATGTTGATGGCTCTCTACGCGTAAAAACACCGATAAGCTCCATATCCTTGCTGTTTGTAACTGCACATTCGACACCTTTTCCAAGGTTGCCATATCCTACAATTCCTATTTTCATATGCATTGCTCCTTCCTTACAGCCACTATTTTACCATTTTTTGAAACAACAGTATAGGTTTAATTTCATTTTTATTACAATATTTTCTGAAAATATATGAAGCACTATTTTCAATGCATTATGAAGACGCAATGTATGCATACACCAAACGCCTGAAATTATTCAGGTTATGCAGATGGTATCTATCCTTTAGCGATGCTTTCGTTTGTAATGCAAGAAAGAAAAACCAAGGAAAATACAGATACCAAAACCCATTCCGATAGCCAAGCGATTCCATAAGCGTTCCTTCTCGATTCGTTTTTGTGATGCCGTGCTTGCTGGTTGTTTTGTAGTAGGCGTTTTTGTTTCTTCATGATCCTTGCTAGCCCGTTGTGCATAAACAAGATAGCGCTGTTTATTGGTCGGATATGGGTGGCAGGTAATCAAAGTAATCATATCCTTGCCTTCCTGAATCCATACTTTCTCGATTTCATTAGGTTCAATGATTTCTGTCTTCATAACGACATATTGCAAGGTTTCCCAATGATTTCTTATATAAATACGATCTCCCTTTACTAATTTTTCAATATCTTTAAACATCGCTTCCCCTTCATATCCGCCTCGATGTCCTGCAATCACACTGTTTGCGGAAGCTTGGCCTAAGGGCATACTTGTATTGTTAAGTAATGCTAACCCTTTCCGTAAATGCTCTTCACTTGCTCCATGATATATAGGAAGATTTAGCTGCATCTTTGGTATTCGCATAATACCAATTACCGTTTCATCTGTACGATTCGTCTTACTCTTCCATGCATCCTGCACATCTATTTGACCTTCTTGACATAATCGCTTATTATATCTGACCATCTTTTGATACCATTCTTCCCTATCTGTAACACTGTCATTTTCAAATTGTTGAATGACCTTAGCTATCTGATGTTTACGCAGCTGTGTTTGAATATTGGGATACAGACAAATAAGCAATCCTCCTACTACCATGATTGCGGCAAGTAGATAGTTACGTCCCTTGTTCATGCTTTGCCTTCTTTCTCAATTTTAAAACGCATACCAAACTAAGCAATATGATAATGCCTCCACCTATTATCCATAGGTTTTCCGTTTTCTCTTTTTCTTGCGATGTCACATCCACTTCATGGATGGCTTGTACGCGTTTACCTCTTACTAACAAACGATGCGTATTTATTCCATATGGTGTACATGTCATTAAAGTTACATAGTCCTTACCTTTTATGATGCGCAATTTTTCGACTTCTTTGGGTTTTACTACGCGTATCTCATCTACTTCATAGAAAAAAGTTTTATCTAATACCGTTATGCGAAAGGAATCCCCTTTTTCCAACTCATTCAACTTAGTAAACAGTAATGCACTTGGTAAACCTCGATGGGCACATAAAATTGCATGCTGGCTATTTCTTCCAATCGGTAGGGAGGTCCCTTCCAAATGTCCAGCCCCTTTTTTCAAGGCCTCTTCACCACAACCATGATAGATAGGTAAAGATACATTGATTTTACTGATAGTTAAATGGCCCATCACACCGTCATGATTGACATTTAAAACTTCTTCATAATCCTTTGGAAGCACATAGCCGCTACCTTTCACAAAAGGGTCATGTACCGGGTCACCGGAAAGATTTTCATTATATGTAATAGCGGCTTTCCATAACTTCTGTATGTCCTCTTGTTTCTCACGAGCTATGCTTGTCTGATATTGATGAATCACTTTTTTTGGCTGCTCTTCCATATACCAGTTACTGATATGAGGATAAAGGAAAATCCCGGCACCTATCGCTATAAATAGCACAGGTACCAGGAAGGCCGACCATTTTCTTTTCTTATGCATGTCGCTTGCTATTTCTTACAATCACAAGGACACCACCAAGCATAAAGACAATTCCGACTATGCTAAACAATACGGTTCCAGCTCCCCCTGTAATTGGCAGTTGCATATCTTTTGCTTTGCTGTTTTTTACTATCATTACTACTTTATTCGTTTCTAGTTCCACGGTTCCTTCTAATTCATAAGTCCCTTTTGTTGTTAATGTTACCTCATCTTGTTCTAAACTTCCATTCCCATTTTTATCTTTTAACGCTATCGTTATATCTCCATTCGGTAATACATAGCCACCATCCGGAACCTTTGTTTCTTTTAAGACATAACTTCCTTCATCTATACCCTGTATCGTAAAATGCCCATCAGTTCCTACTGTTAAAACAGTATCCCCCTTTGGATCGATAACATAAGAACCATCTGTTGCTTTTTTAAACTTCAATGAAGTACCATCTTTAGATAACGTAAATTCTGCATTCTTTAAAATATCAGTTCCGCTTTCGCCGACCTTCAATACCTTAATCCCATAAGTATATACCAATTTTCTGTCGTTTTTTCTTTATAAGATTGTATATCATAAGGATCGTGATTATATCCGATATAGGCAATATTCTTTAATGCGTCCATCGTTAAGGCTTTATCATTAACTTCGGCATCATAAGTAACCTGTACGTTTAACATAGGATTCGTTTTTATATAAGCTTCCTTGAATACTATTTCAAATGTATAATCAGTTAGCTTAGCCGTTTTTCCAGGATCTTTCTTAACGTCGTAATTGGTTGCGGCTATTTCTTTTCCACTAGCATCCTTCACGGCAATCGTATCTGGCTTTAAAGTCAATCCTTCTGATAATTTATCACCGATTGCAAAAGTGATTGCACTAGCATCTTCTGGATATGTCGGAATTTGAGCTGTCAGCTGATAGCAGACGCTATCTGTAATAGCTACCGTCGTATCCGTTGGATCAATAACCGTTTTAACGATTGTCGGAGTTGAAGATTTCATAGTAACCGTTTGATCATTCACACTCCATGTCCCTTCCTCTTCGACTGGTGCTATATTGAAACCTGTAGGTGTATAAACCTGTTCTACACCATGTTTTGCGCAAATCAGATAATATCCCAAGCCAATATCCGTTAACGTAACAGAAGGCGCACTGGCAGTAGCCGTTTTCGCTGCTGTTATCGCGATCGTTGAAGGTGAGCGATGAATTTCTGCCGCCATTTTTTCATAAAAGCTTTTTGCTGTTTCCACATCCTCAAGCAAATTCTTGAATTCTGTTGTCACCTCATGTTCTCTCCTATATAACTAGGATAATAAAACAAGAAATCGGCTGTTGTAATATCCAATTCGTGATACGTTGTTTCGCTTTCTTTTTCAAAAAAATGCTGATGAACCTCGATGATTTTCGCCGTATTTACAAATAGAGTATCATCGCCATTATCAGTTACTTTGGTAGGAATGACAAAATGGAGCTCTTGCTCAGCCTGCAGCGCTTCAATTGTAAAGATCAGCTTCTGTTTGTTTTTAGCATCTTGCATCACCTCTACAAATTGCGAATCTTTCACAAGTTGCTGTTTTGTGGAATCATTACCCAAATACCACACAATAGCATCCAATTGGATATCCAATCCTGAAGGCAGGATATCCTCCACCTTAATAGCATTCAATAAGAAAGATGTTTCCCCATTTTTTACACTGATATCATAGTTGATTTCATCATGCTTTTTCACCTTTGTCGGATGATCCTGAGTTCCGGAGACAGGTGTTGATGTTTTATGGATTTCCATTTCAGGTTCACGTATAGCCACCGTTGTTTCCGTTGTTTCTAATAAAGAATCTTGCCACTCAACATTGGAAACCTGTGTGTTTGCATTTACCCATGAGGTATTGTATGCCAATATCTTCTTTTCCATATCTTGCTTTATTATATCAATTGGTGCCTTCATATGAAGAATCGCAGAGACTTGTTGCTGTGATTCTAATACAAATGGAGTTCCTTCTACGGTATTACGCATATCAATAGCAACTGCTGTAACTTTTGACATATATCCGCTGGTTTTTCTGCACTCCATATTGTCTCATCTTCAATATTGGCATCCCCTTTTAAACCGGCATCATCATGAGATAATATGATATCTTTTTTCATGGAATATAAAACCTTAGCATCCACACCTTTACGAAGCGCCGATGACACATCAACACTTTGTAAAGTTCCTTTCCAATGTTCTCTTTCTCCAGCATTATTTTCCAAAACATCAAATAAAACTAAATTATTAGCTTTCGCTGTATCTTGTGAAGAATACTGTAAACGATAACTATAGCTATCGCCCGTTAATACTTCTGTGGAAGCTGTATATTTCAATTCCTGTTGGTTTTTCACAGACTTAAAGAACCCTAATTTTGAAAATGTATCCCCTGTAAGACTCGTCGAAACAGAAGCATACAAAGTATCTTTCTGAGCACTTTCCCCCGCTTTTCCATCTTCGTCGATATCAATGAACCATTTTTGATCAGAAAATGATGCATCCGGCATATCCGGATAGCCATTTGTTATACTTTCATTACCAGATTTGTAGGCAATACTATTGCTTATATTTCTTCCAAAATCAAAACAAGATTCCCAAGGATAATACCCATGATATTGTAACAGAAAACCACTTTCCTATTCCCAGCCATTAGGTTGAATATTTGTATATTTTATACTATTTTTTTCACCTGGTTTCATACTTACCTGAATGATCATCATGGTTCTTCCGGAGTTCTTCCAATTTTCTTTTAATTGTACCGTAAAATCACATGGTCTATCTGGTAAAAAAGTAGTACCACCCTGTCGATATACAGTAGTCACTTTAATCTTTCCTACATCTACATACATTCCTTTTGGTAATAAATCATAAAACGTTCCTGACTTTTGTTCTTTGAGCGTTCCATTATCTGATGTTTCATCAAAGGGATCGGCATAATTTGAATATGCTGCCTCATATGCATAGCTCTGATACTCAATATCGTATTGTTGATTTTTTGTATCATTTGTCGTTTTAACTATTTCTTTCTGCATATTGCTGGTTGTTGGATAACCTTCTAAAAGAACCCAAGCTTTGCTATGATTTCCTAACGCACCTTCCATACCATATTCTGCTTTATCTCTTTCTATCATCTGTTCTTTTATTTTTTCAGAGCCTTCAATGGTAAGGGTATTTTTCTGGTTTACCCATTTCCCATTACTATCAAATATTCTGCCCGAATTTATGTTATAGAGCATAATCGAATCTTTTCCCTCAATCAGACTAGCAACATGGGCGGTTTTTCTTAATTGAATGCGAATATCTAAATTCAATTTGTTTTTAAAATACTTTGATTCGTGTTCTAATTTCAATGCAATAATCCCTGCTGGCAATTTTACTGTATTATTTCTATCAATGTTTTCAAATACTTTACCATCGTTATCTATAAAATTAAATATTTTATTGCCAACACATACAAACTTTCCTAATTTTATCCATTCACCATCAAAGCTTTTTCTACCATATAGATCAGCAGGTTCCCAATTCCCATATTCCGTATTTTCATTAAATAGATAGCCTCCTATATCCTCATTCGCCGTCATATCAAACTCATTGATAACCACATGCACAGCGCTAAATACATAATCGTTCTCTTGCAGTCGCTCATCCTCTAATGTAACAAAATCATCTACTAATTCGGTTTTATAGCTCTTTTTCCCATAACTATCCAAAACATTGTCAGGCAATCCATCGCCTTTGGTATAAATACCTCCATCCGTTGTCATTTCATTCGCCCAATGCCCCTGTAATTCAGGTAATTCATCATTTATATGAGCTTGTTCCATTAAATTGAAGAAACCCGGTGCGTTGCCGCCCCAACATATATAATTATGAAATCCCTTATTAATCCAACTGTTCCCTTCAGGGTATTTAAAGTTAAAATCTACATAACTGTAACTTGCATCAGCACTTTTTTCCTGATTTATGGATTATAAAATGTTTTTTCAGAAATTACAAGGCGAATGACGATGCAACCATACCAAATGCAACAGCCTTTTTCTTAATGATGTTTAGCTTTTTGAAAGAGTTGCTATAAATAACGGAAAAATTGAATAATAAATAACAAATATATCACTTAGCATAAAAAAAGAAAAGAAACCCTTTCAGAATTTAGTTGGTGATGAAAGATTATTCCCTTTTTCTAGTGATGCATCTTAAGCTTACCTTCTTTACAAAAGGATAACTATTATTTTTTTATAACCATGCATAGTAAATTACCGAAAAAAAACGTCATTCTCTTATGAGCCTGACGTAGCTTTCTTTTGCAATGCTTCCTGCATTTCTTTTTGCAGAATGGCACATAAACCATCTGCTTTCTCTTTACGGTATTCTTCATATGTGCGTGCCTTTAGAAAAGTCACCTCAAAAGCAGTACCGTGCAGTAATACACGTTTAAAATCATAAGAATTCTTTAAGACCATTGGCACAATGGTTGCTTTTGCCATAAAAGCAGGCTGTAATGATCCGGCATGCAATTCTAACAACTGCCCATCTTTCGCTCTTGTTCCTTCAGGAAAAATTAATAGATTTCTTCCTTTTTTTAAGCGGCGTGCACTTTCTCTTAACATATGAATGGCACTGGATTGTTCCTCGCGATCAAAATAAATTAGCTCTAAGGTTTTTGCCCAATTGGCCACATAAGGTATTTTTTCATTTTCTTTCTTTGATATAAACGTAAATGGGGTCGTAATGATGGCAAGCTGTATCAACATATCAAATGCACTTTGGTGATTAGACACAAACAGAATCTCGCCTTCTTTAGGCATTTCTTCTGTTACATCAATTTGGATACGACAGCCAAAAGCTTTGATGATACGCTTTGACCAACTAGCCATATGCTGATACCGCACTTCAAATGGTTTCTTTCGTACCAAAAAAGCATCCATCCAAGATGCCGGAAGTAGATACAACATACGTAAACAACCTACTATAAACATGAATCATCCATCTCCTTAGACTGTACGATTGCATATGCAATGGCATAGTCATGCTCATGTGCAATGGAAATCTGTATATCATATGTTTCCATTGTACAATACGGTGCCCCATGGGCATCACTTAATATCTCGATATCACAAAGAGGAACATTGCAGTGCGCTGACAGTGCCTTATAAATCGCTTCCTTACCGGCAAAACGTCCGGCTATCCATTCGGCCTTACGTTTTGACTGCATATGTGCACAGCATGCTTGTTCCTTCTGCGTTAATATTCTTTGCATATGTCCTTTTTCCATAGCATTTGCGACACGGTAAATATCCACAATGTCACATCCGATTCCTATTATCATATGATTGGCTCCTTATATATACTGGATAATGTGACTTCTCCTCCATGTAAGATGCGTCTTCCTTTCGCATTCCTAATTGTCAAAGTTCCATCACTGTTTACATCCTGTACTTCCCATACTACATCATCCAGCTTAATTTTTCTACCTTTTAACATATGATATTGACGATATCTTTCACACAGCTCTTCTTGGGAAAGTCTTGCTAAAGAGGTACACTGATGTAAAATGTCCGTTAGGAGAACTTCTTTATTTATATTAACATAACCGGCTTTTGCCTTTAAAGAGCCTTCCTTTTCCGACAGATTACATCCAATACCAACGATCATTGCGGCCTTTTGATTCCCTTCATATACTGTTTCAATTAGAATCCCACATACCTTTTTCCCAGCCACCAAAATATCATTCGGCCATTTGATCAAAGCTGCCACATGAAAGCTTTCTAACGCTTTAACGATGGCCAATGGAAAAAGGATAGGAGAAGGGAAATGCTGTTTATAAAGGATGGAAAAGGTCAGATCCTCATTGCTTTCCCATGTTCGCTCAAAGCGCCCTCTTCCCTTAGTCTGATGTTCAGCTAGGATGACGCTTTGATCTGAGAGCATCGCATAATTATGCTTGCAAGTATCATTGGTACTGGCTAATTCAGAAAAGCGCTGTATGGTGTACATTACGCCTCATCAATGGCAAACATCAGTTCTCCACTGACTGCAACTTCATCATCAACGGTTGCCACAGCATTCACAAAGACGATTCCCATGCGCTCTTTCGTGACTTCACAGGTCAAGGTCAATTTGTCCCCGGGAATAACCTGACGTTTAAAGCGCGCTTTGTTGATACCGGCAAATAAACCAATCTTTCCTTTATTCTCTTCCTTGCTTAACAACATCACCGCCACGGTTTGTGCTAAAGCCTCCAGCATCAGTACCCCGGGCATAATGTGCTTCTGGGGAAAGTGTCCTAGAAATTGCATCTCATTTGCGCTGATGCATTTACTTCCTACAACCTTATTTCCCTCAATGCTCTCAATGCGATCCACCAGTAGAAAAGGATAACGGTGGGGAATGATCTTTTGGATATCGTTGCTATTGTATAACATATTTATTCCTCCCACTTTTGAATGATAATGCTGGCATTATGACCGCCAAATCCTAAGGAATTGGACATTGCCACATGCACAGGTGTATGCAGGCCTTCATTGACCACCAGATTCAAGTCACAAGCTTCATCCTTCTGCTGGTAATTGATCGTTGCCGGCACAAAGTCGTTTTGTACTGCTAATGTGGAAATAATAGCTTCCAAAGCACCGCTGGCACCTAATAAATGACCGCTCATCGATTTGGTGCTGGATACATATGGCTTCATAGCATCCTTACCGAAAGCTTTTTTTACTGCCAGTGTTTCACTGGAATCATTTAGCGGTGTACTAGTACCATGGGCATTGATATAATCAACATCTTGCATTTGCATAGCGGCATCTTTTACTGCCATTTGCATAGCTTTTGCGGCACTGCTGCCATCGGCCAATGGAGCCGTGATATGATTGGCATCACAAGTACTTCCATATCCTACAATTTCGCCATAGATGTTTGCTTTACGGGCAAGGGCATGTTCCAATTCTTCTAAAATCAGCACACCGGCGCCTTCTCCCATAACAAAGCCTTTACGCTGCGCATCAAATGGGATGCTGGCACGCATTGGATCTTCCCCCTCGTGTAAGGCACGCATCGAGGCAAAGCCTGCCATGGCAACCGGTGTAATACTAGCTTCACTTCCTCCGGCTGCGATGATATCTTCATAGCCATCACGAATACGATGGAAAGCTTCTCCGATAGCATTGGTACTTGCTGCACAAGCTGTTACCACACTGGAAACATTCCCTTTCGCTCC
Organism: Longicatena caecimuris; assembly: GCF_004341945.1. Classification (GTDB taxonomy): domain Bacteria; phylum Bacillota_I; class Bacilli_A; order Erysipelotrichales; family Erysipelotrichaceae; genus Longicatena; species Longicatena caecimuris. Next base: position 138,741 of record NZ_SMBP01000002.1, read on the forward strand.
CAGATCAATTGCTACACTTCCCGGTGCCAGATTAATCAATGCCATAGGGATAAAATAAGGAGAAACGCGACTTGGTCCGCGATCTTTCAAAGTTGTGCTTGCACCTTCAATCGTTGCAATACCACCAATACCACTTCCTAGGATTACCCCAAAGGCATCGGCCTTGATCGTATCTTCAGACAAACCGCTGTCAGCATATGCCTGTTTCGCGGCAATACGCACAAACTGGGTAAAACGATCATTAAATTTCAATTCACGTTTTGTGAAATATTGTTCCATATCTAAATCTTTGACTTCACCTGCAAGTTTCGCACGAAACTCACTTGTATCAAAATGGGTAACCTTTCCAATGCCACAACGGCCTTCCTGCAAAGCATCCCATACTTCTTCTACGTTATTTCCAATTGGGCTTACAACACCCATTCCGGTTATGACAACTCTTCTTTTCATTTACATCACCATCCCGCCATCAACTGCGATGACTTGTCCTGTTATATAATCACTATCTTCACTGCATAAAAACTTCACGACGTTGGCAACATCCTGCACACTGCCGAATTTTTTCATCGGTATATTGTTTTTAGCATTCGCCTGTACGTCTTCACTTAATGTATCGGTCATCGCTGTCTGGATAAAACCAGGGGCTACGGCATTGACATTAATGCCTCTAGGTGCCAGCTCTTTTGCTACCGCCTTGGTCATCGCAATGACTCCACCTTTACTAGCCGCATAATTGACTTGACCGATATTGCCGCATAAACCGACAACACTTGCCATATTGACAATCTTGCCATGACGCTGTTTCATCATGATCCTTGCCACATGGCGGATACAGTTATACGTTCCTTTTAGATTAATGCGAATGACATCATCAAATTCTTCTTCACGCATTCTTAATAATAAATTATCTTTCGTGATGCCGGCATTATTCACAACGACATCCAGATGTCCATATTCTTTCACGATGGTATCCATCATTTCCTTAACATCCTGTTCATTGGCAACATCACATTGCATCATCTTATGTTTGCCGCTTGGATCAAGCTTGGCTAAGACTGCTTTTGCGCCTGCTTCACTGTTGGCATAATTGATGATGACATCGTATTCCTTTGATAAGGTGATAGCGATAGCTTCTCCGATACCGCGGGAAGCACCGCTGATAAATGCTGTTTTTCTTTCCATATGACTATCCTTTCAATGCATTAAGGCATTCCTTCAAGCTTGCCTCATCTTCGACATGCAAGATTTTTACGTCATGCCCTTTGCAACATTTTTTCACAAAACCACTGACAGCTTTTCCCGGACCAACTTCAATAAAGGTATCTACACCATCTTCCAGCATATGTTCAATCGTCTGCGTAAAATAGACAGAATGTGCAATTTGTTTACTTAAGATTGTGTTCAGATCGGTCTTCTCTGGTTTTCCCGATATATTGTGATACACCGGAATGGATGGCTGTTTAATATTGTATTGTGCTAAGACCTTACGCAACTCTTTAGCCGCATCTAGTAATAAGGAAGAATGAAACGCCCCGCTGACCTGTAAAGGAATCACGCGTCTTGCTCCCAATTCTAAGCATCGCTTACTTGCTGCTTCAACGGCAGCTTTATGCCCGGTGATTACGATTTGTCCCGGACAATTATAATTGGCAATTTCACATACGCCCAACGCCTTAACTTCTTCACAAGCCTGTAAGATTTTCGCTTCTTCTAACATCAGAATAGCCGCCATACTGCTGATTCCTGAAGGCAGTGCATTGGCCATGATCTTGCCTCGCTGAGCAACGATCTTCGTACCATCTTCAATTGAGAAAGCATTCGCATAACATAAGGCACTGTATTCTCCCAATGATAAGCCAGCGCACACATCTGCTTCAACGCCAAAAGAACGTAGCAGCGTTGCACAAGCCATGCTGTGCAAGAAGATTGCAGGCTGGGCATATTGTGTATCATCCAAAGTTTCCTTTGGACCTTCAAAACAAAGTTGTTTCACATCGAAATCTAAAGTACTGCTGTCAAAGATGGCTCTGACGATAGCGTAGTTGTCATATAAATCTTTTCCCATGCCGGGATGCTGAGCACCCTGACCAGAGAATAAAAAGGCTGTTTTCATGAATGTCCTCCTTACGTATATGATGGCATGCATCTGCTTAGAATGCAGATGATACGCTCATAACTCATTCGTATATAAATGAACCTAAATAAAAGCTGCTTTTAGTTCATCCATCAATTGTTTTACCGTGACGATTTCCGTAATACGCCACGCATTGGCTCCTGCAAATACTAAGCCCTGTTCTACCTCACCATGTACGGCATGAATCAATGCCTCACTGATACAATATGGCGTTGTTGCCGGTTTACATGGCAACATACAGCCAATACAATGGGATGGTGCTATGCGCTTTTCTTTTACCTGACGCATAAAATCCGTCATCACCGCTCTTCCCGGTAATCCAGCAGGACTTTTCACCAGTTCGATATCTTCCTTTTGGGCTTGCACAATCGCTTCTTTAAAAGCAGGCGATGCATCACATTCCTGTGTGGCGATAAAACGCGTGCCCATTTGTACACCGGCAGCTCCTAAATCACAAAAGTGACGGATATCTTGCGCATCATAAATGCCCCCTGCTACAAAAATTGGTACCTGTCGCTGATAGCGTTCTTCAAATTCAGGAAGAAGGGCTTTTACATCGGCTAAGATTTTTTCTAAAGGCTCTGCCTTATTTGTGATAAGATCTTCTTTCTTAAAGCCCAAATGACCTCCTGCTAAAGAACCTTCAATGACGATAAAATCAGGCAGGCGATGATGATGGCGATCCCAGGTCTTCAAAATCAGCTTTGCCGCTCTGCCACTGGATACGATTGGTGCTAGTAAAATATCCGCATCCTTAACAATGGCTGGCAAATGCATTGGCAGCCCTGCTCCGGAAATAATGGCATCCGCTTGAGCATTAACGGCAGCTTTCACATAAAACTCATAATCTTTACTTGCCACCATGATATTTACACCACATAAGCCCTTTCCCTGTGCCCATTCTTTTGCCTTTGCAATTTCTTCATGCATTGCCTGAATATTACAGATCATGCTGTTTTCCCAGAAATCCGGTTTCTGATATCCCGGGTGTGCTGCACTGATTACCCCCATGCCGCCTTCCTTCATCACAGCACCGGCTAAGGAAGATAGTGAAATACCAACTCCCATACCACCTTGTATCACAGGTACTTCTAAGCTTTTTCCATTATGGAAAAGAATCCTATTCTGCATAAATTAATCCCTTTACTTTTTCGTTTAATGTAATGATTTCTTCCTGACTTTCCTGGATCAAGGAAGCGAAAATGTCTTTGAGTGGACGAATTTCCTTACACATACCGGCAACCTGTCCCATCATGACAGAACCATGCTTCACATCACCATCAAATACGGCTTTTCGCAAACCGCCTAAGGTCAGTTTTTCCAATTCTTCCTTTGGCGCATTTTCATGTTCCAACTTCAGATATTGGATTGCCATCTGGTTTTTCAAGATACGTACCGGTGCCCCCGCATTACGCCCGGTCACGACACTATCCAGATCCTTTGCCCGCAGCACCGCTTTTTTATAATTTTCATGAATTGGACATTCTTCACTCACCAATAAACAGGTACCTACCTGTACGCCGACTGCCCCTAAGCTTAGCGCTGCATTCAATTGTTTCCCACTGGCAATACCACCAGCTGCAATTACTGGAATAGATACAGCATTTACGACCTGTGGTACTAATGACATTGTCGTGGTTTCACCAACATGACCACCACTTTCGCCACCTTCTGCGATCAGTCCATCAACACCGCTTTTTGCTAAACGGCGTGCTAAAGCCACACTGGCAACAACAGGAAAGACTTTACAGCCACTTGCTTTTAATCCTTCGATATAAGGTCCGGGATTTCCCGCACCGGTTGTCACAACAGCAACCTTTTCTTCAATGATCACCTGCATGATTGCCTCCGTATGCGGATTCATCAGCATTACATTGACCCCAAAGGGTTGCTTTGTCAATTGTTTGCATTTTTTGATAGCAGCTCTTGTCTGCACCTCATCCATCGCACCGGTGGCAATGATGCCTAAACCACCGCAATTGGATACCGCAGCCGCAAATTCTGCTGTCGCGATATTGGCCATCGCTCCTTGAAAGATCGGATAGCGAATACCTAAGAGTTCATTGATTAACATGATTGTTCTCCTTTTGTTCCTGATACATCGTATCATTGCGAACCTTTTCTATAACTCGATATAAGCTCCGGCCCAAGTAAAACCTGCACCAAAGCCACTTAATACTAATTTCATCCCTTCTTTTAACAGACCTTTTTCCTTCATTTCCCCAAGGGCTAAAGGAATGCTGGCTGCAGATGTATTCCCATACTCCGCAATATTCATATAAACATGAGCCATATCAATATGACAGCGACGACACACATTCGCAATAATACGCGAATTGGCCTGATGAGGAATGATCCAATCGATTTCCTCCATCTTAACACCAGCCTGTTGCAATACAGCTTCCATGCTTTCTTGCATAGCCTTTACGGCAAAGCGAAAGGTTTCACTGCCATTCATGCGGACAAGGGATGGCGTATATATCTGTTTTTCAAATAACTTACGAGGAAGTGGAGCATCACTGTGAATAATGCCTTGCTCATCCCCCATGCTGCGCGCATAGTGAAACATTCGACAAGCTGTATCTTCCTGCTTTAAGACCATGGCTCCTGCCCCATCCGCAAAGATAATACAAGTAGCGCGATCTTCCCAATCCAATTGTTTACTGATAACCTCTGCACCAATGATCAAAGCACATTTTGCCTGATTCATCGCTAATAAGCTGTGTGCCGTCTGTAAGGCATAGAGAAAGCCAGAACATGCTGCATTAATATCAAACGCCATGACCGCCTGCTCCTTCATCCCAAGTTTGGATTGAATCAGACAAGCAGTGCTTGGTGTCGTTTTATCCGGCGTAAAGGTCGCCGTAATAATCAGATCAATCTCTTTCGGATCTATTTGCGCATCCTGCAAGGCCATTTTCGCGGCTCTCACACCTAAATCACTCGTATTTTCATCCTCTGAAATATAGCGGCTTTCAATACCTGTACGTGTCTGTATCCATTCATGATTTGTATCAACATAAGTTGATAGCTCATCATTGGTTACCTTCCGTTTGGCTTTGGCATAGCCAAGCCCTTTTACTTTACATCCCTTCATAGGATTGTCCCATCCTTCTGAATTTCTCATATCGTTCACTTAACAGTGTTTTTTCTTTCTTTTTCATTAAACGCTCCAACTGTTTCAGCAATTCTTCATCCAATTGGGCAATAACATAATCTAAATCATGATGAGCACCGCCCAAAGGTTCTTTGATGATCGTATCGATTACACCCTTACGTTTTAAATCCTGTGCTCGTAATTCCATAACTTTGGCTGCCTCTGCTGCCCGCTTTTCATCTTTCCACAAAATGCTGGCAAACCCTTCCGGAGATAGTACCGAATAAATCGCATGTTCCAACATCATGATCTGATCTGCAACACTGAAAGCCAAAGCACCACCACTGCCTCCTTCACTTAAGACAACGGCAATAACGGGAGTTTTCAGATCGGCAAATACTTGCAAACATTGCGCAATAGCTTCTGCCTGTCCGCGTTCTTCCGCTCCTTTTCCCGGATAAGCACCACTGGTATCTACCAGCGTAATGATCGGGCGATGAAATTTTTCGGCCTGTTTTGCCAGACGCAAGGCCTTACGATACCCTTCCGGCTGCAGCATTCCAAAATTACGCTTCATATTTTCTTCCAGCGTTTTTCCCTTGCTTTGTGCCAAGACCGTTACCGGAATCCCATGAAAACTTGCCAAGCCCCCTTGACAGGCACCATCATCCCCATAGAAACGATCGCCATGCAATTCCATAAAATCATCAAACAGCCTGGCGATATAATCACTCGCTTTGGGGCGTTTGGGATGTCTAGCCAGATATACACTATCCCAGGCATCCATATGGGTATACGCCGTTTGGCGTATTTCTTCTATTTGTTTTACAATCGCCTCTTTTTGCAAGATATCCTCGCTTTCTAAGGATGCTAAAGAGGCTTCTAAAGAGGCAATCTTTGCCTCACTTTCTCTTAATCCCATGAAACTCTCCTTTCATGAAGACGCAGCAGTTGGATCAACACATTGCGTGAATCTTTGCGTTCCACGATACGGTCAATAAAACCTTTTTCCAACACAAATTCAGCCGTTTGGAAATCAGCTGGCAGCTCTTCATTAACAGTCGAGGCAATAACCCGCTTTCCAGCAAATCCAATCAGACATTTCGGTTCTGCCAAAATAATATCTCCCAGCATCGCAAAGCTGGCAGATACACCACCGGTGGTAGGATGCGTCAGATAGCTGATGTACAATAACCCTGCCTCATGATGTTTAGCAAGCGCTGCACTTGTCTTTGCCATTTGTACAAGAGATAAAATACCTTCTTGCATACGCGCTCCTCCACTTGTACAAAAAATGATAAGTGGCAGTTTTTTCTTCGTCGCATATTCGATACACCGGGTAATCTTTTCTCCGACGATCTGCCCCATGCTGCCCATAAAGAAATTGCTGTCCATAATAGCTAGTGCGCATTTGATACCACCTAATTTTGCCGTACCGGTAACCACTGCTTCATATAAACCAGTCTTTTTTTGTAAACGCTCCAACTTTTCCTCATACCCAGGGAATGTTCTTCCCTCAAGTAACGTCATACGTTTATCCATTTCCACAAAGCTACCCTCATCGACGATCTGCCGTATGCGTTCATGCGCAGTTAGTTTTAAATGTGCTCCACAATGCGGACAAACATATAAATTATGCATTAGATCCTCAAATGGAATGCTTTCTTTGCATTCGCTGCAACTGCGAAAAAGATTCTCAGGAACATCAATCGGCTGTTTCTGATCACTGCTGCGACGGCTTTTGAATAAATCCAAGCGCATCTTGCGTGTTTTAAATAATTGTTCCATCCTCTTTCAGCTCCTTTATGAATGTTTCCATAAAACCGGTATCATACTTGCCGCTGACAAATGTCGGATGATGCAGCAACAGATACTGAAATTCAATATTAGTTTCGACTCCTTCAATGATCAATTCTTCCAAGGCAATGCGCATACGTTTGATACATTCTAAACGAGTTGGCGCAAAGGTAATGATCTTGGCAATCATGGAATCATAAAACGGAGGAATTTGATAACCGTTGTAGACGGCACTTTCCACACGTACATTGCGTCCTTGGGGAAAGTTGATAAATTTGATAGTTCCAGGACTAGGCGCAAAATTCATTTTAATATTTTCCGCATTGATGCGGCATTCGATGGCATGTCCAAGACAAGGAATATCCTCTTGTTTGATATGCAGTTTTTGATGCTCGGCAATGCGAATTTGCATTTTGATAAGATCAATTCCCGTGATTTCCTCGGAGATGGTATGTTCCACCTGAATACGGGTATTCATTTCCATAAAATAATACTGCCCACGTGCATCTAATAAAAACTCTATCGTTCCTACACTATCATAGCCAACTGCTTTGCAGGCATTGACAGCGTCCTGTAATAAATGATTTCGTGTGTTCGCATCCAGTGTATGACATTGTGCTTCTTCCAATAGCTTTTGATTGCGCCGCTGGCAAGAACAGTCACGTTCATATAAATGCAAAACATTGCCAAAATGATCACCCATCAGCTGTACTTCAACATGTTTGGGCTCAACGATGAATTTTTCCATATACACCGCATCATCCCCAAAGCAGACCTTTGCCTCAGCTCTTGCCGTTTCATAGGCATCCATGACCTCTTCTGCACAATCGGCTCTGCGCATACCACGACCACCGCCGCCATTCGCTGCCTTGATCAATACCGGATAACCGATGGATTCTGCCATAGCTAACGCATCTTCCTTGGTTTTCAAGATATCCTTACTGCCGGGAATCACTGGTACACCGGCCTTTATCATTACTTGACGGGCATGATTTTTATCTCCCATCTTATCAATGATATCCGGACTAGGACCGATAAAGATTAGACCACATTGCTGAACCAAACGGGCAAACTTGGCATTTTCACTCAAAAAACCAAAGCCGGGATGAATGGCATCACAGCCCGTCATGCATGCTGCACTTAAGATATTTTTCATATTTAAATAGCTGTCAGCGCTTTTTGCTTTCCCGATACAGACAGCATAATCTGCCAGCTGCACATGCAATGCTTCTTTATCCGCTGTTGAATACACCGCAACCGTTTCAATGTTCATCTCTTTACATGTACGAATAATGCGAACAGCAATTTCGCCACGGTTGGCAATTAATATTCTGCGAATCATGCGGCCTCTCCAATACGAATCAGCTCTTGATCAAATTCCACCATAGACTCATTCGTAACTAAGATTTCCGCAATGACACCATCGATTGGCGAATGAATTTCATTCATTACTTTCATCGCCTCAATAATACAAAGAACATCGCCTTTTTTCACCTTCTGACCGATTTCCACAAATGGCGTACTGCCAGCTGCGCGACTGCTGTAAAATGTTCCAACAATCGGTGCTTTCACCCAATAACCTGCCTTTTTTTCTTCTTGTACAGCTGTTTGCACAGGTGCTTCCTTAGGCTGTGGAGCTAAGGGAAGCGTCGTAGTTGGCGCATAGGTTACTTCTTTTCCTGTCGGCTTTTCCATTTTTATTTTCATATCATCTGCTTCAAGTTCCATTTTTGCTAATTGGGAATCTTCAAAGATCTTGATGATTTCTTTTATCGTTTCTGTGTTCATGCTTTACCTCCCATGAATAGATTTTAAAAAAGCCAAGTCATCTTGGCTTTGCGTTTTATTGCTTGCTTTCCAGTAATTTAACGATATCAGCAACACTTACCAATTTCGCAAGCTCTTCATCCTCAATGCGGACATCAAATTCTGTTTCCAGCTCTAAGGAAAGCTCTACTGCTGCTAAAGAATCAATACCTAAATCATCTTTCAGGTTTGCTTCCATAGTAATCATATCTTCATCGACGTTAATTGCTTCTACTAATACTTCTTTTACTTTTTCAAACATATTTTGTTCCTCCTGGTTACTCTGTAACTGCTAAAAGATTAACACTCCTAGTTTTAATTGTCAATAGTTTTAGTATTAAAAACTAGATAACATTTCAACTAGGAGGTTAATAGTGTTTTTGTTGTCGAGGTGAATTCCAATATTTTGAAATTCAAACGTATTTTAATACTTTGATATTCAAAAGTAAATAGTTTGATGGTCAAATTTTAATTTTCACATAGTTTCACATAATTAGTAATGCTATCTTTTTCTCTCATTTCCCTTGAAAATAGGCTGTTTTTAACACCTAGGTTCGCAGAAATCGTCTTCCTTTTTCCTCATATAGCTTAATCGTACCACCAGTAAGCGTACGATGATTCATAATATTTCATATCATTTTTCAACGAACCATCTTCAAGTTTTCTTTTTCTTTTACACTTTCATTTTCCCTTTTCCAAATAAAAAATATGTAATATCTTCTCTCTTTCATATAGTTTATGAAATTATCAATAAAGTAAAAAAGTTTGACAATCAAAATAAGTCGCAGTATACTCTCTTTCGTGAACAGGAGGATTTACAAATGAAAACAAAACAATTAACACTATGTGCCTTTTTTACGATCTTATATATACTGGGTTCTCGTATTACAATTCCCACTGGAATCATACCTTTGACCCTTCAAACGATGATGGTGATTATCGCCGGTATTCTCTTACGTCCAAAAGAAATTTTAGCCTCTTATGGTGTTTACTTTCTGATGGGATTTGTCGGATTACCTGTTTTTGCCAGCGGTGGTGGTCTCAGTTATGTCTTACAGCCATCTTTTGGTTTCCTATTATCTTTCCCTTTTGCGGCTTGTCTGATTTCAGCTCTTCGTCATAAATATGAGCTTACACATTTTTATCAGCTATATCCACTTTGCTTATGTGCGTTATGCTTTATTTATCTAATAGGTTGTGGCTATATGTATCTGATTTTTAACTATTATATGGGAAGTGCTAAAGATATTTCCAGTATCATTGCCATTGGAGCTGCACCTTTTGTTATCAGTGATTCCATTAGCATGGCCGTTGGTTGTTTCTGTGCCATTCGTTTATCCATGGTATCTTCCATTAAACGTATTCTAATCTGTGAATAAGACTGTTTTTGAATGATCAAAACCTTTCTAATAGAACAAAATATCTTATTTTAGAAAATTATCATTCGAATAATTCCTTCCTTCATAGTACAATATAGAGTATTGGAGGACGTATATGGAAGATATTATCGTTGTATTTGCAGATATTGATACACCGCAAGAAGAAAATGAGGAATTCATCGAGCTTATCAAAGCTTGTGATATGAACATCGTAACATGTTTTAAACAGCCGCTAAAGGCTATCAACTTTCGTACCTTTATCGGTAAAGGAAAATGTTTAGAAATTCAAACGTATCTGACCTCAACAAAAGTAGATACTATCATCTTTAATCAGGAGCTATCTCCTTTACAGATACGAAATCTTGAGGAAATATTTCAGATTCCGGTACTGGATCGTACCGATTTGATTCTTGCTATCTTTGAAAAACGTGCAGTGACGCCGGTTGCTCGTTTGCAGATAGAAAGTGCCCAATTAAAAAAACTCTTACCACGTTTGATTGGGGCAAATACCCAATTAGGCAGACAAAGTGCCAGTGGTAAGAATAAAGGTGCCGGAGAGAAGCAATTGGAGCTCGATCGCAGACGCATCAAAGCCCGCATTCATGAGGTGGATCGAGAGTTAAAAAAAGTAGAAGCGCAGCGTCATACCCAACGAAGAGCAAGACAGCGTTCCCGCTTACCCTTAGTAGCCTTAGTCGGCTACACCAATGCCGGTAAATCGACGATCATGAATCAACTCTTGCGCTGCAGTGCACATAAAGAAGAAAAACAGGTTGTTGAAAAAGATATGCTATTTGCGACATTGGATACATCTATACGCTGTATTACACAGCCACATGGACATAGCTTTCTTTTAAGTGATACCGTTGGTTTTGTGAATCGGCTGCCACATGAATTAATTGAAGCCTTTCACTCTACTTTAGAAGAAGTAAAATACGCCGATATGCTCTTGCAGGTTGTAGATGCCAGTGATGAAGAAAAAGCAAAGCATATGGCTGTTACCATGGAAACCTTACGGGAAATCGGCGCTGGAGATCTTCCTATGCTAACAGTTTTTAATAAATGTGATAAAACAGAGTATCCTTATCCTCATAGCAAAGGACATGAGCTCTATATCAGCGCCAAGGCAAAAGATAATATGGATGCTTTATTATCGGCCTTAAACAAACAGCTTTTCGCCCAAGAACACCATGTAAAATTACAGCTTCCTTATGAACAAACCGCTATTTATGCAGCCTTGATGCAACAAGCCTGTATCCTAGAGCGTGAAGATCAAGAGGAAGGCATGTATTTGGATGCCTTGTTGAATGAAAAATTGTATCAAAAGTATCAACAATACATCATACAGCTTTATGCCTAAGCCGCTAAAATGCGGCTTTTTATGTTTTATGACAAAGTACTATTTCATTAACATAACGCGATGACACTTGTATATCGCCAAGAAAACTTTGCAATAATCGTTGACAATAAAACTTGGCATGATATACTGTAATTACCAAGTAAACTTGGCAAATGGAGGAACACTTATGAATAAAGATGAAATTTTAATGAAGAGTAGGCAGGAATATCAAAGAGAAGATGAACGTGAAATTTATATCACTACCCAAGGCTTCATGTATGGTGCTGTTGGGATGGCAATTATTTTCTTTATCCTTGTCTTTCTCAAGCTATTTCTTAAAGAGCAACGTATTGATGACATATTAGCTATGTATGCAGCTTTTCTATTTGCCCATTATGTATATAAATATCGTATGGATAAAGTGCATAAAAATATCTATCCTATGCTATGCTGGGGCATATGTGCTATACTGAATTTAATCGTCTTTATATGGAAAGGATAAACAATCTCCTATTAGACAAGATATTTTCAAAAATGGATAAATAGGAAAGCAGTGGAAAAATAATGGAAAAAGAAGAAATACTTGCCAAAAGCCGCATAGAGCAGCAAGGTAAGGATGAAAGAGAGCTTTATATTTTACGTAACGCAAGTAACATTGCTGTTTATACTGGTTTTGTAGCTTGCTTTATAATTAGTATCCTAGAACTTTTGTTTATGGGAAGTTTAAGCTTTAGCAACTGGGCCGTATATTGTGCTATGATGGCTGGCTTGTTTTATGTAAAATACATGGCTTTGCATCTACGCCATGAAGGTATTGCTTTCTTTGTTTATAGCGTGCTGACACTTCTTTTCACAGCTATTTATGTCTATAGGATCATTCTATGATCAATCTTGATAAGAATGGTATCTAAGCATCGTATAGAAAGGATGACAATATGAAAGAACAGCTGATATTAAGAAATCATATAAAAGATGTACGTAGTGAAAAGAAGCTATCACAAAGTCAATTGGCGGAACTGGTGGGTGTTTCACGCAATACGATCAGCTCCATTGAAACCGGTCAGTTTAATCCCACAGCGAAACTGGCTTTGATTTTATGTATCGCATTAGATAAAAAATTTGAAGAGCTTTTCTATTTTGAATAAACCTATTTTCAAATTCATAATAACGAAAAAGATTCTATCCGCGTATCCATCACTGATTTGCTCTAGAATCTTTTCTTTTATCTATGCATTACTTATGTTTTTCATACTGTGTCTGATAGTTCTTTTGCCATAAGATGCATACTTTTGCTATGCTGGTATGCTTTATTACAGTAATTGTCCTTCACTTGTAATAATCATCACATCACATGGCACGATCTTCCCACTATTTGTGATTGCCTTAGTGACTGCATGCTCTAACCCTTTACAACAAGGCACCTGCATACGAACAACACTAATTTTACGGATATCATTGCGTTTGATGATTTCCGTTAATTTCTCGCTATAATCTACCACATCTAATTTAGGACAACCAATCAAGGTGGTTTTTCCATGCATAAACCTATTATGGAAGTTACCATAAGCATATGCCGTACAATCAGCCGCAATCAATAATTCTGCTCCATCATAATATGGTGCTTGCAATGGTACTAGCTGTATCTGTAACGGCCATTGACGAAGCTGTGAAGAAGGTCCGCTAAGCTCTGTTGATGGTTTGGGTTGAGATAGTTGTATAGAAGCACTTCCTGGACAAGCACAAGTACCCTGTGCTTGCTGTTTGCGTTTTGCCATATGTTCTTTTACAGCCACTTCATCATAGGCTGCCGCTTCTCGTTCCACAAAATGAATGGCATCTTGCGGACATACCGGCAAACAATCACCCAAACCATCACAATAATCATCACGCAATAATTTTGCCTTTCCATTCACCATGCCGATGGCACCCTCATGACATGCTTGAGCACATAACCCACAGCCATCACAACGTTCTTCCTCTATCTGTATAATTTTTCGCAACATACGAAATTCCTCCTTTATTGACATCACAATGGCAGTATACTACAATACAAATAGAAAGTATGTTGTTAAAACAACAAAAGGTGAAAATATGAAGGTTTCTTTCCTATTAGAAACAGCATTGTTTCAAGGCATTGCTCCACAAGAATTAGAAACATTGCTGCCACGTCTTCGCATGCATAAAGAGCAATTCTCAAAAGGAGCAATCATTTACCATGCCGGTGAAAGGATACGCGAACTGGGAATTGTTGTATCTGGCCGTATCCAAATAGAAACCTATGATTTATGGGGCAATCGCAGTGTCTTAGATAGTATTGGTCCAAAAACCATTTTTGCGGAAACTTATGCCTGTCTGCCAGATGAAGTAATGTTGGTAACCGTGAGTGCCAGTGAAGATAGTGAGGTTTATTTTCTGGATGCCCACGCTATGATCAAGGCTGCTTCTACTCACCCTGCTTTAATTCAAAATCTGTTAACATTGACAGCACAAAAAAATCTTAATCTATCGCGTAGAATTTTCCATACCTCTGCTAAAACAATACGAGCGCGCTTACAATCCTATCTATCCTTTGAGGCAACTCGACAACACAGCAATGATTTTTATCTTCCTTTTAACCGCCAACAGCTGGCTGATTATTTAAGCGTTGATCGCAGTGCTTTATCAAATGAATTATCAAAGATGCAAAAGGAAGGCTACTTACGCATCCATAAAAACCATGTGATATTTTCTAAAACTAAAACACGTTAAAAGTATACACTTGGTTACCTTGTACAAATCCTTGCATAGTTTACATAAAAAAAGACGGTTATGGCAATAAGAGCGCATCGTTGCTCATATCCCATTTCCGCTTTTTTATATTGCTAAGATCGCTGTTTTATGCTGACTGCAGAAATTTGCGATGTTATTCTTCTTCTCGTAAGATCTGATAGGTTTCTGACAAAGAAGCAATTAAATCATTTGGCAATATACTGTTTGCGTCTTCATCCTGAAGTAATAAATCAGCAGTTAAGGCATGTACATAGACAGCACAGGCAGCACTTGTTAAAGCATCTTTGCTTTGTCCAAACAGACCGGCTAAGATACCACACAATACATCACCACTGCCCCCTTTTGCTAAAGCATGATTACCGGCAAGATTCAAATACATCTGCTGGCTATTGGCAATGATTGTATGTGCATCCTTTAAAGCAACCGTCGAAAAAGGATATTTACGTAAAAATTCCTTTAATACGGCGATAGGATCCTGTTGAATATCTTTGATACTATGTCCACTGAGATAGCTCATTTCTTTTACATGTGGTGTTAAGATTGTCGGATATGGACGTTGCAAAGCCGCGGTAATCTTCCCTGTTTCATATAAAGCATCGCCATCTAAAATACATGGGCGATCACTTTCTAACACGGTTCTTACAAGCTCTTTGCCTGCTTCATTGCGTCCCATGCCATTTCCTATGATGATCATATCATATTGCGATAGAATGCGTTTTAAGGCAGTAATGGCATCATGGGCAAAGAAACCATCTTCACTGGCTGCCCCAATGATCATACTTTCTTCCAATTTACTGGCCAATAATAAGGTAATACAATCCGGTACAAATAAAGTAAGTGTTCCAATTCCACTGCGCAAAGCAGCTTTTGCCGCCATGGTGACTGCACCATGCATCTCCTTGCTGCCACCAATCATTAACGCTTTTCCATAAGTACCCTTATGCGAATGAGAAGAACGCTGCGGCAATAACGTTTTTACAAGATCGTCTTCTAAGACAAGCAGTCCCTCTGCCATTTGCTCGATGGCTTTCGGCATCTGAATAGATAAAGGAATGATCTTTCCACTATAGGCACTGCCCGGATATAAAATTTGCCCCAATTTATAGCTTTCAAACGTCAAGGTGATATCTGCTTGTATTGCACATCCCATAATTTGTCCGCTATTTCCATGAATACCACTGGCGATATCGATACTGATAACCATTTTATCAGCCAAGTTAATCTGAAGAATCAAGCGATCATAAAAACCTGATATCGTTCTTGATAAGCCTGTTCCAAATAAAGCATCTACAATAATATCCGCATCCTGTATGAGTTGTTCGATATCCTTTCGTTCCTCACTATGTGAGCATGGAATCTGATAACTATTTGCTACCTTAGCAAAAACGGCCTCATCCAAAGACATATGCCCATAATCCACACAACAATGTAATTGTACATGCGTATAACCTTCCTGTACCAATAAACGCGCTAACGCAAAACCATCGCCGCCATTATTTCCTGGACCACAAACGATCAAAACATGTTTGCTTTTTTCTATATGTGCTAAAAAGTAGCCACATACCGCCATCGCCGCATGTTCCATTAAGACGGTTGATGGAATTCCATAAGTGTGAATTGCTGTTTCATCCATCTTTCGCATTGTCTCTACGGTAACTGCCTTCATAGTACCACTTCCTTTACTTATATTATAACGGATTCCGCTATGAAACGCTTTCTTTTCTTACGAAAAACATAATCTTTTTCCTGAAATCAGTGCTTGTGAATTTTTTCTCATTTTTCATTTAGTAATTCTTGTGGTGTTTTCCGGTTTGCGTTATAATGATTAAGACTTAAATGAAAATAAATAGTTACATCCTGAAGAGGTGCGTTTATGAAAAAAACGATTGTATTGGGGGTCACTGGCGGCATTGCGGCATTTAAGGCAGCCCAGTTGACAAGCAATTTCATTAAAAAGGGGTATGATGTAGAAGTCATCATGACAAAGAATGCAACAGAATTTATTACCCCTCTCACTTTTGAATCTCTGACAAAACACAATGTGATGGTGTCTACGTTTGAAAAAGTAGCCGATCGCAGTGTCAAACATATTTCCATCGCACAGCGTGCAGATATCTTTGTAATCGTTCCGGCGACGGCAAATGTCATTGCGAAGATAGCACATGGCATTGCCGATGATATGCTGACGACAACCTTTCTGGCTGCCAGCTGTAAGAAGGTCATCTGCCCGGCAATGAATACCGGTATGTATGAAAATCCTATCACCCAGAAAAACTTAGACCTATGTCGTTCTTATGGCTATGAAATCTTTGAACCAGCGAGCGGTTTTCTGGCATGCGGTGATATCGGTAAAGGAAAATTAGAAGATATTACCATCATTGAAGAACGTGTAGAACAGCTATTGATGGAAGAACAATTACTAACAGGAAAACATGTTTTAGTTACGGCTGGTCCAACGCAGGAAGCTTTGGATCCGGTACGCTATTTAACCAATCATTCCACTGGCAAAATGGGCTATGAAATAGCTCGTGCCGCAAAAGATATGGGAGCAGAGGTCACCTTGATCAGCGGTCCTACTTCCTTAGCTGTTCCTGCAGGTGTGAAACGTATTTCCATCACCTCAGCTGCCGAGATGTTTCAAGCGGTCAAGCAGGAATATGAAACGCAGGACTTCATCATTAAAGCTGCTGCTGTCGGAGATTATCGTCCCGAAGCCATCGCACAGGATAAAATAAAAAAAGCTGGGGATGTCTTGGAAGTTCGTTTCGTAAAAAACGAAGATATCCTTGCTTATGTAGGCGAGCATAAAAAAGCTCAACAAGTGCTATGCGGCTTTGCCATGGAAACACAAAATCTCATCGAAAATGCGACCATCAAGCTGAAAAAGAAGAATTGTGATATGATCGTTGCGAACAATCTTCGTGTGGAAGGTGCCGGTTTTGCCGGTGATACAAATGTCGCAACACTGATTCATCAAGATCATATGGAAACATTAGATAAAATGAGCAAGTATGAATTAGGGAAAAAGATCCTGCAGATTCTTTTAGAAAAACAAAAGCAGAAAGGACAAGCCTCATGTTAATTGTTATTGATATTGGTAATACGAATATTACTATTGGAATTTATAAAGATGATAAATTGATTGGCAATTATCGTCTGACTACCAAAATGAAACGTACCAGTGATGAATATGGATTTATGATCTTAAACTTCCTCTCTGCTTCCAAAGCCAGTGCCGATGATATCAAGGATGTTATCATTTCCAGCGTCGTACCTAAGATCATGCATTCTTTCTTGAATGGTATTCGCAAGTATATGCATAAAGAACCGATCGTTGTTGGTCCTGGCATCCGTACCGGCATTTCGGTCAAGGCAGAAAACCCTAAAGCGGTTGGCGCTGATCGTATCGTTGATGCAGCCGGTGCTTATTATGAATATGGAGGGCCTTGTCTAGTCGTCGACTTTGGCACAGCTACAACCTATGATTATGTCGATGCAAATGGCAATTTTGAATTTGGTGTCATTGCTTTAGGCATTGAAACAAGCGCACAGGCGATGTGGACACAGGCTGCTAAGCTTCCGGAAATTGAAATTAAAAAACCGAAGACGATCTTAAACAAGACTACTACCACTAGCATGCAGGCCGGTTTGGTTTATGGTTATATCGGACAAAGTGAGTATATCATCAAACAGTTTAAAAAAGAGCTGGGTGTGGATATGAAGGTCATTGCGACAGGTGGTTTAGGAAAGATTATCTATAAAAATACGGATGAAATTGATATTTATGACCGTGATCTGACGTTTAAAGGCTTAAAGCATATTTATGAGAAGTATACCAATGAAAAGAAACGTTTAGAAACAAAAGTAGGTTGAGATGTGCAATTCTCAACCTTTTTTATGTCCTATTTTAATGAATTTAATGTCGTTTACGATAACATTTTTCGACCATTCGGATAGCTCCATCTTCTTTCTTTTTATCAACTTCGACATAATGAACAGCTGTATTTGATTTTACAAAGCGCTTATCAGACATCTGTAAAAGACGAGAATCTTCTTCAGAAATAACATATAGTGTAGTAAAAGCTTTTTTCAGCATTACTTCACTGATTATACGATCTTTACATGCTGTTGCACTATATATTTCCAAAATGGCATATGCATGATGTTCTTCATCATTCTTATAAATCATGCGAATGGAAGGATCTTGCAAGGCAAGCAGCTGCTCATAGAGAAGTGACAGCTTTTCCTTTTTTTCCATTACCAATATCATCAAGGCATTTTTCATATCTTTCACATCCTGACAGATGTAGTTTTTATAAGGCGTCTTTCGCATACGATGATAATACTCTTCTTCTACGGCATGATGCAGATCTTGGTAATAGACATGTAAGATCTGATGGATTACCGTATGAATAAAACAATTGATCTTTGCGTCTTGAAAGATGGTCAACAGACGTTTCATGCTTGCCTCATTTATGTACTGGCAATGTTGATACTCTTGTTTTTTTATATCGTAACAACAGGCACCATTCATAGCAATTAACGGTAACTGCAATGGAATATCCTTGAGTTCTGATAAAACATCCACCGGACTTTGCTCACTCATGATAGCAATATTGGCATGTCGTTCCAGCAACTGTTTCATTTTTACTTTGGTATATGCGCTGAGTTGTCCTTCTTCATTATATAAACCATGTTCTAAACTAACAACAAATAAGCTGGTATCATGATGATGGTTAGGTAAATGCACACCGTTGATGAATAAGGCAACGAAAATACCGATTAATGTATCAATCATACGATTTATGGCAAATAGATAAGGATTTACATCCATTGCATGGGATACGGTTATACTCATAAATACGACACAAGAAATATAAGAAGCGCTTTTCATATTTAACAATACGCTTAGATAGATGACAACGATGATCGTTACAGAAATGATGATATATTGAATCAGCATATAGTCCTGAGAAATAAAGCTTTGTTCAAATAATAATACCGCCATGCCGATAAAACCGCCTAAAAAAGTTCCTTTGATACGGTTAAAAGCGACACGTTTACTATTTGTAACATCTTGTTGAATGCATAATACCGCAGCGATACAGGAATAAAACACGATGCCTTCCTGCCCACGCAGCAAATAAATGACAAAGCATAAAAACACCGCAAGACTGGATTTTAAGATACGTCTTCCAATTCTTGGCATCCAATCCCTCCAATCTTCCTTATTATAAGCAGTTTGCTAGTAATTGTAAAGAAAAACGAGGCCTATGCCTCGTCCTTCTCATTGCGATAACTTGCTAAAAACAAATCCATCGCTCCTTTGAATTCTAACATGCCCATACCATGAGGCACTAGAATGGTTTCTCCTTGACGTATAGGTACGCCCTGAATGCTGCCTTCGCCTTTCACACAGGTATAAAAGGCGAAACGATCATGTTTAAAGCTTCCTTGTGCTTCCACTTGTAAGCGCAGCAGAGTATATAGACCGGGTTCATCCCAATAGCGCGTCACATGAATTCCTCTTTCATAGGCACTTGGATAGACGACAAATGTTGTGGAGGTGTCAGGTATATTCACATTATCATAAACCGCTTTAGGTTGAATATCACGTTTTTTTCCGGTTGCAGGATCAATGCGATCATAATCATATAAACGTAAGGTACAATCTGCATTGCGTGAAATATTGTAAGTCAAGACTCCTTTGCCAATGGCATGTAAGGTACCGCTTGGAATATCAATAAACCCATCCTTTACTGCCTTTAAGTATTTTAATAAATGCACAAAATCATTTGCTTCTGTCATTTGCATAAATTCTTCTTTGGTTTTCGCATGATGACCGAATTGGATTTCTCCATCTTCTGTAGTATCTAAGATGACCCAAGCCTCTGGTTTTCCACGGCCGCCATTATAGTGTTTCGCAAAAGCATCGTCAGGATGAATCTGGACTGAAAGTTTATCCATAGGATCCAAGATGTTTACTCGAATCGGTAATTCAGCAGTTTCACATTGAAACCAATCCGGTTTTTGTTCATACAACTGAGATAAGGTCATCTGCAGTTCTTCCACCATACAATCTGCATGGTTCTTTAATGCGACAACATTGTACACCTCTCCAAGTGGCGCAATCGTTGTTTCATAATGAAATTCCTCCCGTAAACGCTTGCCGCCTCCCCACATACGCGTCTCATAAAAGGGGGATATCTTCACAATCTTTTTCATACTATATCTCCTTACTTATCCATCGAATAAAGTTTTTTTACAAAAGTATCTTAGCATACTTTCTGTGCTTCCTCTAGCATGCACGTCAAATTACATTAATACCAAGCAACAAATATTGGCATTTGATTATTTCTATCATAAAAACACAAACGGGATACTTTCTTATCCTTTCACCCATTCTGTACATTATGAAAAAGATGCCCCTAAAAGAGCATCTTTCATACATTATAAATGATGAAACATTTTGTATGCCTGTATCAATATGGTTGGTGTGATGGCCAAACCTACGATTACCAAGAGCTGTTCCCATGATAAAGTAGTTACAGAGAATAAGCCATGCAATGCCGGTATCAATAAGATACAAGATAAGAATAGAACACCTATGATAAATGCTCCAATTGTATACAGGTTTGAAAAAAGACCGATACGATACAAGGAATGTTTGCTGCGACAGTTAAAGCCATGAAATAAACGAGCTAAACACAAGGTCGAAAATGCCATCGTCGTAGCAATCTCCCAACTGCTTTTTAATCCTATGAAATAAGCACTCATGGTTACCAAGGCAATCAAAATACCTTGGATGCCTAATTGCTTCATAGTAGCCGGGGTTAAAATGCCTTCCTTAGGATTGCGTGGTTTCTCTTTTAAAATATCCTTAGTTGAATGTTCCATGCCGATGGCAATGGCTGGCAAGGAATCTGTTACAAGATTAATGAATAACAAATGCACTGGTAAAAAAGGTAGTGGTAATGCTAATAAAGAAGCCGCAAGTACACAGATGATGCCGGATAAATTCCCGCTTAATAAATAAATGATGCTGTTTTTAATATTGGCATAGATGTTTCTTCCGGTAGCTACCGCTTTTACAATCGTCGCAAAGTTATCATCTGTTAAGATCATGCTGGCTGCATCTTTACTGACTTCCGTACCGGTAATACCCATGGCAATACCAATATCTGCTTGTTTTAACGCCGGTGCGTCATTTACGCCATCCCCTGTCATCGCTGCGATATGCCCCTTCTTTTGCCATGCATGAACGATACGTATCTTATGTTCCGGTGCCACACGTGCATAAACCTTGATGCTTTCTAAACGTTCCATAAGCTCTTCTTCACTCATAGCATTTAATTCATTGCCATCAATACATACATCGCCATCCTGGTAAATACCCAATGCTTTGGCAATACTACGGGCAGTCACCTTATGATCGCCTGTAATCATCACCGGTGTAATGCCTGCGCGAAGACAATGTTCCACAGCTGCTTTGCTTTCTTCACGCGGTGGATCCATTAACGATACCAGACCAAGGAAAATGAGTTCTTCCTCATCCGCTAACGTAATTTTAGTATAGCTATCCGGTAAGATTCGATAAGCAAAGCCTAAGACTCTTAGCCCTTGATCGGCAAATTGCATAT
This sequence comes from Longicatena caecimuris, assembly GCF_004341945.1. Lineage (GTDB taxonomy): Bacteria > Bacillota_I > Bacilli_A > Erysipelotrichales > Erysipelotrichaceae > Longicatena > Longicatena caecimuris. The sequence continues at coordinate 160,702 of NZ_SMBP01000002.1, forward strand.
TTCTTTGTAAGATTTCCTGACGCTCTTTCTCATCGATTTCATGAATCCCATCTGTCTTCATGATATGTGTCGTCTTTCGCAAGATTTCATCACAAGCACCTTTTAACAGCAATGTCTTTTTCCCATCGATAACATGCAAGGTAGACATCAGTTTTCGTTGGGAATCGAATGGATTCTCATCAATTCTTGGATATTTGCTTCTTGTTGTCAACTCATCAATATGGTGCAATTCTAATAGATCGACCAATGCCAATTCTGTAGGATCGCCAATGCGCTGGGAAGGCGTTGTCTGTGCATCACAGCATAAAGCAAAACCTAGCATCATCATGCGCTCCAATGGACGTCCTTCTTCCATATTGGCAGCGGCTAGTAAGGTATTGTTGCAATATACTTGTTGTGCAGTCATTTTATTTTGCGTCAGCGTACCGGTTTTATCGGAACAAATGACGGATACACAGCCTAAGCTTTCAACAGAATTGATATTTTTAATGATGGCATGTTCCTTTGCCATTTGGGATGTTCCCATCGCAAGCACGATCGTTACGATACTGGCAAGTGCCTCTGGAATTGCCGCAACTGCTAAAGCTACCGCAAACATCAAAGCATCTAAGATAGGATTTCCTTGCCATACATTTAAGCCAAAGACAATGATACAAATTGCGATGATTGCCATACTGAGCTTGCGGCTGAAATCATCCAATGTCAACTGCAATGGTGTCTTTCGCTCTTTTGTCGCATTCATCAACGTGGCAATTTTCCCGATTTCCGTTTGCATGCCAATGGCTGTGACAACGCATTTGGCTCGTCCATAGGTGACAAGACCGCTAGCAAACACCATGTTTTTTTGATCGCCCAATGCACATTCTCCATATAATGGCACACTGCTTTTTTCCACACTTTCCACTTCACCGGTCAATGCACTCTCATTCACCTGCAAAGAATAATTTTCAATGATTCTGGCATCTGCCCCAACAACATCGCCTGCCTCTAGCAACATGATATCGCCAACCGTTAATTCACTGCTTTTTACCTCCATCGTTTCACCATCACGCATAATGCGTGTATGAGGTGTAGAAAGCTGCTTTAATGCATCCAATGATTTTTGGGCTTTTACACTTTGATATGTTCCCAAAAATGCATTTAAGGTAATCACAGACAATATAACGATCGTACTTTCCACTTCTCCGCTAATCATCGAGATAATACCAGCCACAATCAAAATGATAACAAGCAGATCCTTAAATTGTGCTAAAAAAATCTGCCAGATTGGTTTTGCCTTAACTTCCTCTAATACATTTTTGCCATAGCGTTCCTGACGATGAAAAACTTCTGTTTGGGATAAGCCAGCTTGCTTTGTTTCCAACAGCTGCAGAGTTTCTTCACATTCCATCTGATAAAACTGTTTCATCTAAAAAACCTCACTTTTCTTATGAGCACTTCTATAGTCTTGACCGTTTTATCAATAAAAAACAAGACTCATAAAAAGTGCATTCCTTTTATAAGTCTTGTCATATTAAGAATCTGACCAGAATAGGTTCTATTCGGGGTTGTTGACCAGATCCGCACCACGTATATGGTACTGACTACTCCCTTATTGTTAACGATTTTATCATTGTTTGTTCATAAAGTAAACCATAAACCACAATTTAACACAATCTTTACAATTCCCCCAATTGTTTTGAAAGGGCCGGAATGATTTGTTTTTTACGTGAGATTACGCCATCCACAAAGTATAAATCATCCATGATATCTTCCTTAAATGCTTCATCTACTACACCAGCTAAAGGACCGATAAATAAGAGATTACTGCCACTGCCATCAGCAGAAGTAAAACACATCATCAATAAATCAAACTTATTGATTGCATTGATGGTTTCCATGTAATCTAAAAAGGCTTCGCGAACTTCTACGATTTCTTGTTCATCCGCAATATTAATCTGACCAATGGCGATACGCTTACCATCAATATTGTATTCTTTGAAATCATTATATAAGATTTCTGACATCGTTCTTCCTTTAATGGTTGCTACGGCACCAAACATTTCCTTTGCTAGGGCATCAAGATCAACTTCTGCTAATTCCGCAAGTCCTTTGGCGATTTCTTTATCTGCGGGTGTTGTCGTTGGTGAATTAAAATTCATTGTATCAGAGATAATAGCACAGCATAAAATAGCTGCCGTTGTTTTTTCCGGTGCAATATGTGCTTCCTGATACATTTTCGCAATGATCGAGCAAGTACTGCCAATAATTTCATTACGGAAACGAATCGGTGTCGTTGTTTCTACATCTCCGATGCGATGATGATCGACAACTTCCAATACCTCAGCTTCTTTTAAATAATCGATACTTTGGCTTAACTCATTATGATCAACCAAAATAAATTTTTTCTTCTGATAATTTAATAGGTGATATCGTGAGATGGAGCCTAAGACCACCCCTTGATTGTTTACGACCGGATAAGAACGGAAACGACTCTTCGACATCTTATTGTAAACATCATCAATATACGCATGATTGTTAAAACATATGATCTTCCGTTTCATGATCATTCCTACACAAGGTGCTTTAAACACTCTTCTAACCGTACATAACATACTGAGATCAGTTTTGATAATCGTCGTATGTTTTTCCTTTGCTAAACGTTGTATGCCCTGGGAAATAATATCCACATCAACTAAGATCAGACAGGCTGCCCCATCTTGAATGACACGTTTTTGTAATGCCAAATCATCTCGCATGATGACGATACTATCTTTATAACTAATGTCCGCATAACAGTCTTTGCGACTGCCTAGGATATGCACTTCCCCATTGGGATGATAGCGTTCACTTTTAAATACATATTTTCCCTGTAACACCTTTACGATATTGTCGCTTGGTGTATTGCGCATTAACGTTTTATTTCCAGGCCCCTTATCATTTAATAAAATATTGGAAATATCCGACATGGACACAACTCCAATCAGCTTCTGTTCTTTATCCACAACATATAATGCACTTGTGCGATTGGCTGCTATACGCTCCCACGCCTCTTTGATCGTACATTCTTTTCGTATGATCAATGGATCATCAAAAGGTACATCATAAAGCTTTACTTTTGCATTTTGTATATACACCGGTTCATTCACATGAAATTTCTTTAAAACAAAATCCGTCTCTGGATTCAGATCGCCAATGCGGCAAGCAATAGCATTCATTCCCATCTTCCGTTTCAATTCTGCATAGGCAATGGATGCGACAATGGAATCTGTGTCTGGATTCTTGTGACCGATGATATGAATGATATCCTTCATACAGCACCTTCTCCCTTTTCTATAGTATCATTTTACCTTATCTGTCATGATTATGCCAGTAAATGCATAAGAAAAAGAGTGCAATTTTTGTCAAATGATAGCGTTTGCACTCGTTTGGTTTTATGATGCATTGTATTTGGCTTAGTTCTTCTTTTTCGTTCTTATGAATATCTTCTCATGTACCTATTATGAATGTTTCTTCTTTTCATCTTGTAAGGTCTTATATATCCCCTCAGCAATCTTATTCGCAAAAGCTTTGCGTCTGCCATCCTGCAAGAGATATGTTCGATCACGCTCACTTTCCAGAAATCCTGCCTCTAATAAGACACTTGGCAATTTATTCTTATACAAAACTTGTAAAGGGGAAATAGCGACATCCTTCAACCCACGATCCATTGTATAACCTAATGTGTTAACACTGGTCTGGATATGCTTGGCGAAGTTTAAAATCGTTTTATCGTTATAATCGCCCCATATTTCAAAGCCACTGCCCGTTTTGGTTTCACTGGCATTGGTATGAATCGACACAAATAGTTTTGCCCCACTTGTGTTTGCGATCTGAACACGTGCATCTAGATCCTTTATATTATCTGCAGGCCAAGCAACGTCATCACTCTCTCTTGTATAACAAACAGGAATTCCTTTTGCTTCTAAGGCAGCCCCTATATCTTTTGTTAATGCCAGTGTTACATCTTTTTCAAGAACCCCATTAAATTCGCTGCCACTATCATATCCACCATGTCCGGCATCCAAAACCACCTCAGGAATGGGATCTATCATTTTATGTAAGGCAGTAGATATCGGGTTATCAGGATGATAGATGTATAAATACAGCAGTATGCCAAGCAACACAACTAACTCTGTCAATAGAATGAAAAGAAAGCGTATGGGACTTTTTCCTTTTTTCTTTTTCCTTCGCTGCACTCTTTTCTTATTTGCCATACATCCACCTTCTTTGATGATATTCATTATAACAAAATATGCCTGAAATTCCTACATGACGTTAGAAAAGTATTTTTTAAAACATGAAGAATGAAAAAAAGCATGATGTTGTATGCCTATCGCATAGCCGCGGATGAAAAAAGCTGACACGTTTGTGCCAGCTTTACAAGTTTCTTACATTGATTCTTTAGCGATAGCCAGTAATCTCTTATGACGTTTCATAGCATCTTTCTTTGTCTTTTCAAACATTTCGTATGCTGTTTCGCCTTTCAGCTTAGGCAGCTGAGAGTAGCGTGTTTCCGTCATCATGAAGTCTAACATCTTATCGTAATCAGGCTCTTTAGAGTCGATTGTCAAAGGCTGTTCTTTTCTTGGGTCATAACGATACAGATCGAAGTAACCACATTCTACAGCTTTCGCCTGTGTTCTCTGGTGGTTAGCTAAACCGCCCTTGATACCGTGTTCAGCACAAGGAGAGTAAGCCAAGATCAGAGATGGTCCATCATAGCTTTCTGCCTCTTTGATTGCTTTCAGTGTCTGTGCCTTATTTGCACCCATAGAGATAGCAGCTACATATACATGACCATATGCCATAGCAATCTGTCCTAAATCTTTCTTAGCTGTTGTCTTACCACCAGCTGCAAACTTCGCGATAGAAGCTGCCTGACTAGATTTAGAAGACTGACCACCTGTGTTAGAGTAAACTTCAGTATCTAATACCAGAACGTTTACGTTCAAATCGTTTGCCAATACATGGTCTAATCCACCGTAACCGATGTCATAAGCCCATCCGTCACCACCGACGATCCAGATAGATTTGCTTACTAAGTCAACTTCAGCCAATTCTTTTACAGCTGGAATGTCAGATTTAGCAGCCAATTCTTTAATCGTTGGAGCAATTGCTCTTTCCGCTTCACGATCACCGTGAACTTCCAGATACTTAGCAAATGCATCTTTCAGAGCTGGTTCAACATTTTCCATGTTGTCTTCCATAGCTTTCAAGATACGAGCTTCTTTGTAGTTCTGAGATAATGCCATACCATAACCGAATTCTGCATTGTCTTCGAACAGAGAGTTCGCCCAAGCAACACCTTCACCGTTTGCATCATTTACAAATGGAGTAGATGGAGTTGAAGAACAGTAGATCATTGAACATCCAGTAGCGTTTGCAACCAGCATGTCTTTACCGAATAACTGAGAAACCAGTTTGTAGTATGAAGTTTCTCCACATCCAGGACAAGATCCACTTACTTCAAAGTAAGGCATCAAGAACTGAGAACCCTTCACTGTATCTGTTGGGAAGTATTCTGTTTTGTATTCTGTTTGTTTGAACAGGTAATCTGCCAATGGTTCCTGATCAAGTTTTTCATTGATATCAACCATTTCCAGAGCCTTGTTACCGCCCTTACCTGGACATTCAACAGCACACAATCCACATCCTACACAGTTAGCAGGAGTTACCTGGATACGGTATTTCAAGTTTTCAACACCTTTACCCATTGCCTGGATTGTCTTGAATTCCATTGGAGCGTTAGCAACTTCTTCATCTGTCAATAAGAATGGACGAATCGTTGCATGAGGACATACGAAGCTACAGATACCACACTGGATACAGTTTTCTGGATGCCAAGTAGGAACCTGAACAGCAATTGTACGTTTTTCATTAAATGCTACATTATTACGGATAGAACCATCCAGTAAGAAGTCTCCTGCAAATGCAGATACTGGCATATCGTATCCTTCCAAACCGTTGATAACTGCGACATGGTTATCGAAGTATTCATCACCAGTCAGTTTACGATCTGAGTTGTAAGGCAGATCAGCCCAAGTTGGGTCAACTGCGATTTCAACCAAGCCGTCTTTACCAGCATCAATAGCCTTGTAGTTCAGCTGAACAACAGCATCACCCTTCTTAGAGTAAGATTTCTTAGCAGCTGCTTTCATCAGATCAACAGCCGTTTCTAATGGCATGATCTGCTCATTCAATGCGAAGAATGCAGACTGCAGAATGGTATTTGTTCTACGACCCATACCGATTTCCTGAGCAATCTTCGTTGCGTTGATGATGTAGAATTTCGCATGTTTCTTAGCCAACTGTGCTTTCATACGATTTGGCATATGCGCAACGATTTCTTCCTTAGAGAATGTTGTATTCAGCAAGAAAGTACCGCCTTCTTTAATATCTTTGACCATGTCATATTTGAACATGTAAGCGTCTAATGAACAAGAAATGAAGTCAGCGTTGCTGATGTAATATGTTGAGTGAATTGGAGAATGTCCAAAACGCAAGTGAGAACGTGTTACACCACCGGCTTTTTTAGAGTCATATGCAAAGTAAGCCTGTGCATACATATCTGTGTTATCACCAATGATCTTAACGGTAGATTTGTTTGCAGAAACGGTACCATCAGAACCTAATCCCCAGAACAGGCAGCTAGTGTAGTCTGCAGGGATATGGAAGTTTTCATCCCAAGGCAAGCTCAAATGCGTTACATCATCATTGATACCAACAGTGAAGCCATTGATCATTTTTTCTTCTTTCAAGTGATCAAATACGCCCTTGATGTGGTATGCCTGCGTATCCTTAGATCCCATACCATAACGTCCACCGATGATTTCGATATCTGTATCTTTCAATGCAGCAAGTACATCTAAGTACAGAGGTTCACCAGTAGCACCAGTTTCTTTTGTACGGTCTAATACAGCAATTTTCTTCACTGTCTTAGGCAATACAGCAGTTAAGTATTTTACAGAGAATGGACGATACAAGTGTACCTTGATCATACCAACTTTTTCACCCTGTGCAACTAATGCATCAATGGTTTCTTTTGCAGCTTCTGTTACAGAACCCATCGCAACGATGATACGTTCTGCATCTTCAGCACCATAGTAAGTAAATGGCGCATATTCACGTCCTGTGATCTCGCTGATTTTCTTCATGTAATCAGCAACGATATCAGGGATTGCTTCAAAGTGTTTATTTCTAGCTTCGACACCCTGGAAGAAAATGTCGTCGTTTTCAGCACCACCACGGGTAACTGGGTTCGTGTGTGGGTTCAAAGCATTTTTACGGAATTTAGCCAAAGCTTCCTGATCGATCAGGTCTTTGAATACTTCCGTATCCATTACTTCAATTTTCTGAATTTCATGAGATGTACGGAATCCATCAAAGAAGTGCAGGAATGGTACAGAACCTTTGATTGCTGCCAAGTGAGCAACACCAGCTAAGTCCATAGCTTCCTGTACAGAGTGGCTTGCCAACATACAAGCACCAGTCTGACGGCATGCATATACGTCTTCGTGATCACCGAAGATGTTTAATGCTCTTGTAGCTAATGCACGTGCAGCAACGTGGATAACGCCTGGCAGACATTCACCAACCATCTTATAGATGTTAGGAATCATCAGCAACAGACCCTGAGAAGCTGTAAATGTCGTAGCCAGTGTACCTGCCTGCAATGCACCGTGTACAGCACCAGCAGCTCCACCTTCAGACTGTAATTCAGCAACTTTTACTACGCTGTCAAAAATATTCTTGCGACCTTGAGTAGCCCACTGATCCACAACTTCAGCCATTGGTGAAGATGGAGTGATTGGGTAAATCGCAGATAGTTCGGTAAACGCATAGGCGCAATGAGCCGCAGCTGTATTACCGTCCATTGACATAAATTTCTTAGTCATTTGTTTTCCTCCTTGCATAACTTTATACTCCCATATTATAAAACTAAATTTGTGATTTTACTAGGTATTTTCTTGTATTTTTATGAGTTTCTAACTATTCTTACTCAAAAATTTCCAACTTTGAAAAGTTTGTTGCTTATTTTTTCACAAATTGTAAATAAATGATTTACAAATGAAAGAAAAGAGGCGTTTTCATCCTCTTTTCCTTTACCGATATTGTTATTTAGGCATGTGAAAAACCTTATGGATCCTCGTTTTTCATATGCTTCATTTCTCATGCATCAGTTCTTATAAAAGCCTTCCCCTCTGCTCTTTTTCTCTTTCAAAACATTCTGATTCGCAAGGCTTTCTCCACCTGTTTGCTTGTTTTTTTCATCATTTAATTCTTTTCCATCCCCTTATTTATTTCATTTATTGAATAACGATGGTCAGATCATCTAACTCGCTGCCAACATCGTAAAATAAATCATTACGGGTATTAATAATGGTGATCGTGCGTGTCGCATCACTATTGATATCCACGCTGGCTGTACTTGTTTCCTTTCCATCATCAATGATATAGCTGACGGCATAAGGACTGGACATTTCTTCGATCGTATAGCTTTGATATGCCAGATTTTCCAATCGCTCACTGAAGCCATTTTCCTTATCCAAAGTCACCATGCGCTCAAAGTCATTTCCACTGACTCGGATAATGAAGCTTTGCGTGGTTGGTAAGACCAAAGAACCATCTTTTTGACGCAGGCGTTTGGTTAAGGTCATCGTTCCATTTTGTACGTTAGGCAGACGATTGATGATACCGATGATATTGGTACGCTGGGCCGTTGCCTCAAAACGTGCTTCATCTAATAATTCAGCGGAATTCACCAAATATTGCACAGGATATGGAGAACCAATCTCACGAATTTCATACATGCCGCTTGGATATTGCGTCAAGGAACGATGCCAAGAATTTGCTTCGTTTAACTCATAGCTGTCACGAATATTTTCACCGATGATTTCAAAGCGGAAAACCTGTCCGCTAGCCGGTGGTAGATAGTTATCCTCATTATCCAACATATATTTAAACACTTCAATTGTATTTTGATTGATAGTTCGCTCATTAATGACTTCTACGATATGGCGTTTCCCCGGAGTAATGGTAACCGCTGCACTATCGGTTTCCGTTCCGCCATTGACACGATAGGTCACCCGATAAGCATCCTGATCAATTTCGCGAATATTATAAATTCCTTCACTTAAATCCCGTAGTGTATACGTGAACGCATTGCCCCCATTCAAAAGAAGTTGCTGCTGGAAGGAAGCATTGGATACCTCAACCACATATTCATCCCCATCGGCTGGACGTACCAGCGTACCATTTGCCTGACGGATAAATTTTGTAATTTCTAACGTCGATAAGATGGAAGCGCGAGTATTGAGAATCTTTACCGTATGCATCGTGCCATCAACATCAAACGCAGCCTGCTCGCTTTCTTCTTCATTATCTACAATATAAGAAACCTGATAATTTTTTGCCAGTTGCTCAATGACCTGATATCTTCCCCTTGGCAAGTCATTCACATGAATCTGCCAATTATTATCCTTATCTAATATAAAGCGACGTTCATATACATCACTGATGATATCCACATCAAAACGTTCATGATCATTTGGGACGACCAATTGACCTTGGGCATTGCGCACTACTTTATTAATTGTCAATGATCCAAGTGTACTCGTATTGCTTGTATTGATCATCAAAACCAGATTACGGTTGCCTTGCACCCTGACGATGCCATGACGTACCTCACTGCCGCCATTGACGATAAAGCTGACTTCATCATTTGTGTCGACCTCATCAATTACATATGTGCCATCCATCAGGTTGCTAAGTGTAATCGCAAAACGATTGGCGGCATTTAAAGTAAACACCTCATTATAACCCGGTTTTGATACATGAACACGAATGCTGAAGGAGGCAGGAGGTAATTCTAATTCTCCACTTGTCAGATTGCGGACATATTTTTCGATACGGATACTGCCGGTTTCCTTTGGTTGTGCATCAATAATATTTACCGTATTGACATTATTGCGAACCGTTACCACAGCTCTGGCAACTTCGCTGCCGCCATTGATGATGAAACTCACATCATCCTGTGCATCAACTTCATCAATCACATAAATACCATTTTCCAGATGATCTAAACGAATCATCCAGTTATTCTCTTTATTTAAGATAAAGTTCTGATTAAAGCCTGGTTTGGATACATGCATGGTAATCTGGAAATCATTGGATGGTTTTACAAGAGCATGATTTCGACGAATAAATTTCTCCATCAAAATACTGCCGCCAGGCTGTTTTCGCGTATTGATGATTTGTACGGTATTACTATTTCCCGCTACTTCAACGATGCCATAATCACATTCACTGCCGCCATTGACGATAAAGCTGACCTTATCGCTAGTTGTTGTTTCCGCAATGACATATTGTCCGTCTTCTAAATGCTCCAAAGTAGCCATCCAACCATTTTCTTCATTCAGTGTGACGAGTTGATTGAAATTTGGTCTTGAGATATGGAAGACATATTCCCCTTTGGTTGGTCGTATGAGTTCCCCATGCTCACGTACATATTTAGCAAGTGTGATACTGCCATGTTCTCTTTCATGGTTCACCACTTGCACACTTGTCTGATTGCCTGCTACCTTGATAATTGCCTCATCCAAATGTTGTGTGCGATTGATGATATATGAAACGCGTTCACCATGCAGCTCTATCACCTCATACGTACCAGGACGCAGATTCTTTACACTTGCTCTAAAGTCATTTTCACTCGTCAAGGTAAAGGTTTTTTCTTCTCCATTGCCCCTTACCATGACTTCAAAAGATCCACTCGTTGGACGAATCAATAAATCACCACTCATGATATATTTCGAAATGTCAATACGCCCCAACTGTGTCTGATAAGGATTAATAACATTGACGGTGTTGGCATTGCCCTGTACATGCACCATGGCCCGTTTGCTTGGGGTGGCATTGTTTACTACATATAAGACATCACGACCACTTTCCTCACTTACCTCATACCAGCCATCCTCTAAATTCCGCACACTGGCATAAAAATGATTGGCATGATTTAATAATACCCTGCTACTATGCGTTTCTCCTTTGATCATGATCCAATACATAGCATCAACATCCGGATAACGATAACAACCTTCTTCATCCTTAAGCAGTTTACATATTTCAATACTTCCCTGATGGTGCGTTGTCTCATTGATGATCTTCACCGTATTCATCGTATTTGCAATCTGCAGCTGCGCCTTTTCACTTTCCATTTCGCCATTGACAATATAGCGCGTATCCTGTGCACCCAACTCTTTTACTTGATACATGCCCCATGCCAGATCCTGTAAATGCACACGCCATTTATTATCGGCAGATAGAGTCAACACTTCACGGAAAGCATTTGGTCCACTTACTTCCACTTCATATTCCATATCGGTATCCGGACGTTTGAAACAGCCACAATTTTCATCACGGATGACCTTGCTGATTTCCAGTGTGCCTTTTGCACAATTGGCTACATTCACACTAGTGATACGCATATCCTTTTGTTTCAGCACAATGTCCACACTTGGCTGCTGCACGCCATCTACCAGATAATAATGTTCATCAAACGCTTCATTTGTCTGCTGCATGATACGATATGCACCACGATCGACTTCCACACTTTGACACCAATGATTTGCCTGATTTAAAACGAATGTTTTTTTCTTCTCTTGACTGATCACATCCATATAAAAGACATCAGACGCATTTGGAGATACGATATCCTGCGTACAATTTTTCACCACAGCCTCTAAATGCAATTTCACTCTGCTTGGTTGACGGTTAATTACATGCACCGTAACATCGTCTTTCCCCACTTCAAAATAACCGCGCTTACTTACTTCCCCATCATCGATTTGATAGACAACATCAGTTCCGCCATGCACCTCGATGATTTCATAAACCCCGCTTTCCTGCTGTTGGAGCACCTTCGTCCAATGATTTTTTGCATTTAGTTCAAACATCTGCTTGCGCCCATTATGCAGCAGTGTAATCTGAAACTGCTCCTCTGGCTTAGGCATCTGCAAACTTCCATCTGCATCCTGGATATGCTTTTGGATGGTGATATCCGCTTTTTTATTGAAAGATACCACAACATTGACACAAACATGTTCTCCATTTAATTCAATACATACCACATCTTCAAATACCTGACCTTCGATTTCAAAACGCACCTTGTAATTTCCTTGAACACTTACCGTATATGCCTGTGGTTTCAGATCACACAAGCAATCACAAAATTCATTTTCATCTTGTAAGGTTAACGTATATTCTTCCTGTTTGCTTGTAATTGTGACTGCTATTTCATCCTTTGGCTTTGGCATCAATAAAGTACCATCCTCATCTATGCAGCCTTGAAATTCAATACAGCCCTTCTTTATTGCATGATTGATGATTGTAACACAAACATCCTGTTCATCAAGATCAACAACAGCACTTTCACATGGCAATTCATTGACAATATAGCTGACATGATCCGCATTTGCTTCACGAACTTCATAATGACCTTTTGGCAAATCATACAGACGCATACAGAAATCATTCTCATGCGATAAGACGATTTTACGTTTATACTCTTCACTTTCCACAATGACATCAAAACGTTCCCAGCGTTGTGGGCGGCGCAGTGTGCCATCTTCATCTTCTACTTGCTTGTTGATTTCCATACAGCCAATGAAATCTTCTTCATTTATCAGCGTGATATGCTTTTCTTCTCCATCATATAGGAAATAGCCGGTATCTTGTAAACTACCGTTGATATCAAACAGTTTGCATTCATGCTCTAATTCACTAATTTCATAATGCTGCTTTGCCAGATTGGTAAGACAGACACAGAAGTCATTATCGTGATGCAGTTCATAAATCTCATGACAGTTTTTACCTTTTAATAAGATACGATAACAGCTGTCAGGATCTGGCATAATGATACGATCTGCACAGCGCAGACGCTTTTCAATACATACCATACCATGCATACGTGGTGTATTGATGATATCTACACCGATATCTTCCATACCTAAGGTAACATCAGCTGAGGCTACCGGTTTCCCGTTTATGCGATAGGTGGCATCATAATCCTCACATAACTCGCGAATGCTATACTGTCCCTCTTCTAAATCATCAAAATATACACAGAAATCGTTGCGTTCATTCAGGTGGTACGTGTGTGAAAAACCTCTGCCCTTTAATTCAAATGTGAAACTATCTTGGGGACAAGGCATGACAAGACTTCCATCCTCTTGCTGTACATATTTAGTAACGGTTAGCATTCCACTGCAATCTCTAACTTGATTAATGATACCAATCGAAATATCATTTAATCCCAATGTCACCTTAGCAAAATTAGATTCTTCACCATTGATGACATAGCTGACATGATACCCCATCGTATCCTTTTGAATGATACGATATACTCCTTCAGCCAGATCATCCAATAATACACACCAACCATTGCTGGCTTTTAAGGTCGTATGCACACAGGTGTCAACACCTTCCACAAGAACATCAAATGCCTCTTTGGGCCGTGGAAGACGTGTCGTTTTATCACAATCCCGAATAAGGGTATATAGTTTTAAACGTCCGCTGTGTTTACGATGATTGATAATCAAAACTTCCTGATTACAGGTTCCCAGATAAACAAAGGCTTCCTCCATCACTTCACGATTCACCAGATAACTGACATCATAATTCTCACAATCACATTCACGTATCTGATATTCTCCCGGCTGTAAGCCTTCTAATAAAATACACCAGTTATTGGAAGAGCGCAGGGTATAGTTTTCACAGAAACAAGGACCGCTGACTTCCACACAAAATTCTTCATCTTGACTTGGTTTTACCAGCTCTTGACTGTTGGTTTCTTCATATTTACAAATTTTTAAAATACCGCTGCTGCAAGTACGCATAGAATTGATGATTTTTACCTCGTTGTCGCAACAATCATCAATCACAAAACGCGCACTGCTGCATTCTTTCCCTCCATTGACCTGATATTGTACCTGATACTCTGAATCACTGCATTCTCTGACTTCATAGCCTCCAAAACGCAGATCACAAAAGCTCATGCACCAGTCATTATCAACATTTAATTCAAAATCACGTTTACAGAAATAAGAGCTCAGTGAGACTTGAAAGCACTCATCTTTTTGAGGCTTTACCAAATCACCATTGGCATTACGGACATATTTACAAATACTCACACTGCCCCGATTGCGTTCTTCATTGATAATCGCAACACTGTTACAGCCTCCACACATGATATCAACAATGGCACTGGTACGCTCTGGTCCATCGTTCACACGATAGGTCGTCATGTAATCTTTATCTGAACATTCTACGACCTCGTAACAGCCTTCACAAAGATCTGCCACATCGACACAAAAATTATTATTGGCATTTAATAAGAAGGTATCATTACGACCACAACCACACAACATGACCTTGAAAGAGTCCTTCTTATCCGGCTGTGTGATACAACCATCACAGCGACGAATAAACTTACAGATGCGAAGAGGACTTTCTTGTTGTGGATTACAGGTATTATCAGGATCGGTGTTAATAATCAGCACCGATGCTTCCTCACAGCTGTTTAATTCTAAATTGGCATAATTTGTTTCTTTTCGCCCATTGACGATATAACTGACCTCATAGCTGGCATTATCGCTGATTTCCGTAATATCATAATAGCCCGGTTCCATATCGAATAAGGTGACACAGAAATTATTTCGCTCATTTAAACGAATGATGCGATCTTGATTCCAGGCGATAATACGGACCTGAAATTCTTCAAAACGATTTGGCCGGCATAATTCACCGCAAGTGCTGCGAATGTATTTCTCAATGGTTATGCTGGTCGTATCACTTTGGGCATTGATGATTTGCAAATGATTTTCACCCTGTGTCATTTCAAAGACATTATCGACATTCGCCACATCGTTAAAGCTATAACTGACAGAAAAGCCTCGCTGTGGCATTTCTTCAATTGTATAACGATTTCCCACACGCAGTTGCTCAATGACGATGTGAAATTGGTTTTCCACATTCAAAGTGAAGCATTGTTCACATCCTCGCATATCCACGATACGTATTGGAAATTCCCATTGCGGATCTATTGGCATACGGCAGCCATCACGATCCAGCACTACTTTTTCAATATGCAATGATGTTAAAGGAATGCGACGATTGATAATTTCAACTTCTCTTGTTTCGCTTGATCTCTCGTCAAAAACAAAATTGATATAATCCATGTCACTTTCTTCACCATCTAGTTTATAGGTGATGGCATATTCGTCTTCATGTAACATCTGTTGGCCATTTTCATCCACCTGTACTAAAGCCAACTGTACTCCTTCCACATATTCCACTACGACACTGCCCGTACCGCTTTGCGCATCAATGGGAATATCATATTCACGGCATACGTCCTGTGAATCGCAAAGTTTGACATGACGCGTCGTTTCATGCAGCCATGGCGTTCCATCTTCCTGCTGCTCTCTTACTGTAATCCGCATGGTTCCTACAAAATCACAGGGATCATTTTCTATCGTTTCAAGAAAGCTAATGTGCAGCCTGTTTGCCAAGACTTCCTTTAAGCGTTTGCTCATCTTCATCCTCCTATCGTATATAAGCAATCCAATCCTTATACATTCTAGTATATGAGCCCGCCCAGAAATTGTTCTATGTACCGTTCGAAAAGATAGGCAAATTCCACATCATCATTTAAAAAAACCGCTAATTCCAAAGCGGTTCTACTTGAATAAGCAAATAAGGCTGATCATCCTTGCGTAAGAAATGTATCCGCAAGGTCACATACGTATCGTCTAATTGAAGTGTAATAACGATCGGTATAGATACTTCATTCATCCATTCATCATCCTTTACCTTATAGTATGTTCCTATTTCAACATGTCACAAGCTTATACATGAATATCATCATCAAAAATACAAATTAAGACCATATAATAAAAACTTAAAGCAATGCACATGATTATGCCATAAAGTAGAGAAAGTATTGCCGGTATCGCAATATTCACATTATCCAGGACACTTGCCATTAACGTAAACAGTTGTAAAAAAGGATTTGCTCGTGTCATGATATCAATAACGGCCGTTGCCGGAACCAATGAAATAGAAATCTCAAACATCGCATCCATACAGCTATAATATATGGCAGCGATTGCTCCCAAAGCAAGCAATGAGTAAAAGACGGATTGATAATGTCGTAAAATAATCAGCAAGGCATCTTTCAATATGCGCAAGGGATGCTTCTTACCATTTAGTATTTCCAAAATAGCAAATACTTGCCAGGGAATATAAAGCATAAGCAGTAGCAGCAAGATTGGTGTCAACAGATATTGTAAAAACGCCAGATCTTGATTTTCCATAAGTAAGTAGGATACAAAACTGCCCCCAGCCATCAATAGAAAAAACACACTTTGGGTCATAATCAGCGGTATGCGACAAGCTTTCATATCCACACGCAAATCATCATCTCGCTTTTTCTTTAGAAACTGATACAATACCAGCATGTACACATAAGCAGAAACAATGACTAACACATATAAAATCCCATAAAATAATAGGGTATTTCCATTCCAATACATGAAATTCGCCAAAATTGTATATACGGAACAATACAAAAAGCTAGTCAGCATTAAGAGCATGACAAAATTCTTTACTTGTCCTTTAAGATTTGTAAATTCCATAAATTCTTTCCATGCTTTCATATCCTTACCTCATTTTTCTCTATCAGATTTATTACGAGCGTTCTCTGCTCATTTCATATACATTTGCTAAAAAGGTATACAGCACGACAAGTATTACATATTGTACTAAGAAATACACAATACAAAATGCTAATAACAGCCAGATCGTTTCCATATGATCTGCCCCTTGCTGAACAAGTGTTAACAAAGCCTGTTCTAAGGAATCGCTCTCCTTGATAAATGGCTTTAATACCATGCTTAAACCAATTTGCGATAGGATATTCCACAGCACATAGAAACCACCTGCCCAAAATAAGGCGGATGCCTGTACTTTCATAATGTGCAATGGTTTTATGAATAAATCTTTAATGTGTGTATCCTGATCATAGATCAGCCAGGCAATGCAGGCATACCAATAGACGAAAAACAGGCTGAGAAACGCAGATACCAGCATGTATAAGATTGGTAAAAAGGCACATACACTGACAGCTATCTGCAAAAACAGTTGCAACAAGCTTAAGCATAAACCAATGACAATCTGTTCACCGGCCTTAGAAAAAGAATAGCGGATATCCTGTTTGCGGAAACGTAAACTTCTGACCCTTTGAATAAACAGAAAGAGCATCGTATTATTGACCACTACACAAAGCAGCGATAATGCCAAAGAAAGCAAGGTTGCTCCTAACCCATTACCCAAAAAACCGCCAACATTTTGGATGAGCGCTATTAGTAAGGAAACAAACAGCAGCCATCCATATAGAAATAGGAAATGCCCTTTTAACTGCGTTTTCACCTGCATCTTGATTTCATGATAAGTATCCATGTCCATCTTCCTCTCAAACACAGTGTATTATATCATATCGTCCGTAAAGAAAAAAGCAACATTACAATGCATGCTGCTTTCCTATGGCTTTTTCACAGGGAGTGGACACATACGTAACAAAGTAACGTGCCACCTTTTTTCTTCCCAAACATTTTAAAGCAATGCTTTCCTGATTACGCAATACGATATTGAGTACATCCAGATCATTGCGACTGCTGCTAATACTCCATTTTTCAACATCTTCCCAAAACAGCAAGAAACATTCATCCTTGCCATTATTTAAATAAAAGATGGCATATTTATCATAAAACTCAATCAACGTCACATCTTTCACAAACAGCAGATAATATAAAAACATGAACGTAATAACGATACCAATCAGATATAGACGCGTAAACATCAATGCTAAGCCTATCGCAATACAAACCAAGATAAACAGATAAGGTTTTGCGTTGATATGGTCAATCAATTCTCCATCTGTGGGAAGATTTCGGATTTTTAATATCTTACTTCTAACGTTCATCTTCAGACACCTTCTTATCTAAAATTTATTATATCTGAAAATTTATTTATATCAATAATATCACACAATTCCACTTATTTACTTAGATATTTTCGACAATCATCCTCTACATTTCCATATTCTTCTGACATTGCCTCTTCACTATCAGCTTTTGACGTTTTTCTCTTATGATCCACTTCTTTTTCTTTGACAAAGCATACAATCTGACATAAGATAATCTTGTTATAGAAAGGTGGCGTCACATGGACATTTTTCATGAAATCAATCAATGGGGCAAAGGCTCTGTGTTTAAATATGGATTCTTAGATACCCTAATGATCATGTTATGTTTTCTAGTATGCGCTTATCTGTTAAAACGTCTTATCAATCGTTCTATTAAGCGCCATGTTAAAGTAAATACCAGATTTGTTATGCGCTTAGTGAAAATCACGTTATATACCATTGCTATTTATGGCTGTTTATCCCTATTAACACCATTTGAAAGCGTACTGGGCAAAGTATGGGGATCTGCCGGCATCATTGCGGTTGTGATTGGTTTCGCGGCACAAGAGGCTATGGGGAATTTTGTAAATGGTCTTTTGATCACAACGTTTAAACCATTCAAGATCGGGGATTTGGTTAAGGTCAATCAAGGGGAATATGAAGGCTATGTCGTTGATATTTCCTTACGGGATACTGTCATTCAAACATATGAAAACACCAAGGTGATCATACCAAACAGTGTTATGAATAAAGCGGTATTGGAAAACGTTAGTTTAAATGACAATACCAAAGGAAACTTTTTAGAATTGGATATTAGTTATGAAAGTGATATGGATAAAGCAATGCGCATCATCAAGGAAGAAGTTATGGCACACCCTAATTTTTTGGATCATCGCAGCCAAGATGAAGTTACGGCCGGTGTAGAACCCGTCATCGTCCGTCTGATACGCTTTAACGATTCCAGTATTACTTTGCGAACAACGGTTTATTCTACGTCAAATGCGGAAGGCTTTGCTTTACTATCTGATTTAAGAATTGCCATCAAGCATCGCTTTGATGCTGAGGGCATTGATTTTCCTTATCCACATCGTACAATTATTACAAAATCCCAACACCCGAATGCTAACGACGATTCTATAGAAACAAGATAACTTGATAAGAAAAATGACTTCGGAGAACCTAGGCGATACGTTCTCCTTTTTTATAATATTTTCAATATCTTTACAGAAACAAGCCCTTTTCATGTTATTTCTTTACATGTACTAACGATAACCGTAAAAACAATGGGAAATTGAGATACCACTACTTATATAAAAAAAAGAGGCACTATGCCTCTAACAATCTTTCTTTACTTTGCTTTCCTTTTTGCACTTTTGCGAACACTCTTATCATGATTTCCAGGACGTTTTGCTCCTCTTCGTGTGGAACCATCCCCAGCATGACGATTGTTTCGTCTAGATGCATCACGAGTGTTATTTTTTGCCCCATCACGGCGATTCGTCTTGCGTTTTGGCGCACTGTCAATTTCAACCATGACTTCCTGTTTACGAATGGTCGTACGCTGCATGTTATTCAACACAATGTCTACTTTATCTGCTGCAATATCAACCAAAGAGAAATTTGGTCGAACATCAATACGTCCAATCGCTTTCGGACTCATGCCACATTCTTCAATAATTGCCGCCACGATGTTACCAGGTTGAATGCCATGGGTGCGACCTACGGAGAATTTCAATGTGATGGCATCAAAATCTGATGCATAACGTTTTACATTTTCTTCTTCTTCAATATCAATGACCTCATTCTTATAGTTCATAGAAATCAAAGCACTGATGATATTTTCAAGGGCAATGCCATCTGCCATCAAAGCATTGGCAATTTCTATACTTTCTTCCGTGATTCCTTCATCGCAAGCTTCTTTAACTTTAGCAATAAAAGCATTACGATTCGCTTCCATCATTTGAGCACTGGTTGGCAGGGCATGACGAGTGATATTTGTTTTTGTATAGCGGATGACATCTTTGATAGCACCGCGCTGTTTTCCCCCACTGATTAATGTGATAGCAAGTCCTTTTTTACCGGCACGACCCGTACGCCCTACCCGGTGTATGTAATATTCCATATCCTGAGGAATATCAAAGTTTACAACCAGATCAATATCGTCTACATCAATACCTCTTGCGGCAACATCTGTCGCAATCAAGATAGGACTTGTCCCATTACGAAATTGTTCCATTACACGGCTACGGAATTCTTGTTTCATATCTCCATGCAAGGAAGTCGCTTTAATATCATGCTTATTTAATTCTTCGCATAATTCATCTACCATCTTTTTGGTATTACAGAAGATCATACACAGATCAGGATCATAATGATTTAAAAGAACCCGCAAGGCATTCGCTTTTTTGCCTCGTGGTGCTTCATAATAAATCTGTTCCACAGTATCTATCGTACGCTGAGAAGATTTAATTTCTACACGTACAGGATCTTTTTGAAACTGTTCGGTGATTTTTAAAATCGCTTGTGGCCATGTAGCTGAGAATAAAATTGTCTGATGCTCATTATCCGCCGGCATCATAGAAAGAATCTCTTCAATATCTTCCTTAAATCCCATGTTCAGCATTTCATCTGCCTCATCCAGAATGATCATGTTGACATCCTGCAATTTCAAGGTACGGCGATTTAGATGATCCATAATTCTTCCTGGTGTACCTACCACGATACCACAGCCGCGTTTTAACAGCTGAATCTGGCGATCAATGGGCTGACCACCATAAATCGGAACGATTTTTACACCTTCCTTATACTTGGAAAACTTGCGCAGTTCAGTTGCGACTTGCGTCACTAATTCTCTGGTTGGACAGATGATCAGTGCATTGGGAAACTTATTTCCAGGAATAACTTTTTCGATTGCTGGAATACCAAATGCGGCTGTTTTACCTGTTCCTGTATTAGAACGACCCAGCACATCTTTTCCTTCCAGAATGCATGGAATGGATTGTGCCTGAATGTCGGTTGCATTTTCGTATCCCATTTCCTCAACAGCCTTCATAATTTCGCTGCTGATTGGTAATTCATTAAATGTTGTCATTGTTACCTTCTTTCTATCATTCGCGATAGCTTTCACTTGACGCGATAACTCACTAAGTTTATCACATGTTGTTTCACACCGTCAATTCATTTCTTTTACATACTACCCAAAAAAGACCTAACTATTCGCATATCTCCCATATGTATCAAAATGTAACCTCTTTCCTGAAATACAAAGATGTGCTATAGTTAAAGAGGAGTAAGTTTACATGAAAGCGTTAAAACCGCAGATGATACGCATACTCATCCCCAATTACATTATATAAATACCAATAACCGTCATCAACCACGGTTAAAAAGGTTGATAGAAAGGAAGCGTATATTGTAAGAATGACTGCTTAGATGCGTCATTATTCAGATATACCAGATAATCAGATGAAATTACGAAAATTACTGGCTGTATGGCTACTGTGTTTCGCTATGGCCGGCTGTTCTTCCAACGATAGCCCTTCCATGGAAGAAATCGATTTCCGTTTAGAAAATGCAGGATATGAAGTAACAGGCTATAAAGGCTCGGAAGATAAAATTATCGGTATGGTAATTATAAAACTCAATACAAAAATAACGTTAACGAATGAAAAAGGTAAATTGTCCAGCATTACGTATATGGATACGTTATCAAAAAATCAATATACCATTGATGTAACCAATGATTCTGCCATGTCCATCGTTAATCATAAACAGCAGGTATGCATGTATGATATTGAAGGTGGCAAGCAACAAAAAAATCCATCCATCTGTGATCAAAAGGATGAAGAACACGGCAAAAAATTGCATGATGATTTTTACGCTTTCTTAAAAGAACTTGATATTGATGTATCTGAATTGACGCAATATTACAACTGGTTTATGACGGATTAGGATGTTTCGTTGATTAACCTTTTGATATCTATGCAAGTCCTTCCCTTTTATCAATATCTAATTGAGTAGGAGGAAACAATTGAGTTTCCAAGCTCTCACACCACCTAGTATGTCCCATACCTGGCACACCACATAAAGAAGACCCTGACAAACAGGGTCTTCTTCACTATAGGGGATAGAATGATCAATACGTAAATAGGGATAGTCTTCGGGGATTATTTACGCATAGTAGCAGTTCTCACTGCCATCGTTAGTATACAATATAGCGAATAGAAAGATTTGTCGAATTATGTCAGACGCTTCATTTTTTTTCACAAATCGTAATTTGGTCCTTTATGAAATCATAAAAATCTTCATATAATACAAATTGTATGGCATTCTCTTGTTCATAAGCAACATAACAAATATCACGGCTGTCATAAATAATTTCATAGGCATCCTGCTTTGTATAGATGATTGATAAAGGTATTTTATAACGCGTTTTATTGCCGTTTACCATCTTATCTTCATATGCATAATGCGTACTGACATAAACCGGATATGTTACAGACATGATCTGTATTTCACCTTTTTCAATATCCGGAAGATAAAAATCAACATCATCCTGCTCAATATAGGCATGAGGGAATTGCTGTTTCGCCGCCGTAAGTATCTTTTCTTTATCTAAATTCAAAAAACTTATCATTTTTTACACCTCCCCATCATGGTAACATGATATCACATAACCATGGTTGGATTCCACATAATTTACCACAGATTCAACATACTTATCTGATGACTTTTTACTATACTATAGTCAGCAGGAAGGAACTAACCTCCTGCTAAGTATGACATATTTTCCCCTCAAAATTTCATACTTTCTCCCTTTCAAAAACATAATAATTTAAAGAAAAGAAACGAGAGCTTCCCCCTAAGTTCGCGTTTCTTTTCTTTATCCTATGCAAGAGATGTCTATCTAGCCAAAGCCTCATCGCTATAGATAAAAAAAGTTATCTGTAAAGCCAGCAGAACATCACATAAGATTCTTCATACCTTCCTATTTCCATAGTACGAATAGAAAAAACCGCAGTTGCTATGATGTACCCTTAAAAGTCAGACCTAAAATCAAACGATGGAAGGCCGATCAAAACATGGCTTTCCGTTGCAAATAAGCGATCCTTCTTTTCAGTTTCCCATAATTCAAAGAAAAACAATGCGATTTACACATAATTTTCCATACTCCTTACATACTTATCTCACATCTTTTTTGTATACTATAGTCAGCAGGAAGGGATATGACCTCCTGCGGTAAGTATGATGATTCCCTCAAAAATTCATACTTTCTCCCTTTCCATTTAATATACTATAATTTATCAAGCAAAAAAGACGTTTCCCCAAGTAACGTCTTTTTTGTTGGATGTTCTATTTTATAAGGCATATGCTTTTTATAAACTTCATAAAGTATTAGGATGAGCAGATTATAGATTTTTGTTTTAACCAAATTCTTTCATCACAAATTTATAACTTATGGATATGATGGCTTTTTATTATACTAGGTGTGTGCAAAAGGATTTACCTTACCTATAGATATGACCAATTTTCCAAATGACAAATCACACTACTCTTTTCCATAAATTAAAGGAAAAAGGTACAACGCCTTTTTGTTTATGATTTGCTAAAAGAAAGAATACCTACCTCTTTTTTTCCAGAAAATTTCTCACATATTTTTACATGATTCAACGAAACTTGTCTGACATCCTTTTATTATACTATAGTTGACAGGAAGGAGTTCCTGTTAGAAGTATGACTAAATTTCCCCTCAAAGTTATTCATACTTTCTCCCTTTCAAAATTGAGTTTGAGTTAAGAAAAGAAGTACCATCCCTCAGGTACTTCTTTTCTTTGTATAGATATAATTTAGAAAATAAGCTGCATCAGCTCATATAATATCGGCACCAATAACGCAGGCAATAGATTGCCGATACGTATCTGTTTGCCAAAAAACAAATTAATACCGACACCAAAGATCAATACCGATCCAACATAAGATAAGTTTTGAATCAAAGCATCAGAAAAAATAGGCGCCATGAAGGATGCCAGTAAGGTAATACCTCCTTGATATATGAGTAATGGCAAGGCCGCAAAAATTACACCGATGCCTAATGCAGAAGCAAATACCATGGAGATAACGCCATCCAAAATAGCTTTTGTGATCAACATAGTAGGATCATGAAGCAAACCATCCTGTAATGCCCCAACGACTGCCATAGCCCCCACACAAATAATCAGACTGTTACTGACAAAACCCTCCACAAAGCGGCTATCACTGGATTTAGTTAGCTTCTTCAGATATTCTGCCAATGCCTCCATACGATCTTCTAGTCGTAATGCTTCTCCCAATAATGCCCCAATGCCTAAAGAAAAAATTAACAGCATAGTTCCACCGGAGATAAGCGTTGCCCCGTCTACCTTCATCATGCCACTGATAGCACCGCTAATCCCTATAAACATTGTACAAAGCCCAAGAGCTTGCATCAACAAATCGCGCATACGGGAAGGCAAACCGCCTTTCACAAATAATCCGATACCGCCACCGATAACAACAGCTATTACATTGATGATCGTACCCATGTCCCAAACCCTCTTTCTATCTTGTGTTTCACTGTACACGGAAGAAAAGTAATTGTCAACAAATATTTTCAAACATATGACATTTTCTTTCATATAACATGAAAATAATATCATTTCATTTCCATCACCATGTAAATTTTGTCGTTTAGCTTAATCTGTAAGCGCAGAAACACATAGGCAAAAAAAGAATTCCTGTAAGATCCATGTTAAACAACAGATCGTACAAGAATTCCGTTTCTATTAATAGTAACGATGTTCTTTTAGATAACTTTCTTGAGTTCATTCATTAACTGTGCTTTTGGCATAAAGCCCTGTAGCTGTGTCATTGGCTGTCCATCTTTAAAAATAATCATAGTAGGAACTGACATGATGCCAAAACGCATTGCCAATTCACCATCCTGATCGACATCTACCTTTACAATATCCAGTTTTCCTTCTACTTCCTTTGCGACTTCTTCTAATACCGGAGACAGCATCTTACAAGGGCCGCACCATGTCGCAAAGAAATCAACTAAGACAACACCTTGTGCAATTACCGAATCGAATTCAGATTTGTTTATAATTTTCATAGTCATTACCTCCAACTGTTTACAGTATAGCATGTTTTTTTTATTTCATGCATTTAAATGCCCAAATGCTTATGAATTGCGGCCACGATTCCATCTTGCATATTGGTAGCCGTCACATCATCCGCAATTCTCTTTACATTCTCCATCGCATTTCCCATGGCAATACCAAGCCCAGCCATCTGCAGCATTTCTATATCATTTTCCCCATCACCAATCGCCATCATCTCATCCAGTTTGATACCGGTAAGCATTTCTAATTTCTTTAATCCATATGCTTTTGTCACGTTTGGCATCATCACTTCTAACCATTTATCACTTGTTAAACCGATCCAATAACGGTCCTTTAAATCCTCTTTCGCCCGTTTAGCGACTTCTTTCATGACATATGGCCAATAAGTTACGGATATTTTATTTACATCTTCCATAATCTCTTCTTTTGCATGAATATAGCGTAAATCCGGATAACCTTGACGATTATCCATCATAAATTCAAATGCTCCTCCGGTCCATGGAAAATCATTTGGCAAAGAATGCAATTTGCGATACGCTTTCTTTTCTTCCAATAAAGCCGGTGGATTATAATCATACATTCCCTCATCCATATTTCCTATGATTTCTACTTTCCATTTTGAGAAATAGGTAAATACTTCTTGAGCGTTTTCTTTTGGCATCCGTCCATCCACATGACGCTTCGCATGTGCCAGATCATACACCGCCATACCATTAACCTCAATCAAATAGCCGCCATATTTCTGCATCTGTAGCTGTTGTGCATACGGTAATAATTTAGCATAACTGCGCCCGCTTGCCAAAGCTAAGATGATTCCCTTTTTCTGTGCTTCTAATAATATATTTTTGGTATTTTGCGAAATGGTATTATCACTGCGTAATAAAGTGCCATCCATGTCCATTGCGATTAGTTTTATTGTCATAAACACCCTCCCAGCATAAGATGCATCTATGTTCATTATACACATTTTACGATGAATTTCATTACTTTTCTCATTTGCAAAAAAGTGTTATACTACTGGCAATGGAGGGATATCAATGAAATTGCAGAAGACCAACGCCATGCGTTTGTTAGATAAAGAACAGATACCTTATGAAGTATTTACTTATGCCCATGGCAAAGAAGCTATCGGTGGTACACATGTTGCCGAGTTACTTCAACAAAATCCCGATCAGGTGTTTAAAACGCTAGTGACCATTGCCAATACCAAAGAATATCTTGTCTTTGTGATTCCGGTGGCACAGGAATTAGATTTGAAAAAGTGCGCAAAGGCAGCAAATGTTAAAGCTGTCGAAATGATTCATGTAAAGGATATAAATAAAATAACCGGTTATATCCGCGGAGGTTGTTCTCCTATTGGAATGAAAAAAAGCTATCGAACCTTCCTGCATGAAAGTTGTTTAGCTTTTTCCACGATCATGTTTAGCGGTGGCAAGATTGGTTATCAGATTGCCATGGAACCAAGAAAACTGACAGCACTTATTCACGCTCAAACAGCCGATATCATAAAATAAGGTCCTCTAATAGGACCTTATTTTATAATCTACCAAACTATTTTTTAGCCCTTGCAGGATAAAAAATATATTTATCTAATGCTTTCGCAATTCCCATCTGATCATTGGTATCCGTAACATCATATGCATAACGTTTCAACGATTCCATCGCGTTCCCCATTGCGATTCCATAACGGACACTTTGAAACATGGTCAGATCATTTTCGGCATCGCCAAAGGCCATCATTTCATCTGGCGAGATATGATTTTCTTTACCGATTTTCAATAAAGCACTTCCCTTACTAACACCCTTTGGCATAATCTCGATCCATGCCGGTCCGACTTCGAGTATGTCATAATCACTTAATTCGCGGCGAATACTGTTCAAATGCTTTTTAAAATATGCGGCAGTTTGAATCAAAACGAATTTATTTATATCCTGTGTGATTTCATATTCACAATCCTGAATAGGTAAAAAGCGTCGTTTGCCTTGATTAAAGCCATAATCCATTGGTGCACCAAACAGTAAGCTGCGGATTTTTTTCTTTGCTTTTAACTTTTTGCTGATGAAATCATAGTTATCATAGCCACAACAACTAATAACTTCAAAATCGTATTTCTTTCCCAAACGCATAACGTTTTTCGCATCTTCTGCGCCAAAAACGCCATCTACATAATATTCCTTTTTTGCAAAATCATAAATGATCTGCCCATTCACACCAGCAACGAAATTTTTCCCTTCTTCCAAATGCAAAGGTTTACTTACAAAGTCGATTCCACCTTTATCACGTCCTGTCGCTATCGCAATACTGATTCCCATTTTTTGCACTTCTAGTAATCGTTTCTTCGTTTCCTCATCAATGGTTTTTTTACTTGTCAACAAGGTACCATCTAAATCTAACGCTATCAATTTTATCGCCATATCCTCACTCACTTTCATTCTCCATTATAGACCAAACATAAAAAAAGTAAATGTTTAACAGATAGAAAAAGAAAAGAGGTTCTTCATCAAGAACCCCCATGTATCTTATAATTTAGCTGCAGCCTCTTCATCAACGATAACGACAACATCCGGATGATTTTGTAATACAGATGCTGGACATGCTGGATCTACTGGTCCATTTACCATTGCGGCAACGGCATCTGCTTTATTTGCGCCAGAGGCAACCAACAGAATCTTCTTAGCTTTCATGATAGTAGCAATACCCATGGTAATTGCCTGTGTGGGAACTTTATTAATATCATTTTCAAAGAAGCGAGCATTATCAGAACGTGTTTTTTCTGTTAAGTCAACAATGTGCGTTTCTTCAGTAAATGGTGTACCTGGTTCATTGAAACCGATATGTCCATTTCCACCAATACCTAATACCTGAATATCAACACTGACATTTTCCATTGCTTTTTCATAGCCTTCACAATCTGCTTTTGTATTTCCATAAGGAACATGAATCTTATCTTCTGGAAGATCAATGCCATGGAACAGATTTTCATGCATAAATGTCCAATAGCTTTGGGAATGGTTACGGTCAATACCTACATATTCATCCAGATTGAATGACTGACATTTTGCATAGCT
This sequence comes from Longicatena caecimuris, assembly GCF_004341945.1. Taxonomy (GTDB): domain Bacteria; phylum Bacillota_I; class Bacilli_A; order Erysipelotrichales; family Erysipelotrichaceae; genus Longicatena; species Longicatena caecimuris. The sequence continues at coordinate 188,950 of NZ_SMBP01000002.1, forward strand.
GGTACCATTTTCTTTATGATCCTTGATCATATTTTCGTACAGACCGATTGGACTGCTTCCAGTAGCTAAGCCTAAAACAGCTTCGGGTTTATTTGCTACTACTTCTTTCATCACCTTGAATGCTTCTGCACTCACTTCATCGTAATTCTTAACTTTAATTACTTTCATTAAATTTCTCCTCCTTGCATATTACACACACCCTTATTATAACGCTTTGTTAAAGCCTTTTCAATGTAGAAAGACAAAAGAATGATTTTCTCAGACAGCGACTTCTATTGCATTATAAAAAGGCAAAATTTGCCTTTTTATAACCTATGAATGCTCTTTTCTTCTACGTTTTAAACCATATGCCAATACAGCACCACCACTTAACAATACCATTATGATCCATAATGTTCGCTGACTTGTATCACTTGTCTGTACTTCATCTTCTGGTTTTGGTTTTTCTGTAGTTGGTTTGCTTGGCGTCGCCGGTTTTTGTGGGTCTTCTTTGGGTGGTGTTGGTTCAGTATCTTTTTTCTTTACATAATATACCTTGATGATATTTTTACTTGCATCTTCACCTAAGGTCAATGGTATATTCTCCACCTTTTCAAATATGTACCCTTCCTTGTTCTTCTCTGGATAGGTTTCTACGATATCGCCTGCTTTTAAATCTGCGATGTTCTCTGTCTTGCTCTCATCCAGCTTGCCATCATAGAAGTATTGTACCTTTGCAATTGTTTTTGTTCTTGTGTAGTATACTTCAATCACATTCTGACTAGCATCTTCTACTAGTTTTTCTGGTATCTTTACTTCTGCTAAAGAATAGTGTTCCTTCTTTTTATCTTCGTAGTTTTTATACTGTGAACCTACTTCTAATTCGTCTACTCGATAGGACACTTTCTTATCTTCTACTCCATCATAGTAATACTTCACAGTAACCGAAGTTGTCTTGCTATCTTCTTCATCCTTTGCATAATAGATGTTGATGACATTTTCTGCCGCTATAGCACTCAACGTTAGTGGTAAATGCTCGCTCTTCACAAAGTGATACCCTTCTTTATTCTTTTCCGGATAGGTTTCTACGACATCGCCTGCTTTTAAATCTGCAATGATCTCTGTCTTGCTCTCATCCAGCTTGCCATCATAGTAGTATTGTATCTTTGCGATTGTTTTTGTTCTTGTGTAGTATACTTCAATCACATTCTGACTAGCATCTTCTACTAACTTTTCTGGTATCTTAACTTCTGCTAAAGAATAGTGTTCCTTCTTTTTATCTACATAGTTTTTATACTGTGAACCTACTTCTAATTCGTCTACTCGATAGGACGCTTTCTTATCTTCTACTCCATCATAGTAATACTTCACAGTAACTGAAGTTGTCTTGCTATCTTCTTCATCCTTTGCATAATAGATGTTGATGACATTCTCTGCCGCTATAGCACTTAACGTTAGTGGCAAGTGCTCGCTCTTCACAAAGTGATACCCTTCTTTATTCTTTTCCGGATAGGTTTCTACGACATCGCCTGCTTTTAAATCTGCGATGATCTCTGTCTTACTGTCATCCAGCTTTCCATCATAAAAGTATTGTACCTTCGCGATTGTTTTTGTTCTTGTATAGTATACATGAATGACATTTGCTTTCTCATCCTCTACAAGTTTTTCGGGGATCTGTACTGCCGCAAAGGAATAATGTTCTTTCTTCTTATCCTTATACCCACCAAAATAAGAACCTACTTCCAAATCATCAATTCTTTCTCTTAGGCTTTCATCTTCCACATCATCATAGAAATATTTTACGGTTACAGAAGTCTTCTTGTGTACATAATATACCTTAATAACATTCTCTTCTGCATTCTCTTTTAATGTAAG